>CAZTJM010000044.1:4333-31636 GCA_964613865.1 uncultured Limnohabitans sp. | reverse complement strand
AGCGGGGGTCACTTTAGTCCGGCTAATGGGGGTCAGTTTCGCCGGTTTTTGCAATTAAGGGCAATCAGTTCGGTCAAACAGTGTTTCTACCACGCTGGGGAAACAATAGCTGTTCGAGGTACCCAACAACCTGAAATACCTTAGACCACCATGACTCGGATATTGCCGAAGAACTGACGGGAATGAAAGAGATGAACGTCCAAAAATAGCTTGGATTAACCTGCCAAAGCATCAAGTTCACGGCATGTAAAATTGAAGTACTCTTTTTTTCTACTCCAACGGTCTCTTCAAAAAAACAGAAACTCCGCTCTGCTGATAGATGTAGCCCGATTTTGGAACAGAAAATCGCCTAAAACTCATCAGTTAATATTTGGTCATCGTCGACCTCAAAATTTAAAAAAGATTAAGCGGCCTAATTAGCCTGATTTTTAAAAAAAAATTCAAGAGTTTCTATGCCCAAAGATTCAAACCTCTGAGAAAGCCTACGACACAAGCAACTGTTGCACTAAACCTGCGGTGGTTCTTGCAGATAAGCAGCCGGAAAGAGGTAAATTTTGATTCATACTTAACCTCATATTAATCATGAAAAAAAACAAAACCTCCTCCAGACCGCCTGTTCCAATGTAGCAGGATTTACTGAACTACTGGCCAAGTTTGAGCAAAAAGTTACAGTGGCTGGCAAAAGTCAAAGCACAGTAACCAACTATGGGCGCCATTTGGCTAAACTCGCCCTTCACTTCAATGAGTTGCCTACTGAAGTGGATCCAGACCGGATCAATGATTACCTGCATCTTGTCAAGAAGGGGCACAACACACCTTCTGATTCCTACTTCAAGTTCACCGTCTATGCTCTTCGCTTCGCCTATCGGATCGAAGGGATGAAGGACAAACGGATCGAACTGCCCACCATCAAGCAGTGCAAGAAGCTTCCAATTGTTCTAAGCCAGGAAGAAGTCCGCAGACTGCTCAAGGCTCCCAAACTGCTCAAGCATCGGGTGTTGATCGGCTTGCTGTATGGCTGTGGGCTTCGCTGCTTCGAAGTTCGGAATCTGAAGATTGCTGACTTGGACTTTGACCGGAAAGTCCTTCACGTCAAGGATGGCAAAGGCAAGAAAGATCGTTACGTTCCATTGGCGGACCTTTTGATCCGTGGACTGAAAGCCTATCTGGAACCCGAGCAGCCCCGAGAATGGGTATTCAACAGCAAAGATCAGGAGATCAAAGGCCGGGTCGGTGGTGACTTCGACTCCCGCTATTCCCAGCGGGGTGTACAGTGGGCTGTGAATGAAGCCAAAAAGAAGGCCGGGATCCAAAAGCCGATGAACGTGCATACGCTCAGGCACACCTTTGCGACCCATCTGCTGGAAGAAGGTTTGGATATCCTGACCATCAAAGACCTGCTCGGCCATGAGTCCATCGATACCACGATGATCTATCTCCATGTGGCCCAGACGGACAAGTGCCGTGCGTTTAGCCCGCTTGATCGACTGTACCTGTCCAGACGTTGAGAGCCACCTTCGAAGTGGCTCAAGTGCTCCGACAGCACTGGACCGAGGTGGAAAACCATCCCCAGATCAACCGCTGGCAGCTGCGTACACTGTCTGCGCTGAGACGCTGCCGGACTGCCGACCTGGGAGGGCACGTCGATGCCTGCAGCGAATGCGGTACGGTCAGGATCAGCTACAACAGCTGTCGCAACAGACACTGTCCAAAGTGTCAGGGAAAGAACCGGGAGAGCTGGTTGGCAGATCGGGAATCCGAGCTGCTTCCGGTTCCCTACTTTCATGTGGTCTTTACCTTACCCGACACGCTGAATCCCCTGGCGATGTACCATCCCAAGGCCGTCTATGACAGCCTGTTTGAAGCGGCGTGGCTGACGGTCATTTGCTTTGCCAAAGACCCGAAGCATCTGGGAGCCAAAGCCGGGATGATCGCTATTCTTCACACTTGGGGGCAAACCCTGATGCTGCATCCCCATCTGCACTGTATAGTGCCGGGAGGCGGACTGACTAAGGACGGAAAGTGGAAGACTGCCAAAACCCAAGGCAAGTACCTGTTTCCGGTCAAGGCGATGAGCAAAGTTTTTCGGGCCAAGTATGTGAAAGCGCTCAAGGCAAGGATCGAACCGGAAAAGGAACTGATCAATCACCTTTTCCAAAAAGAGTGGGTGGTGTATGCAAAGCGGCCTTTTGGCCATCCCAAGGCAGTGCTGGAATATCTGGGCCGATACACCCACAAGGTTGCCATCTCCAACTACCGCGTTCTGGACATTGATTCCCAGAAGACCACTTTTAGCTACAAAGACTACCGTCAGGGAGCACAGAAGCTGGAGATGAGTCTGGACAATCTGGAGTTTATCCGAAGGTTCTCCATGCATATTCTTCCCAAAGGACTGGTGCGGATCCGGCACTTTGGGATATTGGGAAGTTCGGCTAAGCAGATCACCATTCCCCTGATCCATCAGGAACTCGGAATACCGGTTCCGGAAAAGGAAATCAGGATTCTGGAAATCTACAATCCGAGGTACTGTCCCTGCTGCCAGAAGGAAAGCATGGTGAGCATTCAGCGCCTACCCCAGCGTGGCCCGCCAAAGGCAGTCTTTTCCGCTGTCCCGACCCAATTTTAATTCCTGATTTTGATCGGGCTGGAAAAGCTATGCCCAAGCCACAAAAAAGCCCTTCCAAAACAGATCCGGAAAGGCTAAAAATGATTTATTTTTTTTGACTCGATGCTGAATCTGCTAGCTGCGGTTACTTTTTAACCTAATCGGATACATCGTTTGTCTCCAAAAATTCCGACTCAATCCCCATAAGAACTTCACGGTTTCGTGCAACAGCGGTTTCATTGTTCGTGCTTCGCACGCAACGAAAACCTAGTTGTTAAATGCCATTATATCAGTCATTTATGAATTTCATTTTTTGTTGAAAACTTGCTCTTTCCAAGACAACAAAAAATTTGGTTACCGTATAAAAATGCATTTCAAATAAAAAGAAATGCAATTCATTTGGATAATTAGATGTTTATTCCATAGATTTATACCGGGGAATCACCAAAACAGCCCCAAGATCATTCGGGTTTTTTAAATAATAAAAGTTGGTATCATGGCTACAACAATTTCAAAACTTAGCGGCGTTGAACGCTTTTCTGCCGATTTTGTCCTTAATCGGTACTCGGTCAATCTTTTAGACAGTTCTCAGGTTACTGCCAAAAGGGTTTTCGACTTTTTTTTGGTAAGTATATTTCTAGTTCTTGTTGCTTCTTGGTTGTTTCCAATGATTGCTTTGCTTATAAAGGTCGAGTCTCGCGGACCTGTTTTTTACAAGCAGCTCAGGCACGGTCAAAACAAAGTGCCGTTTTATTGTCTGAAGTTCAGGAGTATGAAATTTGAACCAGAGGACAATTTCAAACAGGCTTGTAAAGGAGATTCAAGAGTCACAAAAGTGGGGGCGTTTCTTAGAAAAAGTAGTTTGGACGAACTGCCTCAGTTATTGAATGTGCTGAAGGGTGAAATGGCGATAGTTGGCCCAAGACCTCATGCCGTTCCAATGAATAAGGAATTTGCCCAAAAAATCGAGAATTTTATGTGCAGACACATGGTGAGGCCTGGAATTACAGGACTTGCGCAAGCGAAGGGTTTCAGGGGTGAAATCAGAGACTCTTTCGATATGAATGCTCGACTAAGACTTGATCTGTTTTATATCAAAAACTGGAGTTTTATTTTCGATCTAAAAATAATTTTCTGGACTTTCTATTGCTTGATCTTTAAAAATGGAAACGCTTACTAGTCGAAATTAATTTGTTAAAAAACGTTAACAACCCCTCTAGAACCATTAATTCTTCGCTTGACGGAAACCGTCATCTGCCAGTTCAGACCCCTACAATACTTAGAATAGATAAGTTGTGTAAAAAGATCTTCGTAAAAGATCTTTTTTTGTTGCACGCTGTTTATCGTCTCAATTTGGACATCGAAGGAATAAGATTTTTGACACTACATTGTCTAATGAGCAAACTCAGATTTGATCCGCAAAATATAAACAGCGGGTAAAACGCGTTCTGGCTTAGACTCACCCCAAACAACTCAGTCCGTGCAGAAAGATGCTCTTTAGCAGCGTCAAATAACATAAGCCTGTTCAATGTTGCCCTAAAACACAACCAACCTTCTGGAATTGAGAGAATTCCACGCAGCTGGAATATTTCCATCAGTTTATCAGATTCTGGGAGAGGTGGTTTCCGCCTATCAGCGCCACCCCACTGAAGCTTACCTCCATCATCTATAACTTAGTAGTCAAAGTGATGCCCGGCACAATTCTAATACATATTTTACTCAATTAAATACGTTAAAATTAGTCAAAAATTTATACTGATCCAGAAACTCTGAGTTCTGGCCAGGACGTAATCTTCAAACAAACTGAATTTCGTCAACATGCGTTTCGTAAGTCAGAACTGAAAAAAAACGGATTTCCAATGTTGAATGTATCCCGGCGAAAAATGTGTGAAAAAAATTAACAACCACTAAGGATCCGCAAAGCTTCTTAAATCAAATTACCAATCTTGGACAAATAAGAGGGTCCGATAAATAGTCACTTTTATAAGATTTCGCCATGAAAATTCATTAAGAGTTCGATATCTCAAGTAGCTCTTTCTTACCGCTGCCAAAACACCGCCAAGCCGTCTTTTCCGGCCACTACGATGTCTGTTTTCCCATCCCCGTTGAGATCAGTGACTGAGAAGTGGATGCCCGTGCCCTTGCCCACTCCCAGCGGGCCGTAGCTGATCACGTTTTTCACAAAAGTCTTCCCGTCCCACTTGAAATAGTAGAGCCCGATCTCGTCCAAGCCTCCCGGATCTTTGCCGTTATGCGCGCGATACCGCTTGCCGGTGACGAGCTCATTCTTCCCGTCTCCGTCTAGATCCACCCATTCCATGGCGTGGTATTGGGCATGATAGGGATCGATGGGATGCTTCGCAAAGCTAATTTGCCCTTCTCCGTCCCGCTTTTGCTCCATCCAAAACAGACCGTAGTTATGTCCCATACCGAAGATGAGATCATTGAGCCCATCCCCGTTTAGGTCAGTGACGATGACCGGTACGCTGATGTCTCCCAGATTGAAGGTGGGATGGAAGTTCCACTGTCCTGACCGCAAGTCTGCGGGGGCCTCATACCAGCCGAAGGAGGAAATCAGGTCTCCAAATCCGTCTCCATTGATGTCACCAAAGCCCATTCCGTGGCCCTGTGTCTCAAATACCTCATACTTTTCAAATTGGTTGGGTCCGATCCATTTGTAGAATGCCAGCGGTTTCCGGGGTGTATTGGGTACAATCTCCAGCGTGCCGTCCCCGTCTATGTCCCAAGCCCGGGTGGACTCGATGTTGCCAGTTTCCGCGATCAGATGTTCTTTCCATTCGCCGTTGTTGCCGGGATTTTCCTTCCAGACCAGCTTTCCTTCAAACCAGCCTCCGGTCACAAAATCCATCTTGCCGTCCCCGTTGACATCCATGGGAATGGTCGAGAAGTCCTCGTAGTACTCCCCATACCTTTTCACCTGCCCGATCAAAAAGCGATCCCTGAATTCCGGCCCCTTGTACCAATAGCTGCCCGAGACCAGATCGATGTGCCCGTCCTTGTCCACGTCAAAGGCGCCGACGGACTCGTTGCTTTCGAAGGCGACAAGCTGCTTTTCAAAACGGAGGTTTTGGGTTTGGGAGAAAGCAGAAAGGGAAAAGGTGAACAAAAGAATGGTAAGTGGAAAATTAGGTCGTTTCATGAAGGCATGATTGGGTTGGAATGCAAAGAAAAGAAACACGTGCAATCGAAGGTTATCAAAATTGGAAAATGAGCTATCCTGATCTGTATGTTTTGGAAAGCAGGAATTGGACAATCCCCAAATTCCGATTAAACTTCACGGAATTTCCCACGGCATGCACGATTCTCAAGTTCAAAAATATCGGGTCTTTTTCGCAGTTCCCCCAAAGGTTCATCTCTTGGATCTCTGCGGTCCGGCGCATGCCTTTTACGAGGCCAAGGTGCTAAACCCGGCTATTGAGATATTTTTCGTTTCTCTCAAAGGGAACTCTGAGGAGACTTCGAGCCCGGGTTTGGGCATAAGCAGCTTACTCGACTTTAGGGACTTTGAGCTCGGACCTGCAGATTGGTTGATGATCCCCGGACTGGAGTCTGGGATCTATTTTCGTGAGGGATTTTACCAAACGATTCAGCCTTTTCTGGATTGGGTACGAATCCAGGCCGGGAATGACGCCAAGGTTTGCTCGGTTTGTACTGGGACATTTCTTTTGGCGAATGCAGGAGTGCTCGATGGGAAATCCTGTACCACCCACTGGAAATACCGCGAAGTCTTCGAACGGCTTCACCCCACCATACAGCTGATGGCTGATCGGTTTTTTGTCAAAGATGGCAACATCTACTCCAGCGCAGGAGTTGCCTCCGGAATTGATCTTTCGCTTTTTCTTTTGGAGGAGGTTTTTGGGTCATTGTTCGCATTCAAGGTAGCCAAAGAGATGGTGGTTTTTCTCCGCAGGATGCCAAATGACCCGCAGCTAAGCGTCTTTCTTCAGTTTCGAAATCACCTGGAAAACCGTGTCCATCAAGTCCAGGATTTGATGGCAAATCATCTGGATCAACAGCTTTCTTTGGAGGATCTGGCTGAAAAAGTAAATATGAGCCCGCGTAACCTCAGCCGGCTTTTCAAAAGGACGGTGGGAATCACCTTGGGAGAGTATCGGGACAAACTCCGTTTTGAGAAGGCAGTGCAACTTTTGGATGGAGGGGAAAAGGTCGAAGTCATTGCCTTGACTTGTGGACTGAAGAGTTCCAACCAACTTCGCACCCTGCTTAAAAAATACCGAGACCTTATTCCACAAAAATTGTCCTGATCCTGCGTACGCTTGTCCTTTTGCCCCAAGCTTGTGGATTCTAGTTTTGGAAAAAAGATCAAGATATGAAGCGGCTTTTATTTTGGATAATTATGGGGACTATGATTCAGACTTCTCTTTTGGGGCAAAGTGCAGGTGACAGTGCGGTCTATGTCTGTCCTCCCTGCGGCAGTTCCTGTGACAATCGGGATTTTTCCAGACCCGGTACTTGTCCTCAATGCAATATGACTTTGGTTGAAATAAATAAGGTCAAGAAGATTGCTTTTTACCTTCAGGATGGGGTAGAGGTTTTGGATTTTGCCGGGCCGATGGAAGTCTTTTCCTATGCAGGTTATGAGGTTTTCACGGTTTCGAAGACCAAAGATCCCATCAAATCTCAGGGTATTTTAAAAGTGATCCCGGACTATTCGATTGACGATGCGCCAAAGGCAGACATATTGGCGTTTTTTGGAGGGAATGCCTCCCGGGCATACCAGGACTCTGCGGTTATTGATTGGATTCAAGGTCAGGCAAATGTTGAATATCACTTTTCTGTTTGCACGGGAGCTTTTATGCTTGCGGAGGCTGGAATCTTGGACGGAAAGAAGGCCACCACTTTTCACAACTCTCTGAACAGTTTGGAAGAAAATTATCCGCAGGTAGAAGTACTTCGGGAAGTTCGTTTTGTGGACAATGGAAAGGTAGTGACCACAGCGGGGATTTCAGCCGGCATCGATGGCGCACTGCATCTGGTTGCAAAGTTCCAAGGGCTCAATGCGGCTAGGAGAACGGCCTTTTACATGGAGTATGACAATTGGGTGCCTGGGGATGGTTTGGTCCTTTCCGGCGACAATCCCTATCAGTTTGCCACAGCCGGTATCAATTTGGAGGATTTTGTAGGGAAGTATTCGCATTTCGAGTCTGGGGCGTTTGAGTTGACTTTAAACAGGGAGAACCAAACACTTTATGCCAAGATTCAGGGGGTAAACTATCCGATATTTCATGAGTATGAGGATGTTTTCAGTGACGTGGAGGGAGGAGAGTTGATCTATTTCCAGAGGGGTGGAGACGGGAAAATCAATGGGTATAAAGTGCAGACAGACGGTGAAGTTTTCGCGAAATTGAACTAGATCAATCCGTTGCTTCTGGACCTTCTACATCAACAACATGAAGGGCGTCCTTCAAACGAAAAACCCCTCCAGTTATGAGCTAGAGGGATTTTTGTCATTTGAGTTACTTATTCAGCTTTGTTCCTAATGGTGAATCCCATAGAACATATCAGCTATCGAACTCTTCAATAGCTGACATTCAGCTTCAGCTATCATTTTTCCATCGGATGGGCTTTCAATAGCTCCTCAGGGCTATAGAAGCCCTCTTTATCTTTTATTTCCTCCCGAATTTGTTTTACCAGATCGGGCGAAACCGGCGAGGCTTGGTTGCCAAAGGAGTTTCTGACATAGGTCAAAACCGCTGCGACCTCGGAATCGTTGAGCATGCCTTCAAATGGAGTCATGGGCACTTGGCCAGGGTAATCCCGGCCGGCTACGTTGATAGGTCCCAGAAGTCCCTTGAGCACAACTTTAATCAGCCTTTCCGGACTTCCCGTCACCCAAGGCGTGCCGCGGAGCGGAGGGAAACCGGAAGCATTAAGTCCCCCGCCGTCGGGCTGATGGCAGGTGGAGCAGAACCCTTCTCTGGCATAGATCTCCTTGCCCAAGACAAACAATTCTCGGTCGGAGCCGGTCAATGAGGATTTGATGTCTTCCTCTTTTTTCGCTGCCACTGAAAGCCCATTGAGATGGGCGACGGCTGTTTCCAAGGTTTTGGGGATCCAGGTGTTGTCTTGGGGCTGCTTTTCCACCTCTGCAAGGATGGGGAGGCCTTGGTCCCTAGGCAGCCAAGATGCTGCGGCGATTACCTCCATCCTCACTCTGCCGTTGGTATCCTTGGCGGCTTCCATCAGCAACTCGCTTTGGTCTTTGACCTGATGTCCAGTATATCTGAGTACCCGTACGGAGGCGGCTCTTACGCGATAGTCTTCTGACTTTAGGAGTTGTCGGAGTAGATCTTGGTTTACTTGGTTGGCTCCCCAAGTCACCCAAAGAGCTTCCAGGCGGTTGTGCTCATAGTTTGGATCGTTTTTGTCCAAGTCTGCCACCCATTTTTCCACAGCGGCAGCCACCTCTTTGGCATCACGCCCGCGCAATTCGCGCTTGGTTCGGTAGCGGGTTCTGTACTCAGGTAGCTTGAGGTTTTCCAAAAGCTCTGGAATAGTCGCTCCGTCGATTTTGGCAGGGTTGAGTAAAGGTCTGGAGGGATAAGTGAGGCGGTAGATTCGCCCATGCACGTGGTCCCGAAGGGGATCTCGGGCGTTGTGCTGCATGTGGCCGATCAGGATATTGTGCCAATCCACGATATACATAGATCCATCGGGGGCGATTTCCATATCGACGGGGCGGAAATTGCGGTCGGAGGAAGTGATCAGATCTTGTCTCCATTTAGTCACAAAGCCGACAGTGTCTTCGAATACCTGATGCTGCTTGGTGCCGAGGAATCCGATGGTGTTGTTGATGATCAGGTCGCCCTGAACCTCGTCCGGAAAGTGGCGGCTGGAAATGAATTCGAGGCCAGAAGTGGGGCGTACCATGTGGTCTTTTTCGATCAGGTTTGGTCCCTTGTAGTTGGCATTGCCGTAGCGCGGAAGCACGGAGCCAGGCAGCATCCAGTTGACGTTCGGGCCGGAAGTTTCCGCGTAGAAGTTTTGTCCCCAATTGTCAAAGGCGATGCCCCAGGGATTTGGAATGGATACCTGGTTGACGCGCTCCAGCTTGTGTCGCTTGGGTTCGTAGCGATAAAAGCCCCCATTGGTCGCACGCACTGGGCCGTAGGAAGTCTCGATATTGGAGTGCAAAAATACGCCCTCGGCCATATAGATGGCGCCAGACTCATCAGTGGTAAAGGCAGAAATGGCGTGGTGTGTGTCGTGGTCGTCAAATCCGCTCAGGAGCACTTCCTTGCGATCTGCTTTGTCATCTCCGTTTTCATCGACAAGCAGGATCAAATTGTTTCCCTGCGATACATAGACACCCTCGGCTGTGATCTCGAAACCAACCGGGATGTGCAAATTGTCCGCAAAAGTAGTTTGTTTGTCAGCTTTGCCATCGCCGTCCGTATCTTCCAGAATGATCAGTTTATCTTGTGGCCTTGGATCGCCCGGCTTGTAGTGGGGATAGCTGGGCATCGTAGCCACCCAGAGTCTTCCTTTGTTGTCAAAGGAAAGCTGCACCGGATTGGCAAGGTCTTTAAACTCATCTTCGGAAGCGAATAATTCAATCTTGTAGCCTTCGGGTACTTTGATCGTTTTCAAAGCGTCCTCTCCGTACTTGTATTCTAGGCTGCCGTTTTTATCGGGATTGAAATTGGTCTCCACCTCGGGGAGGGTTCTGGTTTTTGCATCCGAGGCGGCAAGGTCCTTGCTTCTGCCTTGGCTGGCTTCCCAAATCGCGGAGTCGCGGATGGCTGTCATCTGGCGTATTTTTTCCAGCTCAAAGGGATAGTTGTCTGGCCCAAAAGGATCGTAGCGCCTTCCGAAGACGTGAACGCCATTGGGAATCTTATAGTCGTTGGTCCACATCCAGTTTTTCTCCATCACCGCCTGGTGGATCAGGTCGCGGTTGGCACTGACTTTGGGTTTTTCCTTTCCAAAAAGCTCGTCCGCAAGAAATACCGCAAATTTGGCGTAGCCTTTCTCATTGAGTTGAGAACCGTCGATCGTGAGAGGATCGGAGGAGTCTGCGTACCAACCTTGACTGGCATCAAAGGCGTCCACAAATACCAACTCATGTTTTGCTGCCACTTCGCGCATCGCGTCGGTGTAGAGTTTGAGGTTTTCGTTTTCGGCCACACCGTTCGGCACGTCGATCAGTTCACTGATATCCTCAAAGGCAATCGGAGATACCAACGCGAGTTGGGGAGCGGATTTGCCATTGTACTGTTGTGACTTTGAGTGGATGACCCAAGCCTCCAGTTCGGCTCGGAAGTTTTCCAGCTTTTCTTTTCCCTGAAAGGATTCATTGAAGCCAAAAAATCCTACCACGATATCAGCTTGGAGTCGGGTTAGCCATTGATCCGGCTTTTCGAGAAATCCTTCGCTGCCTGATGGGGTGGCATACTCATCCTGGAACTCCTCGGCGCCGGGAAAGGCCCAGGGATCGTTGGTGCCAGATCGTGGCCGAAAGCCGGGCGTG
The DNA here is from genome assembly GCA_964613865.1 of uncultured Limnohabitans sp. GTDB lineage: Bacteria > Bacteroidota > Bacteroidia > Cytophagales > Cyclobacteriaceae > Algoriphagus. Next base: position 20,519 of record CAZTJM010000044.1, on the reverse strand, counting down.
TCTCCGGGATCACCCAGGTTGCGTATAAACAGTGTGCTATCTGGATAGCGGAGGTGCATTTCGGTTTCGAAGAGGCCATACTCCTGCATGCGTGAGGCGAGATTGTTGCCTACCAGCGTGATATGGGAGTTCTTGTGGAGTTCGAGTATTTTTTCTTTGGTACATCCTGAAAAAATCAGCAAACAAACAAAAAGGAGGAATGCTGGGGGTAATCCGACGTATTTCATAGGGTTGATTACATTGAGGCCTAATTATAGGGAGAAAGGCGGGAATTTTCAACCTGCTAAATGTTAGGGATAGTACAGCGACTGGTACGTTTTTAAAATAATCTAGCTCTCCATTATCCAAATTTTTGATTGACTTTGTCCTGTACCATCCTGCTGTTCTTTAACTATTACATAGTCGGGTTTTTTTGTGGCTGAATAAAGAATCAAATAGGAATCTTTTGATGACCTGTCCTGCTGTGTCCTGTGGTAAATAGTTGGTTTTTAGGCTTTTTTTCAGGATTGGGCAGGACAGGAACCTATTTATATATAGTGTAATTGAGTTGATTTTATTCAATTAACAAAACCCGTCAATATGAAAAACCATTATCTATCTAATGTGAAAATCCGGTTCATAGGATTTTTGCTGCTTATGTTATGCATAAGTGTCACGAGTTTTGGGCAATCCCAGTCTATTCGGGGTGTCGTCACATCCGAAGGAGAGCCAGTTCCGGGGGCATTGGTCTTGGTAAAAGGGACCCAAAGAGGCACCGTCACTGATATAGACGGGAATTACAGTATCAACGCTGCACCTGGAGAAATCTTGGTGGTGAGTTTTGTTGGCTACACTACTAAAGAGGTGGCCGTGGTCGGAGGTCAGACGACAATCGACGTCACTTTGGATCTTTCCACCTCCGATCTTTCCGAAGTCGTGGTCGTGGGCTACGGCAGCCAGATCAAGAAGGAAGTAACCGGGGCAATCCAGTCGGTGTCAGGCAAAGAATTGCAGGATATGCCCGTATCCTCTGTTGCGCAGAAGCTCCAAGGACGACTCGCGGGGGTACAGATCAACCAAACTACCGGTAAGCCCGGCCAAGGGATGAACGTCCGTATCCGAGGCCAACTTTCCGTATCCGGCGGTAGTCAGCCGCTTTATGTGGTGGATGGTTTTCCGATTTCAGGGGATATCAACGCAATCAACCCAGACGAGATCCAGGACATCACCGTGCTGAAAGACGCAGCATCTACCTCACTTTATGGATCGAGAGCCGCCAATGGTGTAGTCTTGATCACTACCAAAAAAGGCACAAAGGGCGTAACCAACGTCAACCTCAATGTTTTTACAGGCTTCCAGCAAGTGCCGGAGCAAGGAAGATTGGAGATGATGAACGCGGAAGAATTCGCGCAGTTTAAGAAAGAATATTATGAGGATGCAGGACAGCCTGTTCCTGAGGCATTCCAAAATCCTGCTGAATACCGTGACAAAAACAACGACTGGTACGATGCGATGCTGCAGACAGCACCGATTTCTTCCTACAATCTCACCGTTACGTCAAACAAAGAGCGGGTTAATACTGCAGTCATCGCTGGGGCTTTCGTCCAGGATGGTGTGGTAGTCAACTCTGATTACAGAAGATTCTCCCTCAGGATGAACACCGACTATGCTGTCTCTGACAAAGTAAACATCGGGGTGAATGTGGCGCCGAATTATGTAGCCGATAACACACCAAGAACCGATGGTACCAGAGGTACTGGGATCTTGTTCAACGCACTTCACACTTGGCCTGTGATGCCGATCTATGATGAAAGTGGTGAGCTTACTTATTTTAATAGATTCCCTGCCAATACCGGTAACATCTTTGCATATCCCAACTGGGTGAGATCAGCACAGGAAATCACCAATGAAACCAAAGAACTTAATCTGCTCGCCAATACTTATGCCGAATGGAAGCCAATCAAGGGCCTTTCCTTGAAGACCACTTTCAACGCAGAGATCAGAAATTCGAATTATTTCTTCTTCAATCCTTCCACCGCTACCAATCAGATCAACGTGGCGATTCCGACTGTGGCTGTTTCGATCAGAGAAGATTATCAGGACCTCACTTGGCTGAATGAAAATATAGTCACTTATGACAAGAGCGTCAATGATCACAGTTTTCAGATTTTAGGGGGTTTTTCCAACCAAAGATTCAGAAGTGATCGCACACGCATTCAGGCGGATACCTATGCGGATGACCGGCTTCCAACTATCCAGGGCGCACTGAATATCAACCGTGGTGGAACCAACAACGGCGTGAATGAATGGACGTTGACTTCCATATTCTCCAGATTGACTTATAACTACAAAGGAAAATATCTGCTTACAGGCTCGATCCGCGGTGACGGATCCTCCCGATTCGGATCCGAAAACAGATGGGGGGTTTTCCCTTCAGTGTCTGCGGGTTGGGTATTGTCAGACGAGGCGTTTATGAACACGAGCTCGACTATTTCCTTTACCAAACTCAGAGCAAGCTACGGGGTCACCGGTAACAACAACATCGGTAACTATACCCAGTATGCTTTGGTGAACAATACCATCAATGTGGCCTTTGGAAACAACGTTTCTCCCGGTGCAGCGGTTACTTCTCTGAACAACAACAATCTGGGATGGGAAACCACTGCTCAGTTCGACATTGGTCTGGACATTGGACTTTGGGACGACAGACTGTCCTTTGTGTATGACTTCTATACCAAAAATACCACCAACCTCCTCTATGCAGTTCAGATCCCGCAAGAATCAGGATTCTCCAACTTCAATGACAACATTGGTGAAATCAAGTTTTGGGGCCATGAATTTGCGGTAAACGCAATCGCTGTCAATACTGAATCCTTGCGATGGAATGTCAATGCAAATATTTCATTCAACAGAAATGAAGTGATTTCGCTTGCGGATGGCATTGACCGGGTCTATGGATCTTACCACATCACTCAGGTTGGAAAGCCATTTGGGCAATTCTACGGCATGGTGAAAGAGGGCAACTACATGAACGCCGAAGATCTTGCCAATTCTCCAATCATTCCCGGCCGATCTACAGTGGGTAGTATCAAGTTGAAGGATGTGAATGGCGACGGTGTGATCACCTATGGTGGTGACAACGATGACCGGGCAATCATTGGAAATCCTTTCCCGGATTTTGTTTACGGTATTGTCAATAATTTCAACTTCAAAAATTTCGATGCCAGCATTACAGCATCGGGATCCCAAGGTAACCAGCTATATATGAGACACCTTTACAGTACTGCTAATCTTGATGGTGTCTTTAATATGGTGAGAAAGGCGACTGATAGATTCAGATCGCCAGAAGATCCAGGGGAAGGCATCTTTGGCACCACCGTGGGTGGTGGCAACGTGACTGGCGTGGAGCGTGACTGGAACAACAGTAATTTCGTGTGGGATGCTTCCTATTTTACCATCCGAAATATTACAGTCGGATATTCATTCAAAAATCTGGGCAAGTCTATCAAATCAGCCAGGATCTATGCCTCTGGCCAGAATATGTGGGTGTTTACTAAGTATTGGGGAGGATCAAATCCTGAGGTGAGTATGCAAAACGACGGAAATGGCGATGGAGGAAACCTGAGCCCGGGTGTCGATCTGTCAGCCTATCCGGTTCCGCGTACGATCACTTTTGGTGCCAACATCACCTTTTAATCTGCTGAACCAGACAGTTTAATTCACCTTCAAACGATATGAAATCGAGCATGGCCTATAGCGTCACAACCTGAAAAAAAGATCAGTATGCGAGATTCCATGTTGCCTTTGAAAAACAAATTTTAACTAACATGAAAATGAAAAAATATATCATAGGATTAGTGGCGGCAAGTATGATTTTGACGAGCTGCGAAGACTTTCTCACGGTGGTGCCGGAAACCCAACTGAGTTCGGCCACCTTCTTTAAGACACAGACGGATTTTGAGCAGGCGGTCAATGCTGCCTATGCTCCGCTGCGAACCATCAATAACGATCGGGCATGGCTGCTTGGAGAGATGCATTCCGACAACACTTATTATGCCCGCAACCCGCTCTTTGGTGCGGTGGATCCCCAGGAAGATTTGGCTGACTTTTCGATCCTGGTCTCCAATGGTACCGCGCCAAACACCCATATTCTCAACCAATGGCGGCAAGATTACCTGATCATTGCGAGGGCAAACCAGGTCTTGGCGCTGATAGATGATGTCGATTTTGACGCGACGGCAAAAGGAAACATAAAAGGCCAAGCGCTATTCCTGCGGGCCTATGCCTATTTCGAGCTTGCCCGTTATTTTGGTAGCGTTCCTTTGCACCTTACACCAGTGGCAGTGAGGTCAGAGGCAGCTTTGCCACTTTCTTCTGAGGCCGACGTCTATGCGCAAATCGAGAGTGATTTGGTCGCCGCCATTCCTATTCTTTTTGACAAGGCTACCCAGCAACCAGGTCGGGCTACTTCCGGATCTGCTCGGACGCTACTGGCAAATGTGTATATCAACCAGAAAAAATGGGCAGATGCTGAGCAAGTGCTGACTCCGGTGGTGACCGGTGGGCAGTACATGCTGATGCCGACTTATGATTTGGCGTTTTCGGAGAATGAGACCAATAAGAATAATGTCGAGTCGGTCTTTGAAGTCCAGTATTTGGAAGGTGCGGCAGGTCTACAGGGCAACTTCATGTACCAGTTCATGCCCCGTCCGATCTCCGCAACGGAACTTCAGCCGATCATGGGCACCAGTAATCCCCAGAATATCGACGGTGAAGGAAACAACATTCCTACACCTGATATCATCGCTGCCTATGAGCCGGGCGATTTGAGGAAGGATGTTTCCATCGGTTCGGTCTTCCTGTCTGGAAGCGCCCGATCCGACAAAAATTATCCTTACATCAAAAAGTTCCAGAGCGCCCATTCCCAGCACAACAACCACGGGATCAACTGGCCAGTCTATCGCTATGCCGAGGTGTTGCTCTTTATGGCTGAGGTGCTGAATGAGCAAGGCAAATCAAGTGAAGCAGCCACCTACCTTAACCAAGTAAGGGCCCGTGCAGGCTTGGCAGCCACCACGGCCTCTGGTCAGGCGGACCTCAGAGAGGCTATCTTCAAGGAAAGAAGGGTAGAGCTGGCTTTCGAAAACAAGCGTTGGTTTGATATCCAAAGGACAGATCGTATCGATGAGATCATCATTCCTTACGGACAGCGAATTGTCGCGGATCCCGTGTCCTACTACTACCCTGAGGGGGCGGTTCCCAGACCCAACGTCTTTACTAACCTGAGTAAATTTTACCCATACCCTGCCGATGAATCTAATTTGAGTCCTTATTTCTAAGTTGGTTTTCTTCAATTCAAATAGCCCGACATCCTCTCTTCGTAGTAAGAGTATCGATGTTGGGTTATTTTCTTCCCTAGCCGAAATAGCAGGACAGTTAAATAAATGACAGGAAGTAAATAGCTTGCTTGAATGGCTTTCGGCCTCTTGAAATAATTCCCAACTTGAACTCTACGAAATATTCTCTACCTGTACTTCAATAATCCCAAAAAATATGCTCAACAGAAGATCCATTAAGAGTCTTTTCTTCATCGCGGGGATAGTGGCGATTTCCTTTGCCTGCTCCAAGAAAGAAGAAGAATCTGGCCGGCAGCTTACCGGCAACCCCAAGATAGACAAACTCAAACTTCCAGATGGGTTTGTGGCAGAGCTACTATACAGTCCAGGTGAAAATGACCAGGGATCTTGGGTGGCGATGACCTTTGATGACAAGGGACGTATGATCGCATCGGATCAATATGGCTTCCTCTACCGCCTGGAGCTGCCTCCCGTGGGTTCGGACTCCACCGTCAAGCCCAAGGTAGAGAAGCTCATCGTGGGAAACGTAGCCGAACCTCAGGTCGGAATGGGCTATGCGCAGGGATTGCTCTATGCGTTTAATTCACTGTACGTGATGGTTAACCACAATCCAAACGAGACGTTCAGCCAGCCGACTGGCCTGTATCGGATTCAGGATTTGGATGGCGACGATCAGTTTGAGACCGTCACCCAAATCCGCGAACTCAAGGGACAACAAGGAGAGCACGGCCCACATAGCATGAAAGTCACTCCCGATGGTAAAAGCATCTACCTGATTGCCGGCAACCATGTCGATGTGCCTGAAATGGATGCGTACCGCCTGCCACGGGTTTGGGACGAGGACAATCTCTTCCCACTGATCAAAGATCCAAGAGGGCATGCTAATAGCAGAATGGCACCCGGCGGCTGGTTGGCTAAGATAAATCCCGACGGCACTGAGTGGGAACTCATCGGAGCTGGTTTTCGAAATGCCTTTGATTTCGATTACAATGAAGTCGGCGACATCTTTGCCTACGACGCGGATATGGAGTGGGACTTCGGGATGCCTTGGTATCGCCCTACCCGAATCAATCATGTGACCAGCGGTTCTGAGTTCGGCTGGAGAACGGGTAACTCGAAATGGTCTCCGGTCTATCCAGATAACCTGCCAGCGATTATGAATTTGGGACAGGGCTCGCCAACGAACGCGATGTTTGCATATGATGCGAAATTCCCCAGCAAATACAAGAAGGCGCTATACACCTTTGATTGGAGTTTTGGGATCATCTACGCAACCCATTTTACTCCCTCCGGCGCCAGCTATGAGGCTAGTTCCGAGGAATTCATTTCCGGATCTCCACTTCCTTTGACAGACGGAGTGATTGGACCAGATGGAGCAATGTATTTTGCTACGGGAGGCCGTAGGTTGGAGTCGGATCTTTATCGGGTTACCTATAAAGGTGATTTGGATTCCTACACTCCGATGACCGAAGCTGATTTGCCTCAGGAAGCGATCACCAGAAGAGAGTTGGAGAAATATCACTATGACGGGGCACCAGCAGAAGGACTTGAAAAAGCCTGGGAGCAGCTGAACAACAAGGACCGCTACGTGCAGTATGCTGCTCGAATCGTGCTAGAACATCAGCCTGTAGCTACTTGGAAAGACAAAGCAATTGCTGAAACGGACCCTGTCAAAAAAATCCACGCAAATTTGGCTTTGGCCCATCATGCCACCGATGCAGACGCAGCTGCGATGTTGAATAGCTTGATGCAGATCGACTACAAAGCGCTTTCTGCCAAGGATCAGCAGGACTTGCTCCGCACGATCGAGGTGATCCTCTACCGTTACGACAAAGGGGCAGAACCCGTTAAGACAAAGCTGGTAGAGTATTTGGATCCGCATTATCCAGCCAACGAAAATATGCTTAATCGCTCACTGAGCATCCTGTTGGTTCACTTGGATGCTCCGTCTGCGGTCGAGAAAACCTTGGCGTTGCTCAAAAATGCAAAGGATGACGAAAACTATCAGAAGACCTTTACCGCGTCATCTGACTTGATTTTCAGAAATCCGCAGTATGGAATGGATATCGCCAATATGTTGGCTAACATACCGCCAGCCCAAGCCACTTTCTACGCGACGGTCTTGGGTGGAGCAGACAAAGGATGGACTCCGGCCCAGCGCGAGGAATACTTCAAATGGATCAACAATGCACTCACAGCCTATAAGGGTGGTCGAAGCTATGTGGGCTTCATCGATCGCGCCAGAAAGATGGCTTTGAGTCACGTGGCTGAGGCGGAGTTTGCCAAATACGATGAAATGTCAGGAGGAAAATTGCTTACCTCCAGCGGTAATGATATCGTCAATACAGGCATACAGCCTGAGGGTCCGGGCAGAAGATGGACTGTGGATCAGGCAGATTCGGTAGTGCAGAATCTCGCCGGACGAGATCTTGTGAAAGGGAAAGCCATGTTCAGCGCCGTACTTTGCCAATCTTGCCACACCATCCAGGGAGAAGGCGGATTTATCGGTCCTGACTTGACCCAGCTTGGCACCAGATTCTCTCCAAGGGACATTCTCGTGGCTACCATCGATCCGAGCGAAACAATATCCGATCAGTACCATGCGACTGTGTTGGAGTTGAAAGAAGGCGGATCCATTGTAGGGAAGTTGAATGATGAGGATGATCAGAACTACTACATCTCCCAGAATCCTTTTGCTCCAGATGTGATCAAGACAGTGCCGAAAAATACCGTGGTGCTGAAAAAGAACGCAGAGGTATCTGTCATGATGCCAGGCCTGATCAATCGACTGAATCCAGAAGAATTGAAGGATTTGATGGCTTACCTAATTTCAGGCGGAAATCCTGATCATGCCGTTTACAAAACTCAAACCACAGGACAAGAATGATTTGGTCTTTCAAATATAAAACAACGCTTGCCGTAGCCGCCTTGGCTACGGCGGCTTTGATCTCCCAAACTCCCGATGGGAAACCGTTGAACACTGTGGGCGAGCAGTCCGAATTCGAGCCCATATTTGACGGAAAGACACTGGAGGGATGGGATTATAACAGCGACTATTGGAGTGTTAAAGACGGTGCGATTCATGGAGAAACCACAGCCGAAAATCCTCTTAAGACCAATACCTTTATCATTTGGCAAGGGGGAGAGCTCGGGGATTTTGAGCTGAAGATGGACTATTGGATATCCGAAACCGGGAATTCTGGGGTGCAGTACCGCAGTGACCTTTTTACCGAAGTACCCTATGCGCTGAGAGGCTATCAGGCGGACATCGACGGAGGCAATCGCTATACAGGCCAAAACTACGAGGAAAGAAAGCGGACTACCTTGGCCTATCGTGGCCAAAAGACCAGGATTACTTCCCAGCCTGATTCCATCACGGAGTTGAGGGGATTTGTGGAAAGAAATGCATGGAAAGGACTCAACCTCGTGGAAGAGCTTGGTGACCGTGCAGAATTGGGCAAACTGATCAAAAGCGGAGATTGGAATTCCATTCATATCATCGCCAAGGGCAATGTACTGAAGCATTATGTCAATGGTACCCTAATGAGCGAAGTCACTGACGAGGATACCAAAAACAGGATGATGAAGGGACTCATGGGCATGCAGATGCACGTGGGCCCTCCGATGAAGGTCATGTTTAAGAATGTCGAATTGAAAAAGCTGTAACGTTTTGGTTTCGCAAAAAGCAATGAGGCCGTTTCATCGAGAAACGGCCTCTTTTTGTTCTTAGCCTGTCCAGGTGGAGGAAGTCGCGGCTTGGTTATTTTTCCATTTTCCGAAATTCGAGGTCCCTGTAGCGGCTTTCTTCTTCTGGCACCAGATCCTTTCTGTTCAAAGCCAACAGCTTAAATGCAGTTGGAGCGAGCGAAAGGCCGACCAAGCTTGCGCCGAGGATCAGAACATTGGTAGGCACCACCCAAAGATTTCCCGATGTGAATACGCCCAGTATCATCAGGGTACTCAGGGGCATGGAGACGGCTAATACGTTGATGCCAAGATCCAGATCGAAGGTGCTCTTTTTGCTGCCGTTGTTGATTTCCATCTTCCGTATGGCAGACATGTGTGCAAATGGCCAGAAGCTCACGGCACTCTGGGGGAATACCACCACGAGCAACGCAGATGCAAAAGGCAAGCCTGGCACCAGCCAGAGGAATAGCCCGCTCAGCAGAAAGGTAAATCCCGCTCTGAAGATCAGCAGCGAAAAGATGGTTTTGATCTGGCTCCATTTAAACATCACCGCTATTCCAATAAACAACAGCACCAGTGGAGTCATCACATCTTTCAGCATCAGGATTGAAGCGGAGAGAAAGCCCGGCAGATCGTCCATATGCAGTCCAAAACTCAACAAAACGATAGCCGCCAGGATTACCACGTTGATTGGCTCGCTGAGCATCGCCAAAAGCAACTCTTTGATCTTTTGTCGATTGGATCTGGACGGGAGCTGCTGGGTTTTGTAGTACCAGGACATTGCGAGCATGTATGCCAGTATGAGTACGAAAATCTTGTTTCCGATATCCGCCAATGCTGCCCATGCTAGTAGATCATCGCCCAGGTATTGGGCAATAAAGGGAAAACAGGTCAATCCCGGCGCCAAGGAAGGCACTAACAGCGCCAGGGTGCGCATCTCCGCCGAATCCTTCTTTATCCCAAAAGCCGGCATGGAAAACCGGGTGAGGTACATCATCACCAAGTTGAATCCCAAAGCCAAAACCGGAAGGAACAAGAGATCCGGATTGATTTCGATCTTCATCAAGGCGACAAAAATCATAGCTGGTAAAGCAAGAGTCAGAATAAGGGTTTTCAGTCCTTTTTTTTGATCCTCCGATTGGAATTTTTGCTGGAGTAGGACTCCTATTCCAATCAGGAGGATAAGGGAAAGGGTTTTTTCCAAAGCTATACTCATGGGAAAAGAGGGTATTAGGCGGTAATTTTCTTGAAAGTTTCGACGAACTGGTGCATCTCATCCATAGTGCCCATGCTCACGCGGCACCAAGGTTTGTCATCGATCTTGAAGACTCGGATGCCCACGCCGCCATCGTACATGCCCTTCATAAAAGGCTGTCCCTCCATGGCTATGGGAAAGATCATGAAGGAGGTGCTGGACGGGATAATATTGTAGCCCAAAGCGCCAATCTCGGAAGCGGTGTATTCTCGGCATTCGGTGTTCAGTTTCCTGCAATTCGCCAAAAACTCCTGCTCGTTCATGCTTGCAATCGCGCCTTTGAGAGAGGTCACACAGAGCCCCATGGTGCTTCTCACTAGGGAAGTGATGGTCTCGATTCGCTCAGGTTGGGCCACGATATAGCCGATTCTCAGTCCCGCCATTCCATGGATTTTGGAGAAAGTACGGGCGACAATCACGTCTTTGCCCTCCGCGACCAGACCGACCATGGTATTGGCTTCCGGATTGTCCAAAAACTCCAGGTAGGCCTCATCGACAAATACGGGCACTTTTTCGGAAGTCTTGGAGCAAAAAGCCTTCAGCTTAGCCGCATCGGTGATGGAGCCAGTCGGATTGTTGGGATTGCAGATGTACACCAGCTTGGTGTCCGAATCCACTTCTTTTGCCATCGCGTCCAAGTCATGCTGATAATCGGCGGTGAGAGGAGTAGGCTTCCAAGACGCTCCCATAGACTGGGCAGTGTTCATGATGGACATATATGCGGGGTCGGCCGATACGATGTTTCCCCCGTTGCGGAATTGTACAAAGGCGGTTTTCTCCAGTAGATCGGAAGAGCCAGGACCCATCATGATATGGTCAGGGGTCACGCCTTCCTTCTCCGCGATCATCTTGATCAGTGTGGCGGCGTCGCCATGCCCATAGCGATTTCCTAGGGAGACCGAGTTGGAGATCGCCTGAATCACTTTTGGAGAAGGACCGTAGGGATTTTCATTGGCATTGAGCTTCGCAATGATCCTTGCCTCATCGTAGTTGAAGGCCGGAAGATATTCCTTCAGTCGGCTTTCGGGTTGGTACGCATGGAGGTTTTCCTTGGCGGCGAAGGCGATGGAAGGCGCCAAGCTCATGGTACCCATGGCCATCAAGCTTGATTTGAGCCAGTTTCGTCTGCTGATTGGTTGTTTCATGATTATTGAATTTGAGTAAAAGTGATTGTTGAGGATTTTATTGAACTCTAACTGTGTGGTATTTTCTGAAAGCGATTGATTTATGTGTGCCGGCAAACTCCAGCCGTACCTGCGTTCCGCTTGTCGGGGCCTCTATGCCAAGGTCGGCCCAGCTGATGACGAGTTCCGCATTCCCTTCCGCATTGGTGGTAAGGGACGCGACTTTGCGGGTGCTCGCCACGTAGACGTCCAGTGCAAGGTTGGGGACAGGTATGGAGTCAATTCCCAGGTTATGATCTAGGATATTGGTTTTGTCCAGTTCTAAAGTCTTTGAGTTGACCGAAACCGTGGATGTGGCCGGGAAGCTGGTTCCCTCCAGGAGGATCAAAACCGGAGCGGCAACGTTGGGAGTGACGAGATCTTCAGTTTCCACGCAAGCCTGTGAAAAAAGCAGCAGGGATAGCGCGAGGATCAGGGAGATGTTTCTTATGAATTTGTTCATGGTTTTTCTTATTGAGCGTGGAAACTGGATTATTCTACCCACCAAAGTGGAGTTCGCATGTTGTCGGGGCCGCCGAGCTTGCTGATGCCTTCGTTGAGATTGGTCTCATTGAGTGAGTATTCGGAGGTAGGGTATTCGATTCGGGTGGGCAGCACACCATCGTTGGAAAACACAGCACTGGGGTGCGGAGGGGGCATCACTGGAAAACCCGTTCTTCGGTACTCAACCCAAGCTTCAACTCCCTGTCCAAAGAGCGCCAGCCACTTTTGCGTCATGATGGTTTCCTTGGACACGGTGCCGATACGGCTCATATAGTCGGCAGGCATGGTCAGGCCATGCTGCTCAAAGCTGGCTTCAATCGCCTCTTCCAACAGTGCCGCCGCATCTCCGTCTATGTCTCCGTCAAAGGCCGCTTCCGCCTTGATAAAGAGCAGCTCAGGATAGGTCATGAGAAGACTTGGCGCAACCGGGCTTAGGTATTTGGTGCCAATGCGGGAGGCGTTGAATGTTCCCGCCGCGGCATCGGTGAGCCCATTGGGAAGTCCTACGTAGCTGCCATCGGCAAGAGGCTGGGCGTAGACCGTGACGCGCTCGTCATCCAAAGCGAGGAGCTTGTCGATGAGTGTAGAGCTGACATTCCAGTCGGACCGGGTCGAAAACACATCAAACATCTTGTTTCGGCTACCGATCACGTCAAAGTGCTGGAGATGTGCGGCCTCCGACTGACTGGTAAACACGGGATATGTGGAAGGGTCGGCAAGAATCTTGGTCATGATTGCCCTGGATTCTGATGGTTTCTTGGCCGCTTGGCGATTTGCGATTCTAAGCGCCAGCGAGTTGGCAAATTTCTTCCATCGCATGATGTCTCCATTGAACAGGATGTCCCCGCTGATGGGTGCACCGCCGACGACCAGATTGGTATTGGCCTCTTCGAGGTCGGCTAGTAAGCCTGCGTAGATCTCTTCCATCGAATCATACTTTGGAGAGTTGACGCTGACATCAGCGGTTCCCTTCAATGCTTCGGAATATGGAATTGGCCCAAAAACATCAGTGAGGTAAGAGAAAGCGAAGGCCTTCATCACCAGGGCTACTCCTACATAGTTTGAGTTTGCGTAGGCGGCGTCTGGAGCTGATAGGCTTTTGATCCGCTCAAAATTGACTAGGGACTCAGTATAGATCCGGTTCCACGTGCCGGAGGAGACGGTCAGGGGAATTTCATAGCTGTCGCCTTCCGCGTTGATGTAGATGTTTCTCGAGAGATGTTGTATCCAGCACATGGCAGCATCGATGTTTAGTCGCTCATAGCGTGTACTGTGGCCCCAGTATCTATCCACCACTGTTTGGATGGCATTGGGGAGGAGCAAAGCCGGCGCGATCTCTACCGGGTTGTTGGGGTCGGTGTTCATTTCTTCAAACTCGCCGGTGCAGGACTGCGCTGTCCAGGCCGCCAGTACGATGAAGAGTGCCGAAAGTGACTTTATGTAAGTTTTTTTCATGACAGATGAAGTTTAGGTTTGGCTGATCAAAAAGTGATGTTCAGGTTGAAACCCATATTTCGGGTACTGGGCATTTCCCCATAGGCGAAGCCTTGGGCGTTGCCGCCTTTGTTGTCCACCTCTGGATCCATGTGGGGGTGGTTTTTATAGAGGATTGCCAGGTTTCTTGCGACGAAAGTGAGATTCATCGACTGGATGAAATTGTTTCGGAGGAAATTCTCAGGGAAGCTGTAGCCAAAGGTCAGTTCTCTCAGCTTGACATAGGTGCCGTCAAATATTCCTGCTTCATGGTATGTTCGTGGATTTTGTGCGTTCCAGAAGGTGGTCGCATTGACGATCACGTCATTTGGAACGTAGATAGGTTCGCCTTCGGTCCCGACATTCATGACGCCCTTGCCGATAATTCCTTCCTCACGGCCTGACGCAGTTTCGGCATATTGGCCGGTCTTTCTTGCCAAGCCGGTGCCGACATCGAAGATGTCCCCACCCATCTTGACGTCTATTAAGGTAGATAGTGTAAATCCTTTAAAGCTGAATGAGTTAGAAAGCCCACCAATCCAGTCCGGCTGGATGTTGCCTAGCGCATGGGTTCCTTCTTCGAGGATGGGAAGACCATTGTTGTAGATCAACTCACCCTCTGGGCTGCGTAGGTAGCGACGGCCGTAAAGTGTGCCGTAGGGCTGGCCTACTCGCGCTTCCGAAGTCAAGCTGTTCTGCGTGCCCAAAATGTAGTTTTCCAAGCCTTCGGCTAGCTCTACGACCTTGTTTCGGTTTCTCGCAAAGTTCAGGGAGAGATCCCAAGAGAATCCCGAAGGAAGTACCACGGGTCTGGCGTTGAGCATCACTTCTATCCCTTGGTTGGTGATCTCACCGGCATTCAAGATCTGGCTGCTGTAGCCCGAGGCCGTGGAGATCGATACCGCCAGGATCTGGTTGACCGTGGACTGGTGGTAGTAGGTCATGTCCAGTCCCAATCTTCCTTGGAAGAAACGTACGTCCAATCCAAGCTCTTTTCCCGTCGTGATTTCCGGCTTTAGGTTGCGGTTTGCGATTTCCTTGGACTCAGTGTAGGTCGGGGTAGTGCCGGCCCAGAGTCCCATCGAGGTGTAGACTTGGTTGAGCATGTAGGGGTCGGCGTCGTTTCCAACTTGGGCCAAGCTCGCCCTGACTTTTGCAAAGGAGAGGACGTCGGATGAGACGTTAAACATGTCCGTCAATACCGCGCTAAGGGCAACGGAAGGATAGAAAAAGGAATTGTTGTCCACAGGCAGGGTGCTGGACCAGTCATTTCTGCCTGTAAGGTCAAGGAACAGCACGTTTTTATAGCCCAGTTGTGCCGAGCCAAAGACGCTGTTCACCACCTGCTCACTGGTCTCGCTTGACGGCGTGGTCGGACTCGCATAATTGCCTAGGTTGTAAAGGCCGTCGATGGTCAATTCGCCGACGTTTACCTGGGTTCTTTTGTAGTTGTTTGTGCGGTTGATAGCCCCAGCCTGGAGTTTCATGGAAAAAGTTTGGGAAATGTCTTTGTCAAAGGTTAGGATCAGATCATTGTTGGTTTCTTGGCTTCTGAGCGCTATCTCCTGATAGGAACCTAGCCTTCTGACATTGTTTTTTGTGAACTCAACCCCCGTAACGTTTTCCCTCAGATCGGACCAAAAGTCCGTCCCGCTGCGCAGCATGACGCTGAAGTGCTCGCTGATGTCATAGCTGAGCGCGATATTGCCGACTAGGCGGTCTTTCTCGTTGGCATTGGTATAGGCTTCCTGATAGAAGAATGGATTTGAAAAGTATTCGTGCTGCCAGTTTGCGTAGGGATAAAAGTCTCCGCTGCGGAAAGTGGCCGCTTGTATGTCGTAGTAGTCTCGCCAGTTTTTTAGCTTGGTATAGTCTGTGTGACGATGGGCCCAGATGAAGTCCTGGCTGCCGGAGAAGTTTCTGTTGTCAGAGCCGGACTTGATGTATTCGGCATTGACCATCACCTGCAGTGCTGGAGTGAATTTGTAGGAAGTGTTGAGCTTGAAGTTGTTTCGCCAGTAGTCATTGTTTAGCATGATGCTGGTCTGGTCCATTTTTCCCACCGAAAGGCGGAAGCTTCCCAGCTCGTTACCCCCGGAGAGTGCGACATTGTAGGATTGCGTGCTGCCCGTTTCCCAAAAATCCTCCCAGTTGTTAGGCTGGGGAAGGAGGGCGACCTTCTCAGGTGCCGAGTACCAAAGAGGCACCATCCGGCCATCCATTGGAGCTCCCCAGCTCTCATCGACCCCAGCGGTGCCGCGTATCCCTTCCGCATCAAAACCGTTTCGCCCGTCTACGTACCAGGTACTATAGCCAGCCCCACCCCCGTAAGTGTTTTGAAAGTTTGGCTTGACCAAAGGATTGTCCCAAGTCATGTTGGTGTTGAATTCCAGACCAATGCCCTTGGTGCCTTCCCCGTTTTTGGTGGTGACCATGATCACGCCGTTTGCCGCGCGAGAGCCGTAGAGTGCCGCTGCGGTAGCGCCTTTCAGCACATTGATTTCCTTGATGTTGTCGGGGTTCAGTTCGGATAGGCCGCTGCCATATTTTTTGGAAGAGCTCTGCTCCAGCGGTACTCCGTCGACCACGACCAGAGGTTCGTTGTTGCCAGCAACGGAAGAAGATCCCCTGATGACAATGTGAGACCCGCTGCCAGGACTGGAGTTGCCGGTGATCTGCACCCCGGCCACTCGACCGGAGAGGGAGTTGGCCACGTTTGCCGCCCGGGCCCGAGTGAGGGCATCCCCATTTACACTTTGGGTAGAATA
>CAZTJM010000044.1:0-4323 GCA_964613865.1 uncultured Limnohabitans sp. | reverse complement strand
ACTTCACTGAGCGCCAGATCCGAAGGGGCGAGGATAATGCTGTATTCCGACTGTGTGGAGACTGGGATTTCTTGGGTGGTAAACCCGATAAATGAGACCACCAGAACAGGATTGGAAATGTTTTCGTCAAATGTCAGGGAAAACCTTCCGTCCAAATCCGTCACCACGCCGATCTTGGTGTCCTTGATCAAGACACTTGCTCCAGGGATGGCCATTTCCGTGTCGTCAAACACAATCCCTTCGATGGTTCGCTCGGCTTGTATTGCTGCCTTGGAAGGCGAGGGGATAGATTCGGTTTTGCTGTTGGCACTTGGCTGGGAAGCGTTTTCTTTTACCAGCATGTAGAAGTTGCCCGAGCCTTTTTTGTATTGCAGTTGGCTACCCTTGAGGATGCGGTTCAGGTTCTCTTCGGCCGAAAGTTGGGAATTGATTGCCGCTGGAGTAGCGCTTCCTGTTACCAAGTTAGACGGGTAGGCGATGGATATCGCATAGATCTCTTCCAGATCTCTGAGTGCAGACTCCAGCGTTTTGGAGTCATGGGCCGCATTGGGACTAGGCCCTTTGGCCAGTTGTTGAGGGGTTTGACCGTAGGAGGATGGTGGGAGCGTGACCGCTCCAGCCATCCCCACTACCAACAAACAGCGGGTAAATTTTGAGAACATAGATAAATTGGTTAGTGGTTAGAATGATAGATTGAGAGGTTTTGGGTTTACTGCTAATCATTCTTCCAAATCCCATCCGGGATTTTTGCTCTATGTCTTTTTCCTGATTCATTAGATCAGGGGTATTTACTTAATCACTGTTGGTCTATTGTTTCGCTGGTTTATTTTGTTTCAGATTGTTTAATATGGGCTATTGTTACTTTGCTACCGTTCAAAGTGATCGACGTGCCAAACAGAATTCCGAGGTTTTCTAGTACTTCTTCGGGCCGGTCAGAGAGTGGTAAACTCCCGGATGCAGCTGTCCCACTTTGTAAGGCGCCTGCATCGTCAAGCGTGAAATCATAGATCTCGATTAAGGTCTCCAATACCTTTCCGAGATTTTCATTCTCCATTTTCAGCTTCCTGTCCTTCCAGGAGCTTAACCTTTCCGGATTTTCCACACGGATCGAATTCAGGTTTTTTTCTCTCGGGTCCATCTTGGCAGATTCACCTGGAGTCATCAGATGTTCGTAGACTCCGTTTTCCCCCTCGTAACCCAGCAGCACGCTTCCTTCCATCAAGGTAACTTTCTCTATCAGCGCGGAGCTTTTCACATTGAATTTGGTCCCGAGCACCGTCACTCCGAGATCACCACCTTCGTTTACTTCAAAGGTGTTTCCCTCTCGATCTTTCCGAATGGAAAAGAATGCTTCACCTTCCAGCCGTACTTTCCGGTCAAAGCCTGAAAGCCTGCTCATCCGGTAGCTCAAAGTCGAATTGGAGTTGAGTGTGACCGAGGAGCTATCGGGTAGGGTAAGTTCAAGAATCTCGTCAGCTGCGGTGTGGTAAACCACCTCAATCCTGCCGGTCCAGACCCAGATCGAAATCGCTGAAACTAAGACAAGAGAAATAGAGGCGGCAAGCGTCACCTTTTTCCAGATTCTTTTTCTTTTGATCACCTGCCTCTGCCTGATTTCAATTCCCGTCTTGATCGCGTCAAACATTTTTTTCTGTAAAGCGACTTCTTCGCTTTCGGTTAATCCTTCCAAGTAGTCCTCGCTGTTTTGCATGCTTGTTCAGATTTTCGGGGACTAGTTGGGAAATATTAGTAGTAGCTGGTCTGTTTTCATTTACTAGTCAACTGAAAATGTTTTTTCCTCCAGTGCCAGTTGAAAAAAAGATGGGTTTTTTTCTAAAAGCTGGAAAATGGAGTCTTAGAGGTGTTTTTTTTTCGCCTGTGTTTTATATGCGATTAAAGAAAAAAGAAGAGGGGTTCTTGAAGTAGCGCCATTCCGCTAGCCAATGTCAGTTCCCTCAGGCTGACCCGAAGGTCTTTGATGGCGCGTATTAGGTGCTTCTCGACCGTGCTCACCGAAATCTCCATGACATCCGCAATTTCACTGTAGCTCAGTCCTTTATTGAATCGAAGTTTGTAAGCCTTTTGCCTTTGGTTTGGGAATTTTTTGATTATCCCCTTGATGGTCAGTTTTAAATCTTTGAATTGAATCAGCTCCTCTATGGAGATGCTGGTATCTGGACTTCGTGCTTTCAGCGTATCCAAATATTTCTCCCGGATTGATCTGGATTTGTATTGGTTGATGATCCTGAAGTTGACGGAGCTATGGAGGTAGGACGACAGTGATTCGTTGATGCTGATGGATTTTCGGCGAACCCAAAGGTCAATAAATACCTCCTGCACGATTCCTTCCACTACCTCGCGCTGGTTGAGTTTCCTCATACCGAAGTTGAAAAGTTGCTTCCAATACCGATTGTAGATTTCCTCAAATGCGGCATCTGAGTCATTCTTGATCCTTTCCAGCAACCTTTTTTCGTAAAGTACTTTCTCGGACATAGGAAATCTAATGAAGTTGAAGGATTATCAGTGCATTGAATTTTTTATAAACAGGGTTAGAAATTAGGATCAATTGAGTAAAAAAATGTTAAAAAATCAAATTATGGTTTATCAAAAAGTATAAATATAAATTATATATGTAAAAAATGGCTTCGGTGGGTTTTTCAATCGGTTTCGAGTTTTTTGGTTTTTTTGCCTCCGAAGCTTTGAAGGTGAGAACGAAAGCTCGAAGTCTAGCTAAGTGTCGCGCCCAGCATAGATCAGGTGGGACCAAGTTCAATATTCCCCGATATTTTGACCAACGGCATATTCCCGCCACGCATTTTCTTTAAATTACCTCCGCGCTCCCCAGGCTACCCATATACAGCAGGATAGTCTCGGAGGGCCTTTTTTATAGGTTTAAACCTTGTCCACACAGCCCAAAATGAACCTGTCCGATCCACGCAACTGGAAACATAAACTATCCAATTCCCACCAGCTCGGTGGCATAGAAACATCGGTCATTGACAACGGCTCCGGTCGGGGAGTAAGGATAGCGTGGGTCAATACCGGAACCGGACTTCGGTATAAGCTGGTTCTGGACAGGGGAATGGATATTTTGGATGCGTTTCACAATCAATTCAGCCTTGCTTGGATTTCCCATGCGGGACTGATGGCACCGCAGCTTTTTGCCAACAGAGGCATAGATTGGCTGCGAACTTTTGGGGGAGGGCTTCTAACCACCTGCGGGCTTTCCAATGCCGGACCTCCAAATGAAGACGAAAATGGCTCCAGGGGACTTCACGGAAACTACTCCAATTCCCCAGCGGAACTCGTCTCGATCAAGCAGCCGGACATTTTCGCCGGAGATTTGGGTTTCGAGATCGTAGCCAAGGTCCGGGAGACGACCACCTTTGGCCCCAGTCTGGAAATGACTAGGACGATTTCCGGTAGCATAGGCTCTGCCGAGATCCGTATCAAAGATCAGGTCATTAACCGAGGAAACACGCCTGCTCCGCACATGCTCCTCTACCACATCAACTGCGGATGGCCGCTGATCGATGATGGGACGAGGATTGTCTGGCAGGGTGACAAAAAGCCCAAGGCCACGGATGCCAACAATACCGAATTCAACCGGAAACATGAGTTCACCCGATGTGCGTCGCCGATGGACGAGCATGCCGGTTTTGGCGAGGACGTCGCTTTTATCGATCCGAAAGCAGATGCCCATGAGCAAGTGGTCTGCGGCTATGCCAACGACGGCTTGGAGTTGGCCTTGAAAATCAGCTTTTCAAAAGCCCAATTGCCGTGGCTGATCAACTGGCAGCACTGGGGGAAAAGCGAATACGTGACGGCTTTAGAACCTGCGACTCATCCTCCCATAGGTCAAGCTGCAGCTCGGGAAAATGGAACGCTTATTTTGTTGGAACCAGGCGAAAGCCGAATCTATGAGCTAAAGTTGGAAGTGCTGACTGGGGATGAGGTGTCTAAGTTTTAGAAGTGCCACTCAGATCTTTGAATTTGAAAAATCAAGAGAAAAAACAATAACCTATTTACCAAAATACCATGAGTTTAGCGAAGAAGGCCCTAGAGCAGGGCGAAGGAATATTGAGACTGACGCCCACTTGGGTGCCGAGGTCTTTTTGCGTACCGGGGCGACGAATCAAGCTTCATCCCGATGACTATTATGCCCTTGGCGGCATGCGGGGAGGGATTGACGAGCGCTGGTTTTCCTCTACCACTCCAGCCGAAAACGGACCCCTCACTTCCAAGAACGAAGGCTTGTCCCACATAGCCTACGAAGATGGTGGCAAGACTGAGCTTTTTCTTCTAAAGGACGCCATTGCCGAA
>CAZTJM010000043.1:0-32390 GCA_964613865.1 uncultured Limnohabitans sp. | reverse complement strand
TGGTTAACTTCATTTCAGAAAACAAAAACAAGCCATTCTATTTCTACTGGGCCTCACCGATTCCGCACGTGGCACTTCAGGCTCCTCAGCGATGGGTGGAATACTATGAGAAAAAGTTTGGCGAAGAAACACCCTACCTTGGTAACAAAGGCTACTTCCCACACAAAAATCCCCGTGCCGCCTATGCCGCCATGGTCTCTTATTTAGATGAAAACGTGGTGAAACTCATCGATCACCTGAAAAAAGAAGGCCTGTACGAAAACACGCTGATCATCTTTACCTCCGACAACGGTCCGACCTTCAATGGCGGCACCGATTCCGAGTGGTTTAACTCCGCCGGACCTTTCACCGAGGATCCCTCCAAGATCAAAGGCCACGTACACGAAGGAGGCATCCGCGTGCCGATGATCGCAAGCTGGCCGGGAAAGATAGCGCCAGGCACCAAGTCTGATCTGCTTTCTTCCCATATCGACATGATGGCGACTTTTGGGGAAATCGCTGGCTACGAGGTTCCACAAAATGACGGGATCAGCATCCTCCCAACCCTCCTTGACAAAGGCGAACAAAAACAACATGAATACCTGTATTGGGAGTTTCCTGAGTATGGGGGACAGGTCGCCATCCGCTTTGGGGATTGGAAGCTGATCCGTCAGCATCTCAGCGACAAGCAAACGCCTACTTTGGAACTCTACAATCTGCGTGAAGATCCGACGGAAACCACCAATGTGGCCGAAGCTAATTCTGAGATTTTGGCCCAGGCTGAAGCCATCTTCAAACAAGCCCACGAGCCCTCAGAATTGGAAAAATTTAGAATTCCTTTGCTGGAAAAGGGACTTTTGGGAATAGAGAAGTAGCTGCAAACAGGACACCATCTCAATCAAGCAAGCCGTCAAGCCAATGAAAAACGTTGAGTAAAAACTGGGCATTTTGGGAAGCGCTTTTTTGGTTCATCCCCACCTTGTTTCTGCCTTGAACCTGCGCTGTAAACATGGCTGCCTCGCCAAACACAACAATCCGGCCTTTGCCGTACGTCATATATGCTCCCTGAACAAAATTTTCTGCTGAAATTACCTGCGTGTTTTCCGAAAACTCCCAAGCTGTCTGCGGCATCTTGAGCTCGTACGTGGAGTCAAGGACAATGACAGGTTTGGCATTTGTAGGAATTTCAAAAGCCTGACCCGTAAAACTCTGCAATGACGTCACCGCCTCATCTTCACTGCGTCCGACGGTGAGCACATTTTCGATAAGTCCCTGCCCAGGCGTAAAAATGTCTTTGCCCCCACCCTTTTTCATGGCAAAGCCATTGTAGAACTTAAAGCCAAACGATGTCGCCAGGTTTTCTGCCGCACCCGGAAAAGGCATGTGATCCGCAATCAGAAAAAGACTACCGCCTTCTTTAACCCACTCATTGATTGCTTCGACCTCGCTGTCGGTAAATGCATGCGGAGTAGGCAAAGTCCAAGTTTCAACATTGGAAGCGTGCAGCGCATTCGAAACCACAAAAATTTTACCCTTATCAAGCTGCTCTTTGGTGACCACTTCTTCAGAAGCTTTCACGGTATATCCGTCCTTTTCCAAGAGCTTTGCAAAAGCACTAAACCTGCCCTCCATCGTATGGAAATTGTGGTGGGCTTCATCGATCAAGACCACCGGACCTTTTCCTTGGGAATAGGCAGGATTGGAAACAGTCGGATTAAATTCAGGGTCTGCAAGCTGCTGTGCAATTCCAATCAGCGGGATAAAAAACAGCAGTGAAAGAAGGCTTCGTTTCAACATGGTTTCTGGTTTAGGAATAGTATGACGGATCCCAAAAAGTGGCATTCTTAATCGGCAATTTGAACCTCACTTGATGAAACTATCACAATTTGCCCTAAAAGCCTAAGCCCGACGTCCGCCGACATTCGCCCTAGCTGAAAACTTGCCCCTTAATCTTTTAATAACTTGATGAAACAGCTTTGAAAGAAAAGTGAAGACTCAAATTGAGATATGACATTTCCCCACTTCAAATCATCAAAAGGCGCCTCTTTCAGTGGGTGGCCTTTGCGACGAATACTAAAACTAACTAGCATTCTGATTTGGAAAAGTCTCGGATTCCCATTGGCGGAAAAGGGACTTTTGGGAATGGAGAAATAGCTAAAAAAATGGCCCAGAGTCTCAACCCTGGGCCATTTGAATTGCCGAAACCATCTGCTAAGAATTGCTTGCTACCTGCGAAGCCGCCAAATCCAGGACCCTTTCGTATTCTTCCTTGCCGGCAGGGGTCAGATAAGGTAGGATGGTGTTCCAGACCAGGCGCACCATCTCGCCTTTTTGCTGGAACTTGTAGGGAGAAATGACCTCCAGCTGAGAAAGCCAGAACGTGATGACCATGCGGATGGTATGGAGGATACGCTCCATCACGTCCTCCTCGGGGAAACTGACAAAGCCATCCCTCAAAAACTCTTCAAACAATTGCTGGGACTGCTGTTTTCTCAGGATCAGGGTTTCCTGGATCTTTTTGTTTACCAAAGGAAAAGACCGGCTGATCTCAAGTACATCCAGATTGAAAAAACGGTAGCGGTATTGGAATTCCTCCAGCTCAGATATCATCCGGTGGAAATGTTCAAAAGAAGAAGTGTGCGGCTTTCTGGTGCCATAGGATTCGGATGCTTCCAACCTCATCTTCTCATAGATGGCCAAAATCAGGTCCTCTTTGGTATGGTAGTGGTAATCCAAATTCCCGTGACTGATCCCCATTTCAGCGGCGATGTGGCGACTGGTGATGCCTTGAACTCCAGCCTCATTAAACATCCGGATTGCGACGGAAAGAATCTTGTCTTTGGTTTTTACTTTAGGCGCATTCTTCATTGTATCAGTACTAGCGGAAAATTTCGAGTTGAAAATTAAGTGCTTGAAAATGAAAAAGGGGATTTTCGCCCCCTTTTTTTAAAATAATCATCCCTAAGGTCAATTACTCCCAACCTGGCGTTTGCTTCAGGTTTTGATTTAGAGACAGCTCATTGAGGGGAACGGGGAAATAGTAGTTTTTGCTTTCGTCAAAAGAATAGGTATTTGGAGAAAGAATGTAGCCATTTTCGTCCAGCTGGATATGCTGGCCTACCACGAACTTGTCTGCATTGGTGATGTCTTCCTCGTTGAACTTAAGGCCGATCACCGGTTCGGCGAGCTGGGCTCCCTCTTTCCATCTGATCAAATCGTCATAACGGAAACCTTCAAAGGCCAATTCCACTCTTCGTTCCCTTCTCACTTCCTGTATTATGGAGGCGTGGGAAATCTCCAAAGGCGCAACTCCCGCTTTCTCTCTCAGGACGTTGACTGTCAAATCAAGATCCGCCTGGGTCAGGGTGTTGAGTTCCGCCTTGGCTTCTGCCAATATCAGTAGGATCTCCGCATAGCGGATCATCGGAGCATCTGCGAAGGCCCGATCCCAAGCTTGGTTGTCTTGTGACGCATTGAAGAATTTGGCGATCTGATAGCCTGATGGGGTGGCCGTAACCGAAAATCCTCCAGGAGTTGAGTTCAGGTTGATTTTCCCTGTGACAAAATATGTCCCCGGCTTGGCGAATGTCTCGGCCAATCGCTTATCTCTATTGGCAAATTCATTGGTTATATTATCGTCACCTTGGTATAGCGGGCTCTCGTCGATCGGAAGACCATCAACACAGAGATAGTCTCTGACCAAATCTTTGGTACCACCCATGATCGCTCCATCTACGTGGGTAATCAGATTGCTCAGATTGTGGTAAAGCTGAAGCGCATCGTCATAGTCTCGATAGAATACCACCTCTTTGTTGCCTTTGAGGTCAAGCTGGGAAAAAGTAGCGCCATACGAACCATTTACATTGATCACATACCTGCCGGATTTGATGACTTCTTCGGCGGATTTTACTGCTTCCTGAAGATAAAGTGTCTCATTTCCTAAGCTGTGGTACTTCCTAAATGTTCCTTCGTGGAGCAATATTCTGGCGCGATAGGAATGTGCAATCATTTTGTCAAAGCGATTGGGTTCGGCTGTCTGAACCATATTCGCCACCGCAAAGTCCAAATCTGCCAGAATAAATGCCATGACTTCGTCCCGTCCGGACTGAGGTGCATACAGCAGTTCATCACCTACTTCCAATACATGATCTACAATCGGCAGCTGTCCATACAGTTTCAGCTTGTCATAGTAGTCCAGGGCACGGAGAAGTCTCGCCTCTGCCATGAACTGGTTTTTGATGGACTGCTCGATCGGAGAAGCTTCGGCTTTCTCCAGCATCAGATTGATGTTTCTCACCAAGGTCCAGCTCCAGTTGCTCAGACCAGGGGCATTCGCTGTATTGGTGCCCATTCTTACCGCGGAAGGGGTTTCTGAAAAGGCATTGTCGCTCATCATGTCATCGGTGTACATGCTCGCGGTAAATCCCCCTCTGCCATAGCCCAAGCCATTTAAGTAGACGGAGTAGAGCTGGTTGTTATAGATTTTCAGATCGCTGGGAGACTTCCAAAAGGTTGCATCATTGATCTGCGTTTTGGGTTCTGTATCAAGAAACTCGTCATTGCAGGACATCAGCAGTCCCGAAAGTGCGAAGAGATAATATTTCAAATTTTTCATAATCGGAACATTTGGGGATTAAAAACCTACGGCAATGCCGAATGAGACTCGCTTGGACAGCGGATAGAGTTTGCCTGACTGGCCGCCTCCGTTGGAAAAGCTGGTTCCGCCCAGATTGTCTTGGCCGGGATCCAATACCTCCGGATCGAAGTTTGGATTCAGCTTGGTGAAGGTCAGTAGGTTCTCTCCGGATACGAATACCCTAGCCGTGGAGACGTTGATCTTGCTCATCAGCTCGCTGGAGAATGTATAGCCTACGGTGAGGTTTTTCAATCTTAGATAGCTGGCATCCTGCAGGTATCGTGTCTGCACGAGGGTATTGCGGTCGATGACCGCGTTTTGGCTAGGCCGGAAATAATAGGCGTCTGTGTTGACAGGCAGGCCATCAGATCCATCGCTCCAAGTGTTTTCGTAGAGGTAATTGGTGACGATCACATTGCCTATGCCCCCATCGCCTCCAAACATGATCGGACCGTCAATCCAGAAGTCCCGCTTGGCAACTCCCTGGAAGAACACACTCAGATCAAATCCTTTGAAGCCAAGTCCACCGCGGATGCCATAAATATATCTTGGGGAAGCGTTACCGATGACTCTTCGGTCTCCTGGATCTTCCAATGTGTTTTTTCCACTGTTGATCACGCCATCACCGTTCAAATCCGCGTATCTCACATCTCCTGGCCGGATCAGGTTGCCGCCGCTCAAGGTGCCGTGGTTAGGCGCTTCGTTGATTTCTTCCTGGGACTGGAAAAGCCCCACTGTCTCGAAACCCCAGATTTCCCCAATGTCTTTGCCAGTGTAATAGGCTACTGCCAAGGAATTGTTCGGGTTGTCATACTTTGTGATTACACCCTTGCTGTCAGCCAACATCAGGTTGACATTGTATCGCAAACCAGAGCTAAACTCGTCTGTCCAACCGATGGCGGTCTCCCAGCCGTTTACCCGAAGGTCGGCTGCATTAGCCTGAGGCGCGGGTGCACCAAATATGCCCGGCAAGGCCTGGCCAGGAACGAGCATGCCCTCTGTATCTCTTCTGAAGACGTCAAAGGTCAAATCCATGCGGCCTTTGAAGAACATCATGTCCGCTCCGAAATTGACCGAGGAAACTGTTTCCCAAGTTCTGTTAGCCGAGATGGGGTTTTGTGGGCTGAGGCCGATTGGCCGGGTACCGTTGCTGATCCAGTTGGTCTGCAGGGTAGTCGTATAGCCTACAAATGGATAAAGGAAAGCGGAATTTTGGTTGCCCAAGTTACCATAAGAGCCTCTTACTTTGAGCAGGTTGATCCAGGTGGCATCCTTCAAGAAAGCCTCATCGGAGACTTTCCAACCCGCAGAAATCGACGGGAAGAAACCAAATCTGCTGTCTTTGGCAAAACGGGAGGAGCCGTCATAGCGTCCGTTAAACTCAAGCAGATATTTCTCTTTGTAGTTATAGTTTACTCTTGCAAACACACTTCTAAGAGCCCACTCGTCGTAGTCGTCAGAGACCAGCGGTGTGCCCAGAGTATTGGAAAGCGAAGGCACGTCGTCGCTGATCAGAAGCGTGTTATAGCCCCTTTCGTAGGTACTGACCAGATTCTCCTGATTGAAACCGAGCGTAGCTTCCACTTGATGGTTTTGTGCGATCGTCTTGGAATATTTTCCATAGATATCAAAGGCATAGTAGTAGCTGTTGTTGTGCGTTCTCTCGATGTAGGAAGCCTCACTCTCGGGGCTGACAGTCAGGTTGGCCCAAGGCTGGATGGAGTAGAATTGCTTGTGGTTTCGCTGACCTTCTCTGAAGATGGGGTTGAAGGTGTAGTTGGACAAAATCTGGAAGTCTCCAAACTTCATCTCCACGCCCGCTTTGGTGTTGAGGTTGTAAACCTTGTCTATATCTCTGCCTCCATTCTCAATGGTCCCAACAGGATTGAGTCGGTTGAAAGTAGGGTAAGATACTCCGTCTAGCTCATAATATGGAGTCCAAGTAGGTCTTGCTCTCCAGATCACGTGGAAGATAGACGGTCCAAAATTTCCTCCCGGTAGATTATGGAGATCAGACTCGGAAGTCGAAAAATTTACTTGGGCCTTTGCAATCAACCATTCGCGCACCTCGGTGCTCATGTTGGTATTGAAGTTATAGCGCTCAAATTTGTCATTGCCGATCTTCACGATGCCCCCATCTTTGGTATAGGCAAAGGATGCACGGTAGGTTGTTTTTTCGGTTCCGCCCGATACACTAAGGTTGTGGTTTTGCCCCGTCGCCGCGTCGTCGTACATAAGATCTTCCCAATTGGTATTCGCATGCTCATAATAGGAGGTGCCGTTTGGCTTGAGGGTATAGTCATTGCTGATCACTCCGTCCACTCGATCTTTGATCAGTGCCAAATGTTCATCATTGAAATATTTTGCCGAATTCGTACTGGTCAACATGCTGTTTGCATAAAGGGCATATTTGTAGCTGTCCGTCTTGTCGGGAATGATGGTAGGACTGGCCCCATAGAAATTGCCCGAGTAGGAAATCTGCGGTTTGCTGTTTCTTGCCCCTTTCTTGGTGGTGATCAAAATCACCCCGAAGGCCGCCCTGGATCCGTAGATAGCGGCAGAAGCGGCATCTTTGAGAACCGTAACACTTTCTACATCCTGAGGGTTGATATTGTTGATGTCCATCTGGGTACCATCTACCAAGACTAGTGGACTACCGCCGTTGATGCTGGTTGCACCACGGATGTTGATGCTTGGATTTTGACCTGGAGTACCGCTGTTGCTGGCGATATTCAAGCCCGGTACCGCTCCCTGCAGACCTTGAGTCAGATTGGTAATGGGACGATCCGCTACCACGGCCATATCGGCATTTGCCACCGAGCCGGTCAGATTGCCCTTCTTTTGTGTACCATAACCGACTACGACGACTTCGTCCAGCGAGGAGACATCCTGTCCCATAGTCACATTGATTTGTGTCTGATTACCCACCTCGATTTCCTGAGTGGCATATCCTATGTAGCTAAATACCAATATGGAACTAGCGGCAGGCACCTGAATGGAATACTTCCCACTGGCGTCGGTAACGGTACCAGTGGTGGTACCTTTCACCATCACGGTGAGCCCAGGCAAAGGCAATTGTGCTTCCTGGTCGATTACCGTACCGGAAACGGTCAGAGCGCCCTGGGCAAACGACCCCTGCCCAACTAGGAGCAGCAGCAGCACGCAGCCGGCAAAGAGTCTCCATGGCGGAGAAGCGAGTCCGGCCCCTCGGGTGGATTTTGGCCGGCTTTCAATCGTAGAGTCAGTCATACGAAACAAGAGTTAGGGATATGTTAGATGAAGGCAATCCTTGATTCAGCCACAGTTTGGCGCTTAAACTTTTGAATAGCCGCTGGGAAGTTATTTATAATAGGGCAAAAGGCCTATTTATTTATTAAAAAATTGGGCTTATGCCCTATATATTGACTTAACTTATTGATTTTTAACTATATAAAAATCATTAATTTCTGCAATTTGATCTGAATTCCAGCTGAAAGAAAAATGCATCAAGCTTCGGCAGCTTTGATGAATTTTAGAATTGACTTTTGTTATCTCCCGCTAAATACTATCAACTGACCTGCCTGGGTTTGGATGAAATACTCATAGGATTGCTCTTGAGCCTCCACACTAAGTTTCTCAGGATGGTGAATGAGGGGAGCGCCGGGATCGATAGGCTTTAGAAAGGGGAGAGATTTTCAAGCTGCGTCTCATCTATTAGGGAGCTTGAATTGGCCAAAATGTAAAGTGGATAGTTCTCTTTCATGGTATCCTGAAAAATAGTCTGGGCCTTGGCATTTCGGACATTTATTTCACCCCTTTTGATTAAGATTATTAGAAATGGGGAAAGCTGGCTGTTTTATTCTTACCGCAGAATCTCAGATCAAATCCGCGCTCATTCCAGGCTGCTGAGGTGTGATGTATTTCCCATCCACGATCGTGACAGGAAATTTGAAATAGTCTCTCAGATGCGGAATATGCTCCAAAAGCAAAGCCGGATGCCCAACGGAGATATGGTTGAACAACACTAAATGCTGGTGGATCTGACCCATGTCTCCCACGTGCGGCACGACCGGTACATTCATTTTCTTGGACAATAGGCTGATGAGGATAAATTCAGACACCCCGCCGACACGCACTGCGTCCACCTGATTGAAGGACATGCAGCCGGACTGGAGGAAGTTTTTGAAAATGATCTTGTTGGGCACATGCTCACCCAATGCCAATGGCACTGAAACGGCCTCGGCCAGCTTCACGTGGGCGAGCACATCGTCCGGATGGGTAGGCTCCTCTATCCAAAAAGGGTTGAGTTCCTTCAGCTGCTTGCAGATATCGATGGCCTGGGGCAACGTCCATTGCTGATTGGCGTCAAACATGATCGTAGCATCATCGCCGGCTGCTTCGCGAACGATCCGAGCTCGGCGAATATCCCGTTCCACGTTTTTGGAACCGACTTTGAGTTTCATCGCTGTGAATCCCTGCTCCATGGCTTCCTGCACATTGCGGAGTACCTGCGCATCGGAGTAGTTAAACCAACCTACCGAGGTATCATATCCCGGGTAGCCTGTCTGCACGATAAGCTCCCGCTCCATCCGGGTTTCTTTTTGGCTCTGAAGGAGTTGCATCGCCTCGGATCGGGTCAGAATATCTTCGTAGTAAGAAAAATCCAAGGTATTGACGAGAGCCTCTGGGCTCAGGTCCGTTAGGAGTTTCCACAAGGGCACTTCCTCGACTTTCGCCCACAGGTCATAGCAAGCATTGACCACGGCTGCAAGTGCAAGCTGCACTACACCCTTGTGGGGGCCCAGCCAGCGGAAGTTTGGATCATCGGCCATCTTCTTATAGACCGAGCCGAAGTCCGCCATGAGTTCATGGATTTCCCGCCCTTCGATATGCTTGACGAGGTAGTCGATGGCATCACAGACGATCCGGTTTCCCGCTCCAAGTGTAAAAGCAAGGCCGATGCCTTCCAAAGGAGAGTCCGTTTGGAGTTTGCAGACGGCATAGGCATAGACTGGATTGACATGGACAGCGTCGGAGCCGGCACCGTTTTTCAGATCAAAACGCATGTCACTAGACAGCCCTCTTTTGATTACCAGTGTTTTTTTCATTCTCGGTTAATAGGTTTTATAGCAAGCGTCAGCGCTTGGTAGGATTTGGTTGATTAGTCTATTTTCAAGGGGATATGGACATTGAAAGAACTTCCGTCCTTTTTGCCATTGACATTGTCCACCGAAGCGGCGGCGTAGAGGTAGCGTGGAAGACCCTTCTTGTCCAGCAGGAGTTGTGGACGCTCGAATCGATTTAACTTCTGGAGCGATCCATCGGCCAAGGTGATCTCCGGCTTGAGAAACTGCGGATTTGCTCCCAGCTTCCAGTCCATCCCGTCTTCGGACTCCAGGATTGCCAAATCCTTGGGATTTCCCCCGGAGATCCTTCCGGTGAAGTCCTTGACCACGGCAAAAAAGCGTCCGTAGGCTTTGGAGTACCAGACATAGGGATCCTCAGCGCTGGCAATTGAGCCATCGGGCATCCTGACGTCGAAGATAAATTGGTCTTTGGCGACAAAAGGCCCGGTAGGCGTAGGCCCAGTGGCGACTCCATGCACGCCTTTCCAATTGGGTTCATAGATATTGCCCTTGAAAAAAAGCATGTATTCACCGGTGTTCGGATTGTAGTCCACCGATGGGTTGACCACGATGAGATTGTCTGGCTTCACTTCGGTGCCCGGAGGAGAAGGAAGCAACACCTGATTGGCCTTGACTCGGGTGCGGGGACTCAGCAAAGGCTTGGAGGGGCGGTCAAATTTTCCGTCCACCAAATCCTGAAAAGAAGAAAACTCCAAAACTCCAATTTGCTGATTCTGCTGGACTCTTGTCCGTTTGTCAAGGTCAGGAGCCACTTTTTCACCGAGATCCCTTCCACCGATATAGTAGAGATAGTACTTGCCGCCAAACTTTTTAAGGTGCGGATTGTGTACGCCCTGGGCATCCCAAGCCTCTGGATTTCCGTCGTATCTGGCGCCCTTGAGGAAGATTTTTTGGAATTTGAAATCCCGGTCGGGGTAATCGGATACCGCATACCCCAGCTTGCTTTCCAGCACCCATCCGTTGTTGAAAATATCATTTTCAGGTCCGCTTTCCCAAAGGGAAAAAACCATGTGATACTTGTCGTCGTCGCCTTGCACTACCGTTGCACCCCAGACGAAGTAGCCATCCAGCTTAAGCACCGAGGGGCCTTGGAGGTAGTTGCTTTCGCCTGTAACAAGCTTTGCATCCACTGGTTTAGGCGCCACACGAAGCACGTTTTTGGGGACACTCGCGCCCACGCAAGCCAGCAGAAGGGCTGTCAAAACGAGTTGAAGCGATGTTTTGGTAGGGAGAAAGCTCATTTTTCAGTTTGATAGGTTTTGTTCAAGTCATTGTTTCTCACCGCGGTCAGCTTTTCCCGAAGGCGTTTTTGCATCTCTGCCACAACGTTCGCATACTCCGGCAATTGGGCCAGATTGGTGTACTGCTTGGGATCCTGATACATGTCAAAAAGCTCCATGCCCGATTTGGCGTCTTCGTCGTACTGGATGTAAGCCCAGCGATCCGTCCTTACGAGGTAAGTATTCCCATTTTGGCTTACGGAGAAAGCCATATCCCGCACCTCGGCCTTTTTGTCTTTCAGGATAGGCACCAAACTTTTGCCCTGGATGTTGGCGGGGATATTGCCGCCCACCAGATCCACCAGGGTAGGATAGAGATCCAGCAGCTCCGCAAAAGAAGCTGAGGCACCGGCTTTGATTCCGGGAGCTTTGATCAGGAAAGGCACCTGAACCGACTCTTCATGAAGGCTCACCTTCATCCAAAAGTCATGCTCTCCAAGATGGAATCCATGATCAGAGGCAAAGACCACGATGGTGTTTTCCTCCAAACCCTCTTCCTTCAAGGTCTGCAGAATCTTACCGACCTGCGCGTCCATGAAGGACACCGAGGCATAGTAAGCCGCTATCGCCTTTTGCTTCTGGACATAAGACATCTGCCCGTTTTTGGTGGTGACATAGTTGATCCCCCGCTCGGGGATATCTGCCCAGTCGTCTTGAACCACGGGAGGCGGCACGATTTCTTGCCAAGGATAAGGGATAAAATACTGCTCCGGCGCGACGAAAGGTACATGGGGACGCACCAAACCGATTGCTAAAAAGAAGGGTTCCTTCTTGTGCTCGCGGATCAGCTCACTGGCTTTGGCTGCAGCCATCCCATCGGCATGGTCAGTCTCGGTGTCCGAAGCCTGTACGATGGTCATCACGTTGCCTCCCTTGCGCTCGATGCTGCCATCGGGATTGTTTTGCACGAGTTCGGCTTTGCCGGGTGCTTGCCATTCAGGGGCTTTCACGTTGAATTTTTCGGTCCAGGAGGCGGCATCGTCCGCACCGTCATCCCCTTTTTCAATATCTCCGGGTATACCCATGTGGTAGATCTTACTCACGCGGGCCGTGTAGTAGCCTTGGTTTTTGAACCATTGCGCCAGCGAAAGACGATCCGGCCCCATCTGGTCCCTGCCGCTTACGTAGCCGTAGGTTTCCGTAGCGCTGGGATAGTAGCCAAACATCATCGACGCCCGTGAGGGACCACAAACCGGAAACTGGGAATAGGCGCGATCAAAGCGAACGCCCTGCCTCGCCAACTCGTCGATATGGGGAGTCTGGACGGCGCGATTTCCGTAGGTGCCCAAAGCCGTGGTCGTCAGGTCGTCCGATAGGATAAGCAGCACATTGGGTTTGGATTTTTTCCCTTGGGAAAAAGAAAAATACGGGCTCATTGCCAGCAGGAGAAGCAGAAGTAGTCTGGTTCTTTTCATGTACTAAATTCTTGAGTTTTGGTAAACAAGCTCGACCAGCTCCATGGTTTGGAGGGCCTCAGCTACGGAATGAATAAGTGGAAAACTCGGATCTTGGAGGTGATTTTGGAGAACGGCCATGCTGCCTACGAATGCCTCCGGAAACCAGTCCCCTTGCAGTGAAATCTCCCGCCAGCCGAGACCGGAATCATTTTCAAAATATTCCATGTAGGAAGGTCGCCCTTTGGGATAGTCCAAGGATAGTCCCAATTGAATAAATGCCGCCCCTTGGGTGCCTTCCACTTTCAGGTAGGATTGCTGATGCTTGCCTCCAAAGGAATGGCCATGGTTGGTGAGGATACGGGCCTGCTTTGATTCGGAATAGTCCAAGAGGATACTGCTGCGGGCATCGGCCAAGTCCGGAGACTTGGGATGTCGGGCAAGCGACGCGCTGACTCTGCTTGGATTTCCCGCCAAAGCCCGGATGAGATCCAGGTAGTGAACGCTGTGGTAAAGCACCTCCATTCGAGGCTTGGTTTTGAGAAAATCCCAGAGCTCCCAAGGTGTATGAACGCAAAGCTTCAGCTCGATGTCGTAGACTTCGCCAAGGATACCCCGCTCCATCAAATCCTGAAGGGCTAGCATGTAGGGTGCAAATTTCAGCTGGAAGTTTACGGCTGCAACCAGTTGCTTTTCAACGCACAGGGCCTGGATTTGCCGGGCTTCATCGAGACTCTCGCCCATGGGTTTTTGGATCAAAACCGCCGAGTGGTCGGGGATCTTCTCCAAAACCGAAAGAATCTGATCCGCCGGGACTGCGAGGTCAAAGATAGCCGAGGTAGCCACCGCCGTCACGATGAGCTCGTCCAGGCTGGCGCAGGCTTTTTCCACTAGTGGAAAGGCGGCTTTTGCTGCCCCTGCTTTGTCCAGACTCTGGTCGTAGACTGCCACTACCTGCCACCCGGCCTGCCTGTAGGCCGGCAGGTGGGCATCGCCTACGATCCCGCCCGCGCCGATGATCGCGATCGGCTTGGGGTTCGGAAGCGGGGAGATGGATTGACGGAGGTGCATGAGGCTGGGCTTTTATGATCAATAGAAGATGAAATAAACGAGCGCCATACAGATCATCAGCAGAGCGCTGAGGACGATGACCAGTGGAGAACTCCCCGAAAAGCTCAATCTGGACACTTGGACATTGGGAGCGGGCTTAGCACCCATGGCACTGGTCGCCCAGTAGATCGCGGTGGATAGCAGAAAGAAATAGACCGTTTGGCTCATCCAGTTGATGCCAAGTCCCTCAGCCGACGAGACGAAGTTTTGGACACCATTTATAGTCAAGTACTTCTCAGTCAAGAAGACTCCTGCAGCGATGCCACTCCCCAGAAGCAAGGTGAGGAAAGAGGCCTGGGACGTGCCTCGTTTGGAAAGTATCCCGAACAGAAAAACTACGACTATCGAGGGTGCAAAAATGGAAAACATCTGGTTGATCAGCTCGAAGATGGCGCCGAGATTGCCCAAAAATGGAGACCAAATCACTGCCACAACGAGCACAAGTCCCGCAGTGATGCGTCCGATCCGGATCTTATTGCCATCTGAGATTCCCGGCTTCATTCGCTCAAACACATCGTAGACCACTAGTGTGGAACAACTCGTGAGTGCTGCCGCCACACTGCTCATCACCGCTGCCAGCAGGGCGGCTACCATCAGCCCTTTCAAGCCTATGGGCAATAGCTCCATAATCAGCACCGGCAGGACACTCTTGGTATCCTCACCGATCTCACTGCGAAACAAGGCAAAAGCCAAGATCCCCGGCAGAATCATGATAAACGGCGGCAAAATCTTTAGAAATCCAGCGAAAACCGCTCCCAAGCGGGCTTGGTTTTCGTCTTTGGCCCCGAGGATACGCTGCACGATGGTCTGATCGGTACACCAATACCAAATGCCCAAAATCAGATGGCTAAACAACATATCCCGAAAGGAAAACCCCTTGGACTCCGCGTCAAAATTCACCGCACTCAGCCGGTCAGGAGTCACGGCAGTCTTCAACTCCGCAAAGGAATGAATCCCAACTTCCGGCAGGGCGAAGAGTGCCAGCAGGGTGATCAGCAGTGAGCCGAGGATCAAGATGACGGTCTGTATGGACTCGGTCAGTACCACGGAAGAAAGTCCTCCAATGATGGTATATAGGCCGGTAGCCACCGCGATCAAGCATACCGAAAACCAAATATTCCAGCCAAAGATCGCCTCAAACACCACCGCACCGGCATAGAAGCTGATGCCGATGTGCATAAACAAGGCCGCCAGTATGCTAAACAGCGCCAGGATCATCCGAGACCGGGAGTCATATCTTTTTTCCAAAAATTCCGGAAGGGTGACCACCTTGCTCTTAAGGAAAAAGGGCACAAAGACGAAAGCCAGGATCAGCAGCTCAACCGTGGAAAACCACTCGAAATTTCCCCATAGAATTCCATCCTTGAATCCGGACTCCGCCAGCCCCACCAGGTGAACCGTAGAGATGTTGGAAGCAAAGAGCGAGGCACCGATGACCTTCCAGTCCAAGGATTTCCCCGCTAGGAAGTAACC
The DNA here is from genome assembly GCA_964613865.1 of uncultured Limnohabitans sp. Taxonomy (GTDB): domain Bacteria; phylum Bacteroidota; class Bacteroidia; order Cytophagales; family Cyclobacteriaceae; genus Algoriphagus. The sequence goes on along the minus strand of CAZTJM010000043.1, from coordinate 17,392 downwards.
CTCACTTGTCACGCGTTTCTTTTGCGCATACGCAATCCCTATCCAGACTATGCCGATGAGATAGGCAAAAATGGCGACAGCGTCGAGCAAATGGAGCTTCATAGGGTCTTTAAAACTAGCCAAAAATGACTTTGCAGGAGCCAAATTAAAATTATTAGGGCAAAAGCACTAAATTAGTGGCAATTTATTTTCATTTGTTCCGTCAATCGGCAAGATCCCTGGCCATTTGGAGGAAAACCTTGGCTTAAAAAGCGGCAAAAGGCTAATTTCAACCACGAATACCCTAACCAATATACCATGCGCAAGACTCTTGTCTTCATTTTGATCTGTCTCTGCTCTGCCCGATCGGGATTCTCGCAGGCAGGCAAACAGACCTCCGGGAGGCCAAACATCATCTTCATCATGTCCGATGACCATGCCTACCAGGCCATCTCAGCCTATGATAACCGCCTCATCGCGACGCCCAACATCGATCGTATCGCCGATATGGGGATTCTTTTTACGCAAGCCAGCGTAACCAACTCCATCTGCGCTCCTTCACGGGCGACTATCTTGACGGGAAAGCACTCCCATCTCAATGGCAAGGTGGACAACCATTTTGCCTTTGACACGACCAATGTGACCTTCCCGCAACTCCTGCAGGATGCGGGCTACCAGACGGCGATGTTTGGCAAGCTGCACTTTGGCAACAATCCGAAAGGTTTTGACGAATTCAAGATCTTGCCAGGACAGGGCTCCTACTACAACCCGGAATTTATTACCAAAAAGCAAGGCAATATCAAAGTCGAAGGCTATGTCACGGACATCGTAACAGATATGACACTAGACTGGCTCGAAAAAGACCGGGAAAAGGAAAAGCCCTTTATGCTGATGTACCTCCACAAGTCGCCTCATCGTCCTTGGCTGATGGCCGAGCGCCATATGGAGGAATATACCAACAAAACCTTCCCCGAGCCAGAGACGCTTTTCGACGACTATGCCGAGCGACCAGCTGCCGCAGAGGCAGAGATGAACATCCTGGAGCATATGAGCTGGGCCGGGGACAACAAGCTTTTCCCCGAAACCATGGATGAGCTGGGTCTTAGCGAGATCGGCCCGGACAAGGGAAGATTCAAGGGCGAACTGGCACGCTTTACCCCCTCGCAAAGGGAGACTTTCCTGAAGTACTTTACTAAGGTCAACGAAGATTTCAAGAGAAAATACCCTACCATGTCCCAAGAGGACATCATGAAGTGGAAATACCAACGCTACATGCAGGACTACCTCGGCACCATCAAGGCGGTCGATGAAAACGTGGGCCGACTGCTGGACTATCTAGAGGCCAATGAGCTGATGGAGAATACCATCATCGTATACACCTCAGATCAGGGCTTCTATCTGGGCGAGCACGGATGGTATGACAAGCGCTTCGTTTACGACGAATCTTTCAAAACTCCCCTGCTAGTGGCTTGGCCTGGACGGACCAAGGCTGGAAGCACCTCGGATGCGCTGGTGCAAAACCTGGATTTTGCGCAGACCTTCCTGGACGCTGCAGGAGTAAAAGCACCAAAAGACATGCAGGGAGAAAGCATGGTGCCCTTGCTAACGGGAAATGAAAAGAAATGGACTCGTGACGAAGTGTACTACCACTACTACGAATATCCCGCCGAACACATGGTGCAGCGCCATTATGCCATCATTACCCAAGAGTATAAGCTCGTCCACTTTTATTTTCCCGAGAACAGGTGGGAACTTATAGATCGCAAGAAAGACCCGCTCGAGCTGCACAATTACTATGATGATCCGGCCTATGCGCAGATCCGAAAAGACCTGCACGCCCAACTGGACAAGATGCGTAATAAATACAAGGACAGCTCGGAGATCAGTCAGAGCTACATCGACCGACTGATCGACGATGCTGAGAAAGGAAAAGTCTACGGCGCATCCAAGGAAAAAGTAGATGCCGTCATCCGGCGTAGCCGTGAAAACAAGGACTAGCGAAGAAGCAGTTTTTGACAACAGAAAGCGCGGTCAGGTTTAGCTCACCTGACCGCGCTTTGTGTTTGCAATCCAGACTAGCACCAGCTCCTGTCACGCATGCATCACCAAGAGGGGATAATGGGTAACAGAAGCCATCTCGTGGGTGAAGTGGCGTTGGAATAAGCCTCCAGAATCTCGGGCGATCATCGCAACCAAGCCCGTGTCGTCATTCTTGTCAAGGTAAAAATTGATTCCGTCCATCACATTGTTATCAAAAACGGTGATGCGCTCGGTTTCGATGTTTTCCCGGAATCTTGACACCAATGCGCTGCGCTCCATTTCTTGGTTGAAACCCAAGCTGGTGTTTTTGGGTCGGACATTAAGTATCCTTAGCCGGGGTTCGATCATCAGGGAGGTGATGTCCGCCAGTACATCGAAGGTTTTTTCTTGCCCAACTTCCATCAAATCGGTTGCCAGCACCACACGGTTTTTGCCGGCTCGATTGAAGGCTTCAAAACGTGCTGTTTCCGGTACGACCAGAACCGGGGACTTGATATGGGCTAGCACCTTCACGGTATTACTTCCGATGAAAATCCTTTTCAGACCCGTAGCCCCTTTTGTCCCCATCACGACCAAATCGGCGTTTTGGCTCTTTACTTGGGATTCCAAGGAAGGAATCAAAGCGTCCCATAACGCGAGGGAAGAACATTGAAGTTCTTCTCCAAAGGTGTGTTTGAGGCGACTCTCCAACAGTCCCAGTCGCATTTTGGCGTCCGCTTCGCTGTCGTCTTCAGAAAGGACATGGAGGATTCGAAGCTGGCCTAGCGTCCTTTTGCACAGCTCCGCTGCAAACAGCAAAGCATTGTCAGCTTCGTCAGAAAAGTCCACAGGGACAATAATAGTTTTTAGCATAAAAATGATCGGGATAGGTGTCACCTCAAGATATGCATTTTGATTAAAGATTCGAACGCTTGAGAATAAGGTCAGCCAGAATCTTTAATCAAAATGAGGAAAGGATATTGAGCCCTAAACAACATAGGTGCGCCTATGATCATCAAAAAAAGTCCGACCCTTTCGAGTCGGACTTTAAAATTTTTAAGCCAATCCGGGATTAGTATCCTGGGTTCTGCTCGATTGGAGCAGAAGTATTGTTCTGAAGCTCATCCAAAGGGATAGGCCAGATAAAACGGTAGTCGTCGTATGGAAGGTCGTGGCTAGTTACAATCGCTCGGTCCGTGGTATAGAAATCTACGTTGTTCACAGATCTAGACTGGGCTTTTAAAGGAATCCCGTTCATGACACCAGCACCAGAGAGTCTGTGGATATCAGCCCATCTGCGGCCTTCGGCCAAGAACTCTATTCTACGCTCCTGATAGATAGCTGTCAAAACGCCAGCCTGTCCACCCAAACCGGCAGCGGTGAAAGCTGGTACGGAAGCAGGAAGTGCACGGCTTCTTACGGAGTTTAACAAAGCTACCGCAGCATCTAAGTTGCCCAGCTGTGCGTTTGCCTCAGCGGCATTCAATACTACTTCAGCAAATCTGAGGATTGTGTTGGGATCGGTACGGGTCACCGGATCAATATATTTGGCGCTGTAAATACCCGCCGCGTTTCTGCTGGTCAGATCCACACGCCGGGTATCTTCGGCAAGCCAGAAGTCAGCTCTCCAGATCAGTGGAGAAATCTTCACCAGGCCACGGCCACCGTTGGCAGGATTGCCATACATCGCTGGCAAAGCTCCGTTGACAGTACCGTTGGAAGCATCTGAGTTGAGGAAAGAGAAGATGTTGTCAGAGCTGGTTCCGCCTCTGAAAGGAGTGGCGGGGTTAGGAGTCACCGCGTACAGGGACTTTATCTTTTCATACTCAATCAAAACTTTGTCCCATTCTTCTTTATGAAGAAGTACGCGTGTCTTGAGGGCGACTACTGCTCCATAGCTCACTCTGGATACAGTGCCTATGCCGGATACAAGTGCTTTTTCAGCATCTTCCAAATCCTTTAGGAGTTGATCGTAATCGTCCTTAACTGTACCACGAGGAACTGCCTCTCCGTCTGGAACTTTAGGTACATCGTTGATTGCAAAAGTCCTGTAAGGAACACCCGCTGTATTAGGATCGTCAGAATAAGGTCTGGCGAAGTGGATTAAGAGCTCATGGTGAGCCAAAGCTCTCATGAACAGCATTTCACCTTTGTAGGCATTGCCTTCCTCAGCAGTCAATACACCGCTTGCTACAGCTGGATCAATGTTTTCAAGAATGATGTTTGCTCTATTGATCAAGCGATAGAGGGAAATCCACATCCCATTATTGTTCGCAGACTGTGGGTTGTAGGAATTGTTATAGGTGATTTCGTAGAAAGCTTGGTCATTGTACATGTCCTCGCCTCTCATATCACCCTGCTCCACGTTCGCAGCTCCAAAAGGATAGCCACGGCCATTGGTCACGGATCCGTTATAGTAGCCGCGTTGGGCAGCTTCATACACACCCAATACCGCAGACTCGATTCGCGCAGCGGTTGCAAATGCTTCCGAGTCAGGTATCAAGTTGGCTGGGGTAAGTTCAGTTACCTCGCAGGCACTGACCACTCCCATCATAGCCGCACCGGCTAGGATAAGCTTGAAATTTTTTATTGAAAATTTTGTCATTGTAATGCTTCGTTTAGGAGTTTGAAATTAGAACCCTACGTTCAGACCCAAGGTGTAAGTACGGATCACAGGAGCTACGTTCCAGTCCACGCCAAACGACTGCTGGCCAGAATACTGGTTGGACTCAGGATCAAGTCCAGTGTATCCAGTGAAAGTGAACGGGTTCTGTACCTGAGCAAAGAATCTTGCGTTGGTGATCGCACCGTTGAACGCTGAAGTCAAAGCAGCAGCAGGAACGGTATAACCCACTACGATATTCTGGATTCTAACGAAGTCGCCTTTCTCCACGAATCTGCTGTTGGAAGCGGAGTTCTGCCAAGTGTTTTGATCCTGACCGGAGTACAGCTTAGGCACGTCGGTCACCTGACCGCTCTCAGTCCATCTGTTGAGGATAGAAGCATGATTGTTGGAGAATCCAAGACCCATCAGGCCTCTAACTGATTCGTTCATGATGTAGTTGCCACCGGAGAATCTGGTGAAGATCTCAGCATCCCAGTTGCCAAATTTGAAGCTATTGCTCCATCCACCTTGCCATTTTGGAAGGGTGTTGCCAAGGAAGCTCTGAGTAGGCGCTGCACCGTTAACAGACACGTCTGCTGGGTTGTTGGCGTCGTAAGCTTTGAATCTCAGACCGCCCTGAGCACTAGGGCGCAAGTCATACTGTACGATGTTTTCGCCGCTGTAGTACATTGGGTTACCGTTGGCTGGGTTAACTCCAGCCCAAGTAAATCCATACAATTGGGCAATAGGACCACCAACCGCTGTTCTGTTGTAGGTACCAGTCAAGGTCTGAACCAATTCAGTCACTTCGTTTTCGATGAAAGTGATGTTAAAGTCGGTGTTCCAAGAGAATTTGCCTCTGTTGATCACGTTTGCAAAAGCTCTCAATTCCAACCCTTTGTTGACCATCGCACCCACGTTTTGGTTGATCTCGTTGTTTGGAATACCTAAAGAAGGAGCAGTAGGAGCAGCTAAGATCAAACCATCTACGTCATTGTTGAAGTAGTCGGCAGACACAGTCACACGACCGATGGTCATGTCAAAACCCACGTTGAACTTCTTGGAAGTTTCCCACTGAAGTCCACCGTTTGCTACTTTAGAATAGCCGATACCGGCACCAGCACCACCCAAAACTGGAGAATAGCCACCGAATGCTGCGAATGCGTCGATCCCAGTGTTACCCACTTCTGCGTAAGAACCTCTCACTTTCAAATCAGAGATCAGCTCAGAGTTGAAGAAAGACTCGTCAGAAAGTCTCCATCCGACAGAACCACCATAGAAAGTTCCTCGCTGGTTATCACCGACAAGGTCAGAGATACCGTCGTTTCTTACAGTGAAAGACGCTAAGTATTTACCTTTGTAGCTGTAGTTCAATCTACCGAAGTAAGAATCAAATCCTTGCTCAGTGTATCCACCGCCAGAAAACTGGTTGTTGTAAGAACCAGAGATCAGGTTTTGTAATCTGTAGAAGTTGTCGGAAATGTCAGTTCCCTGCGCATTGAAGCTGTAGTAGTTGGTCATCTGATACTCCAGACCACCGGTTACGTTGATGTTATGGTCATCAGCGATCACGGTCTGATAGTTCAGAGTGTTTTGCCAGTTCCATCGGAACGCTGGGTTGTAAGCCATGTACACGGAACCGTTGGTGCTACGGCCATCACCATGTCTTGGATCCAAAGACTGGAAGTCATCTGCCAAGGTCAAGTCGATACCGATTTGGGTTCTAGCAGTCAAGCCAGTGATGATGTCCACTTCTGCATAGGCAGAGCCCAACAGTCTATGCGCACGGCTTCTATAGATGTTGTTGTCTAGTACAAATCCGATATTTGGGATGTTGTTGTCAGGACCGGCAAGGTTGCTGCCCCAGCCAGTAGTAGAGCCGTCGGGCTGTACGTTGTATCCGTCAAATGCAGTGTTGGCTGGATCGTAGATCGCCACGTTTGGAAGTGCACGGGTGGCGTTGTAGATCGCACCGGAAAGGGAGTTTGCTCCGTTGTTCAGACCGTTGATCTCAGTCAAGGAATAGGAAAGTGAGTTTCCGATTCTAACGGCTTTGGAAATACTGTGATCTACGTTTGCTCTGAAAGAATATCTCTTCAAGTCGTTGGCCACGATAGGGGATTCCTGATCCGTGAAGCCCAGAGAGAAGAAGTACTTGGTTGCCTCAGATCCACCGGCGATGGACAGGTTGTGCTGTTGGGTAAAACCGTTTCTGAAAACGGCATCCTGCCAGTTAGTGTTTTCGCCTGGTCTGGCGTTACCGGTAGCATTAGGGTTAGTGTTGGTCACTTTCTCGTTAGCAATGGTCACAAACTCGTCACCAGTTAACAGGTCGAATCTGTCTACTTCTTCGTTGATACCCATAGCCATGCTATAGTTCACCTTGGCTTTGCCGGTGGAGCCTCTTTTGGTTGTGATCAGGATCACACCGTTGGCAGCTCTGGAGCCATAGATAGCCGTAGCAGAACCGTCTTTCAATACTTCGTAAGACTGGATGTCAGCAGGGTTAATGTTTGCTAGAGGGTTGGAAGCGTTGACGGCAGATCTGTCGTCATCCACTACTGGCACACCGTCGATGATAATCAATGGGCTTGCGCTGGAGCTAATGGAGTTTACCCCACGTATACGGATAATAGGTCTAGAACCCAACACGCCACTAGGAGTGGTCACTTGTACACCAGGAGCACGGCCAGCAAGCTGGGACTCGAAGGAAGGAGCAACCAAGTTTTCGATGTCTGCGGAATTGATGGAAGTCACCGAGCCGGTAATCTCTCTTCTCTCCTGCGTACCGTAACCAGTGACGACCACTTCGTTCAAGGTCTTTACGTCAGTGTCCAACAACACGTCGATTACGCTGCTGGAACCGATAGGCATTTCTTTGGTCAGGTAACCAACAAAGCTAAACACGAGTGTTGTAGCGCTTTCTGGAACGGAGATCGTGTATGATCCGTCCAGGTCGGTGATTGTACCCTGGGTGGTGCCTTTGACCACCACACTGGCTCCAGGTACTCCTTCTGGCTCTTCAGCCGAAGTAACCCTACCAGTGATCGTTTTGGACTGCGCGAGTACTGACACGATGGTCAGGAAACTCAATGCAAAGCCTAATAAAACTTTCTTCATAGGTGTTTGATTTAGTTTTTTTAACATTCAGGACGCTAATATGAGATGTTCCGATGCTAGTAAACAAATCCTTAAAAATGGCCTCTTTTCCGTGAAGAGCGAATTTTATTTTGTCTGTTTGAGTTTTTAACAAATTTTAATGATTTAAAAAACTCGTGGTTGCGTACCAAGCCGATAAACTATGGCTTTGATTCAAAAGAGTAGAATAAAATTTTTTTATTATTTCCGTTGTATTATTTAAATTCTGAGTATCCAAAAAGTCCAATTTTTACTCAGATCGACTTTAGATTTAAAATTGAAATAATATTTGGATAATCTACGCCATTTCGGGACAATACAATCTTTTATTCTGAATTCCAAAAACACCAACGCCGAGATTCCGAAATGTTTATAACAGGAACTGCAAATTCCCCAAATTTCCTAAATCTTGATTTTTTTTGAAAAATCTTCATTTTTTGACTTGGATTGGGTACCAAAAATAGGATATCCCTAAAAATCAGCGTTTAAACGGAATATTCCGATGCAAAATCCAAGCTCCTCCAATCCGCTTGAGCAAGGTTAAATCCCCGGTAGAATATTCTGCTACGAAAGCCTGCTCCCTTACTCTTGACAACACTTCCGCAAAATGCTTCGCCTTTAGATCTTTGAAGGCTACTGTCATGTGGGGGTGAAAGTTTCGGTCGCTTAGCTCATCCACCAAATGAAGCTGCTTTTTGCAAAACTCTTTCACTTGTCGCTGCAATCGCAAGAGTGGCTCAGACTTGTCAATGGACAAAAAGACCACTCTGTTTCCAAAGGTCCCAACTCCAGAGATCCTTATACCAAAGGGCTCCTGTTCCCTCAATTGCTCACTCAATCTTTCTACCAACACATCCTCTTTGGCCTCATTGTAGTCAAAAGGCATCTTGACCGTGATGTGGGGTGGGGACTTGAGTGCGTATTTGATCCCAAATTCCTCCCGGATCCTCAATTTGATTTGATGGGCTTTCTCGAGAATCTCGGGTGGCGGTACCAAGGCCAAAAAGTATTTTTGGATGACTTTCATGGGTAGGCAATTATTTTAATCAATGAACAGTCATGTTGAGCCGACTTCGACTTGGGAGAATCCCGCTTGGCGGACATACATCCGGCAATGTCGTCTGCGCGATGTCCTGATTCATCCCTACAAAACTACCCTGAAAACATTCTCTTTGCTCCATTCTAAAAAATCTGTTCGCATTACTCGATCTATCTTTTAACTTAAGGCTGAATTAACCTACAAACTATGAAATTCTTTTCAAAGGCTATGGTTGGCCTGGATCTTACCGAAATGGATGACAACCTCATCAAAAAAACGGCTGTTTTTATCAAGTTTCTAGGAATCGAAAAATGCTATTTTCTTCATGTCGCCAAAAACCTGGAAATCCCCAAGGAAGTTCTCGACCAGTACCCCGACTTGATCGCCCCAACGGACGAATCCGTAGAGAAGATCATCAAAGACAAGTTGAAGGAATACAATTTCCCGGAGGATATTGAGACGGAAGTGTTTGTGGAAGAGGGCAACCATCCCTTGGACACCTTCCTGCGTTGGGCAAAGCTCAAAGACGTAGACCTGGTGATCATGGGGAGAAAAGACTCTCTCCCAGGCAATGGAGTGCTCGCGGACGGAGTAGCCAAAAAAGCCCCTTGCTCCGTGCTCTTGATCCAGGAAAAGCGCCCCGTGAAGTTTCCGAAGAAAATCCTCATTCCTACCGACTTTTCGGCACACAACCACATGATCTATGATTTTGCGGAGCGAATCGCGGAAAAACTGGATGCTGAACTGATACCGATGCATATCTATGAAGTCCCGCACGGCTATTCAAAAACCGGAAAATCCTTTGAGGAATTTTCGGAAATCATGAAGGAAAATTCCCAAGCCGACTTCAAAAAATTCGTCAGCAAACACAACCACACCGATCTGGAGTGTAGCCTCGTACTCAATGAAGGTAAAAACCCAGGTCAACTCATCTTGGATTTTGCGCAGGAGATCGACGCCGATATGATCCTATTGGGATCAAGGGGTCGAACCCTATCTGCGGCAATCCTACTGGGAAGCACCGCCGAGAAGCTCATCCACGTGAACAAGTACCTTCCCATGCTGATCTTCAAGAAAAAAGGCGAAACCATGGGATTTTTCGATGCGCTTTTCCGCATCTGAGGCATTCCGCCGGACTTAACAAGCTCCTTTTCTAGGCCCTCCATTATCCTGTGGAGGGCTTTTTCTTGCCAAATCAATGAAGTTGTTTTCGGGCTCGTGCTTCTATGCACTCTGGGGCGCCCACTTTACTGTCGACAGAATTTCCTGATCAATAAGCTTTCTCTCTATTATATAGGAGTTCATACACGGTCTTGACCATGATATCCAGGTCAAGGAGAAAGGACCAATTATGGATGTAAAAATAGTCAAGCCTCACCCGCGACCGGATTTGGAAAGAACTCTCTATCTCCCCTCGATAGCCCTTTACTTGAGCCAAGCCAGTGATCCCGGGACGGATTTTGTGCCTAGAATTGTAGCGACCCATCTGGTTTCTAAAGGTCTGGTTCATTGGTACCGTATGGGGTCTCGGGCCTACGATAGACATATCACCAGCAAGGACGTTGAGAAATTGGGGCATCTCATCCAAGGAAGTATTCCGCAAAAAAGCCCCTATACGTGTGACCCTTGGATCGTTTTTCCTTGCCTGCAAGGTATCGGAGTAGTCGTTGGGCGTCATTGACCTAAACTTAAGGCAATCAAACACCCGATTGTTAACCCCATTTCTCTTTTGGACAAAAAAGACCGGCCCACGCGATTCCATTTTGATCAATAAGCCTACCAATGGAATTAGCCAAGACAAAATAAAGACCGTCACCAATCCAGCAAAAATGACATCGAAGGCCCGCTTTACGAAACTGTTCAGGGCGTTGTCCAGCGGGATCTCGTTCACATTGATCACGTACAACTCACCATACTTCGAAAAGGAAAGCTTCTTTTCGAGCTGGAGGCTACTTCCAGGAATTAGCTTCACCTTTATGTAATTTTCGTCGGCAAAGTCGATTATCCGCTTCACCAAAGTCGGCTCAAGCTGGTCATGCAGGTATACGATATCCAGCGACAACTTCGGAGCTTCTTCAAAAAAATCGCCAATTCCTCCGCGGGTTTCGCTGCAATCCGATCGGTCATCAAAATATCCGAGGAAATTGATTCCAAAGTCTTTTCGCAAACGAAAAACGTCAGCCAGTTTGGGGCTTGTTCCACCCTTGCCCACGATGATGGCATTCTGGTAGTTTTTCCCCTTGGTACGGTATTTCCTCAGCAGCAGATGGACCACCACCCGGTAGATCCCCATCGAAAACCCCATAAACAAGCCTAGCCCGACCAATTGCCCCCAGTCCAAAGACTTCCCAAGTAAGGGAGCCCATAGGACAGCTGCCGCTGCCAAAAAGGCAAGAAGGGTGATCGAAAGCCGCTTCAGGGTGAAATCATACTCGTCGGTCCGCCCTATCCTATGGTCTTTTCTCAGCGTAGAAAGCATCAACCACAGCGCGGCAAGTACCAGCAAATCCGCAAATCCAAGCTCGGGAAATAAGCCCACTGCCTCAAAGAGTAGGCTGTATACCAAAAGCGAAAGTAGAGAAGCCGTAAAATCACCAGCCGCAAACAACCAGGGGAAAAAGGTGTCGAATCTTCTCTTCATAAAAATTTTTCTGCCCGAATTTTGTCTTTAATTGCAAAAACCGGACAATTTTGGCATTGAGCAGAAAGTTTTGCGGCTTAAAATTAAGAAAGAAATCCTGTAGGCTGTTTACTTTTGAATTTATTTGTATCCCCAATTGCCTCAAGGCTTCTAATGAGTATTATAAACGATCTTTTTGCACCATCAGACAATCCCAAATCAATAGGTGCCAAATTCAGAGCAAGACGATTAAAAAAATTCGAAAAGCTGTTTTTCAGAAATTTCAATCCGGAAAAGCCGATCCAAATCCTGGACGTGGGTGGCACGGACTATTTTTGGAAGTCCAGCCAAGTCCCCAATATTCCCGGGGTGACCATCACCCTGCTCAACCTCCACCTCGAAAAAACAAGCCATCCCCACATCCGCTCCCAAGTTGGAGATGCCACGGCCATGCCGGAATTCGAAGACAAAAAGTTCGACCTGGTATTTTCAAATTCGGTGATCGAGCACGTCTACACCTATGAAAACCAGCGGAAGATGGCGGAAGAGATCCGGCGTGTGGGCAAGCGGCATTTTATCCAAACGCCCAACAAATACTTTCCCGTCGAAGCCCATTACGCCATTCCTTTTGCACAGTATCTGCCGAAGGGCCTTCTTCTGTTCTTTCTGACCAAGACCAGAATAAGCCGAATGACCAAATGGAAAAAAGCCGACGCACAGCAATACCTGGATGAAATCCGACTCCTCAACGAGAAGGAAATGAAGTGTCTTTTTCCCGGTTCAAAAATTCTGAGGGAAAAAACACTGGGGATGACGAAGTCGCTGACCGCCCACAACCTGCGCTAGTCTGCAAATTGCAGGCGCACCAGATTGGCGTAAAATCCCCCTTCGTTTTCCAGCAATTCCCTGTGGCTGCCTTGCTCCACGATTTTTCCTTCGCTGAGTGCGTAGATGCGGTCCACCTTGCGGATCGTCGCCAGTCTGTGGGCGATGATCAGCGTGGTACGTCCTTTCATGAGCTCATCGAGCGCCTGCTGCACCAAGGACTCGGACTCGGCATCCAGAGAGGAAGTAGCCTCATCCAAAATCAGGATCGCAGGATCCTTGAGAATGGCTCTAGCTATGGCGACGCGCTGTCTCTGACCCCCTGAGAGCTTCACGCCCCGCTCACCGACTAGGGTGTCCAAGCCTTCGGGAAACTGTGAGATAAACTGCCAAGCGTTTGCTTTTTGGGCTGCCAAAATGATCTCTTCTTCAGTCGCTTCAGGTTTTGCATAGGAGATGTTTTCGCGGATCGATCCGCCAAAAAGCAATACCTCCTGAGGGACAATGCCGATTTTGCTTCGCAAAGCCTTGAGATCCCATTCCCTGACATCACGTCCGTCTACCCGAATATTCCCTTTTTGGCTTTCGTAAAAGCGCAGCAAAAGCTGTATTACCGTGGACTTGCCTGCCCCGGAATGCCCCGCAAGAGCGACTTTCTCTCCGGGTTGAACTTGGAAAGAAACCTGCTCCAAAACCTCCACCTCCGGCCGTGTTGGGTATGAAAAGCCAACTCGATCAAACTCGATTTTTCCTAAAAATCTATCCGTCACTGCACCGGTTTCGGCTTCCGCCTCCTCGTCCAAGATTTCGAGCACACGTTCCGAACTACCGATTGCCTTTTGTACTTGGCTATAGATGTCTCCTAGGCCCGCGATCGATCCACCGATAAATGTGGTATAAAGCACAAAAGACACCAGTTCGCCAACGCTCATACTTCCCTCAGCCACCAGACTGGCCCCATACCACATCACGGCCACGATCCCGCCAAACAACGCGAAAATGATAAACGAAATAAACGCCCCGCGGTATTTGGCGGTAGTCAGCGCTACAGCGACTACGCCATGAAGGCCTTTGCCGTATCTGGCTGACTCGTATGCCTCACCCACAAAGGACTTTACGGTACTGATAGACTGGAGCGTCTCCTCTACGATGACATTCGCAGCAGCGAGTTCATCTTGGGTTTTCTTGGAAAGATTCCTGATAAATCGCCCGAACACCATCGCAATCAATACCAAGACCGGGAAAGTGGCCAGCATGAACAGCGTCAACTTCGGGGTATTGAAGAGCAAGAAACCAATCCCGGCCACCAAGGTGACTATCTGACGGAAGAGTTCGGCTAAGGTCGTAGAAAAGGTATCCTGCAGCTGGCTGACGTCTGCCGTGATCCTGCTGATCAGCTCGCCGGTTCTGCGCTTGTCAAAAAACGACATCGGGAGTCGAACCAGCTTGGAATACACGGCCAAACGGATGTCCCGCATAGATCGCTCCGATACCAAAGCGAAAAGCCAAACCCTGAAAAACGAGAAGATACTCTGCACCGCCAGAATGCCGATCAAAATCCAGGCGATGGAATTGACATCACTTACGATCCAGCTGCTTCCCTGGGCGGTGTCAATCAGCTTGCCCGCAACAAACGGAAAAGTAAGCAAGGTGAGGGAGGAAAAAAGCAAAAACACCAAACCCAAAACAAATGCCCACTTATAAGGAAGCAAAAACCTGAAAATCCCTCCAAGCTTACTTAGATTTTGCTTGTTTAATTTTCTTCTCTCTTCCGGATCTAGAGCACTTCCTCTTTTCTTCGCCATTTTCGGTTCTTGGTAGACAGTCGGCAAAAGTAGGCGTTTAGACAGAAAAATGACAGGAAAAAAGATCGACGGAATCTATCCCTGCATTGACAGAGTTTTCGCAAGCATTTCGCCCAGCGCGGCTGAATGTTTAAATCCGTGACCAGAACAGGCCGACACCATGAGCGCGCGAGGTATCGCCGGCAAGGCCTTGACGACGAAGCGTGCATCTTGCGTGACGGTGTAAAAACAGACTTCTGATTTGGCAAAACGAGGTCGTACTCCCAAAATCCTCCCGGCTACCTTTTCTCTCCAAAACCGCACTTGCTCCTCCTCAGTCACCAGCCGATCCAGAAAATCCGGATGCTTGGCATCTACGAAAGATTCTGTCGCCATCTTTACCGTCCTACCGTCCAGCGAAGGAAATCCATAGATAAAGTCCTCCGCTCTCGGCCCAAAACCCCACATCCAAACAGGATATCGCTCCCAGTCCGTGTAGTCTGGATCGATCTCCAGCCAGTGCAGGACTTGCCTGCAAATCTTAAAATCCGACTGCTCTGCTTCGGGCAAAAAGTCCTTTATCCAACCGCCCGCGCTGAGCAGAACTTTTTCAGCCAGAACCTCCGCACTGGATGTACGGATCAGGATGGCATCGCCTTTTTGGCGCAGCTCCTCCACAGGGCTATTCGTTGCAATTTCTGCCCCATTTTTCCTCGCCAGCTCCAGCTGTGCTTGAATGCACAGCTCCGGTCTGAGAAAACCGGCCTGCTCTTCGAAATAAACTTTGCCAGACTTCTCCAGCTGAAATGCCGGAAATATTTTCTTGAGAAAATCAGATCCAAACACTTGATGACTGATCTGATTTCGTTTAGCGAAGGCAAGCGTCTGATCCCAAAAACCTTTTGAGCCATGTTTTCCCCATGCGTTCACTCCAGAGTCCATCAAGATCCCCGACGAAGTGGTCATGAGCTTCATTCCTGTTTCGGACTCAATCTCCCGCCATATTTCATGTGATCGCTTGGCCAGTGCGATGTAGTCTTCCCCCTCGCCTACAGCCAGGCGGGTAATTCGGGACTCACCATGGCTCGACCCCAGGCTATGTGGAGGAGAGAATCTGTCGATTCCCAAAACTCTGCACCCACTTTTGCTGAGTTGGTAAAGTGTCGCGCTTCCCACGGCTCCAAGACCAACTACGGCGACGTCATATTTCGGAAGGGATGCTGTCATGCCCCCAAGATAGCTTGGACATCAAAAAAGCCGAAGACTATCTTCGGCTGTATTTTATTCTTTCCCATACTGACCCGGTAAGCCGGGGCAGAATATCCATCACAACTCAGTTTCTACCCATTTGGGCATCGATCAGTTCCCGCTTTAGTTTGCGCTCACGATCCAGTGTGTTTTTGCGATGCTGATCAAACTCCTCCTGCACTTCCAGAAAGTCTTTCTCGGCTTTTTTGATCCTTCCAAAACTCTTGAAGTACTGCATAGCGAAAAAGGCAAGAGCGCCGGACAGGATCGCAACCAAGGTCCACATCATTGTGGAATAGACTGTCTTTTGTATCCCGATACCCAGAAAATTGAAATTATCCCTGTCGGCAATCGCCTGGTTTTTTTCTTCCATCTCCGCAGACAGGCGCTCCTTTACGATGCTGACAGAGTCATTGAGACTCGACATTTGGAGGTTCAGATCGGATACTTTCTTGCTCAGCGTCTGTACGGAGTCCAATACATTGGATTTTAGCTGTTCCAAATAGGCCTTTTTGACCACCTCGTATTCCTGAAAGCCATTGGAGACCCGATAGATGTAGTCAAACTGACTGGTAATAGTCCCTGATCGAAGGGAATTTTGAGTGGTGGCGGTGTCTTGGGCAAAGCCTATGGAAACAACGGAAAAAAGGAAAAATACAAAAAGGGCATACTCTTTCATCGGCATTGGTTTTTTTGTTTTCGCTAGCTTTCAATAAACGTGCCTTAAATCAAACCGAATATAATTTTTTATCCAAAAAAATCAATCACAGAGGAGATCTTTTTCTAATTGATTATCAATCGATTAATCTTATATTTATTTGCTGTCCATACAGAATTTTCTCTTGCGTTTGCTGTCCTTGCCTCAATCAAGCTGGTTTCGCTCTTTGTCTTCGCATTTGTCAAAAGAACATCTTGGCAAGGGTCGTAGACTGCCAGTACGGTTCTCAAACGGTTCCGAACAAGCTCGAAAGCGTAGACCGAGGCACCTGAGACAAGCCGGCGCTGGGTCCGTCCAAGCGCGCTGGAGTTAAGTATCCTTTTTGACCATGAAACTCAAGACTTTTAGAATCTGGCTTTTTCTCCTGCCTATCGTGGCAGTCATCGGAGTGATGCTTTTCGTCCAATCTACCAACAATCAGGAAGAGCTGGAACAGCAACATATCCGAAGCATAGCCAGTCTCAGCAAAGACATCCAAACGGCCCTTCCAGACTACCTCAAACGGGTGGAGGCCTATCTCCACCGAACAGGCTACATCAACTCAGGAATGAAGCCTCTCGATGACTTTGCCGCCCAAATCCAAGAACTCCTGAAGGGTTTTCAGCCGCAGGTTAGCAACCTTCGATTTGTCGAAAAAGAAATGCTTCCCGAGCTGGAGCTCACGTTGGACAGTACGATCATCCGGGTCAAAAATCAACCGGTATCCATTCCTCCACCCTATGACATGACGTTCAAAAGGGCAGTGGCGGGAAAAGACCTTTATAAGGGCCCAAAAAGTAATACTTCCGTGTTACTGATGGACGTAGAGATACCGATTAGGGATTTGTTCGAAAAACTCATGGCAAATGACTTTATCTTCGAAAAATTCTACCTGACCGATGCCGGAGGAGTGGCACTCTACCCCGAGGAATCACTAGGAAACCAGCTATTTGAGCCCAAGCTAGTCACACGGGACTCCGTAGGTGTAACGCATGCCGGGATTGCTTTTTTCAGGATTGTCTTGGACGAAAACGAATACCATGCCTATGCCAACCCGATCTACCTGGGAGCCAACCGCCTCTATTTTGTGGGCCTCTACGACTCCTCCTACTTCCAAAAAGTCGGGCTCCGGATTAACTTCAATCTCCTGAGTACGCTGCTGTTGATCTTGATTCTCTTGGTCGCTTCTATTCCAATCTTGGGAGTCGTGCGAATGGGAAGGGGAGACAACATGACCCAAGGCAGGATCATTCAGGTAGGCATCTCCCTGATGACCATCGCGGTCGTGGTGGGATTTTCTTTTTCTTTTTCCAAAAACCGTCCTGTCCCCTCCGAGATACTGAAAGGCAACATCGACAACTCTGGCAAAAACCTTTCATCGAATCTATCAACATTCAAATCCCTCCTTGTAAACTGGGTGGATCGCGAAGGCCAACCA
>CAZTJM010000042.1:0-32550 GCA_964613865.1 uncultured Limnohabitans sp. | reverse complement strand
AAATGAATCGCCTGCATGGCAGCAATCACCCCCAGCTGTCCAAATCGCGGAATGTCATCGGGATGGATGTGCTGGGCATGCTCTATGCGGAAGCGCAGGTCTTTGGCATCGGGATATTTCCCAAAAGCGGTCTCATAGCGATCCAAAATCTCCTGGTTGGCGCGGTCGCCGATGGCGTGGGAGCAAACCTGAAAACCCGCCGGAATCGCCTTTTCCGAGACTTCAGACACTACCGACATGGGCAAAGTCTCGTGGCCGCGATGCCCAGGCCGGTCGGAGTAGTCTTCGAGAAGCCAAGCTCCCCGCGAACCCAAGGCTCCGTCACAATTGAGCTTGATTGCCCGAACAGTCAGCATATGATCCGCGGCGTCGATCATCGGACCTTTTTGGTACCATTCTTCCAAAAGTGCAGGCTGCGTGCCGGTCAGCATTACGTACTGGCGGACGGTGAGTTTGCCTTCGTTTTTGAATTTCTGGATGAGGTCGATGGTGCATTGGGGAGCTCCTGCATCGTGGAAGCTGGTGATTCCTTTTTCGTTGAGCTCTTTCAAAGCTAAAGTCAAAGCCTCTGCGGCGCGCTCGGGAGTTTCCGCAGGGATTAGTCTTGAGACTAGGCCGGAAGCCTTTTCGGCAAGAATACCTGTTGGGTTGCCGAGTTCGTCAAGGATCACTTCTCCTCCGGCTACCTCAACAGGGCGTTCATTTTTTAGGTTGCTGATACCCGCCAGTTCGAGTGCTTTTTGGTTTACAAAGGAAGCATGGCCCGATGCATGGGCGAGATAGACGGGATTGTCTGGAGTCACAGCGCTGAGGGCATCGTGTGTTGGGAAGCCTTGGACGGTCTTTTCGGGCATGGCTATCCACTTGTCCTGATGCCATCCACGGCCAGTGATCCAGTCTCCGGGCTTAGCTTTGGCGGCTGCTTCGGCTACTTTTTCGACCAGCTCTTCGTAAGTTTTCACATACATCAGGTCCAGCTCTAGCTTGTTGTAGCCGATGCCCATGAGGTGGGCGTGGGACTCGATCAGACCGGGAGTCATGGTTTTTCCTTGGAGGTCGATGACTTCTGTGGCGTCGCCGATATAGTCTTGGATGTCGTTGGACGTACCCACGGCCTGGATCATCCCGTCCTTGACGGCAACCGCTTCCGCTTTGGGATTTTCTTCATCTACAGTGTAGACGATGCCATTGAGGAATACCTGGTCGGCAGGATTTTCCGGGCCTTTTTTGCAGGCAAAAAGCAATGCAAGGATTGCCAAGAAGTAAAGTCGTGTCATGGAATTTCGATTTCTCCATCGAAACTACCGGATTTATCCCAGCCCTGCAAAACCGACCCTGTAATCAGCGAATGAGGACCTTTTTGACCAATACATGTTTGTTTTCAGATTCCAATTGGAGAAAATACAATCCGGGACTCAGGATTTGAGTTTGGAGGATGACTTCTCTATTCGCCGGAATTTCGAGCTGATCCATCAGAATTTGGCCCAGTGAATTGATCAATCGGCCTGAGGAAGCTTGATTGGTGATTACTGTTGTCGGTCCGGAACTCGGATTGGGAAAAAGCTTTACCAAGAATTCGTTCTCGTTGGGGAACTCCGAAGTGGTGGATTTTAAGTAAATGATTCCTCCGCCCCGAGTTCCTAGAATCAGATCAGGAACTTCCGAAAAATCGGGTTTGACCAAGGTGATCCAGGTGTTTCTCCCCAGTCGCAGCGGAAGATTTTGAGCTCCTATTTTGACCAAAACTTCCTCCCGGACATCCGAATTCATGAAATCTTTGATCCAGAAAATCCTTCCGGTTTGGTCTACGGTGTATAGGTCTGGATTGGCCTTGGATTGAATGGCGAAAGTTAGATTTCGGTTGGCGGGATTGTCCTGAAAGCCCAAGAAGTTGGTGGAAATCTGGGTAACGCTGAGGTTTTTCAGATCCGCTTCGTACAGCGTCAAACTGCCATTTAGGGATGCAAGCAAGAGATAGTCTTTTCCTTGGTAGGGGAAAAACTCGAGGTGGTCACCGACTTTTAGCTCTAACCCCGAAATAGAAAACTCAGAGGTGTTCGCATCAATGATCCGATACATGCGCTGAGAAGGAATCCCGCTTTCCAGTTTGGTGCCTATCGCCAGTTGGAAATGATTGGCTCTGCTGACGTCGGTATAGTCCAAAAACTGGAGATCGAGCAGTCCCAAGGCAGAAAACCCATACATGTCTTCGGAATTCAACTCAAAGCGGTCGTTCACGAAATGGAAGTTGTCCAATTGGCTTTGGATCTTTCCGTTTACTAGTCGGTTGCTGGAGAGAGCCAAGGTGCCGAAACTGGTTCTGCCCTGAAAATAAGGCCGGGTGTTTTCGCCCAAATCGAGCAACTGATCTTGCAAAATAGGCCGAGGTCCCGAACCATCCAGGGAGAGCTTTACCATGGATTCCGCAAAATCAATCCCGAAGGTAGAAGATGCTTCGCTGGTATTCAGGGATACGATGAGGTCTTGGGAAATTAACTTTCCGAGATGGTAAATCGGGAATTCCGGAAGATCGCCGTAGTCTGGCAAGGCATTCGAAAAATGGTCAAACAGCGGTTCTGTATTACTTCCCTGATTCACGAGGTAGTACAGGCTAGCACATTCGTCCCGTCCGATGACCAAATCCAAAATGCCATCTCCGGAAAAATCCTGATACAGGATGCTGTGTCCACCGGCATGAAGAATCCGGTCATTTTCGTCGAAATCCATCCTGAAATCAATGGGTCGCCCATCGCATCTGACACCAAAAGAAATATCCTCACAGCCGCAAAAGACCATATTGCCCCAGAAATCAACCGAAAAAGCAAACCCGTCAATGTCTGCAGTGCCCTTCCGCTCAACAGAGGTATTGCGGAAAAATTCCAGAAAATCACCTTGGGCAAAGTTGAAAATCACCAAATCCAAATCCCCGTCCCCGTCCAAATCCTGGAGAAGGGGCGTGTCGAGATTGTTGACAGGAATATTGTTTGCCTCGTCCAGTTTCAAAAAGTTTTGCGCCAAAGTCCAGGAAATTTGGCTGCCTTGGGAGGTGTTTCGATAGGCTTTGATGCCCAGTGGAGTGGAAGTGAACAGGTCTTTTTTTCCATCTCGATCGAAGTCTTCCAAGACCAAAAAACCGCTGATATCTGCTGGAAAAAAATAGGCTAGCTCGGGCAAAAGGCTGAAGTCATCTCCGTTTTTGGCGAAGACCTGCAGCTGCCGGGAATTGATGTCCCAGATGACCCATTCCTCAACGCCGTCGCCAGTCAGGTCGATGGTTTGGATTTGGGCGGAGTTGACTCCCTGCGAAAAAGGAATTGGAATCTCGTCCCCGTAGACTTGGATAGTTTTTTCCTGATCCAGCTCAAACACAGATTGGGAAAAGGCTTGGGAGAAAATCAGGGTAAAAAGTACGGTAAGGGTTTTGGACATGGAAGGGTGGTATCAAACACCAAAATAAAACGAAACAAGCGTCCCAAAGATGTAGATCATTGCGTTATTTTGGGCACAAATTTTCGCCGAAAATGAATTTGGATATCCTCTACCAGCTCTTTCAGAAAAGTACCGGAGTCAGCACCGACACCCGCAAAATCCATCCAGGAAACCTTTTTTTTGCGCTGAAGGGGCCAAATTTCAATGCCAACGACTTTGCTTCCAAAGCTTTGGAAATGGGTGCTTCAGCTGTGGTGATTGATGAGGCTAAGTATTTTGTCGAGGACGACGAGCGCTATTTTATCTGCGAGGATGTGCTGGAGACTTTGCAAAGGCTGGCCAACCACCACCGTCGACAGTTCAATATTCCGGTGATCGGGCTGACGGGCTCGAACGGAAAAACTACTTCCAAGGAATTGCTTCATGCGGTTTTGAAGCAGAAGTTCAAAACTGTCGCCACGGTCGGGAACCTCAACAACCATATCGGCGTGCCCTTGACGTTGCTTTCCATCGGATCAGATGCAGAGATCGCGATCATCGAGATGGGAGCCAATAAGCCCGGGGATATCAAGGAACTCTGCGACATAGCGGAGCCAACGCATGGATTTATCACCAATATCGGGCGGGCGCATCTGGAAGGGATGGGCGGACCTGAAGGAGTACTCAGAACCAAGACGGAGCTTTTTCAATTTCTGCGTGAGACAAGAGGGACGGTCTTTATCAATTCCCACGATCCGATTTTGGCCAACTTGGCGAAACGCTTTGAAAAGCCTATTCTCTATCCTGCCAAAGGTGATTTTTGCGAGGTGACATTTATCGAGGCCAATCCTTTTGTCAAGTTCTCGACGGAAGGAGTAGCGGGCGAGCAACTCACTTCTCTGATTGGTGCTTACAATTTTGGAAATATTGCCAATGCACTGACAATAGGAAAGTTTTTCGGAGTACCGATGCAGGTGGCTGTGCATGCGGTGACGGAATACAAACCTTCCAATATGCGCTCCCAGCTAATGGAGAAGCGCAGTAACCTCATCATCCTCGACGCCTACAACGCGAATCCATCCAGCATGGAGGTGGCCATTCGCACATTTGGGCAGATGACGGGAAGAAAGCACAAGATGATAATCCTTGGCGACATGTTTGAGCTAGGCGATCATGCTGAGGCAGAACATCGTAGGCTTGGAGAGATTGTCAGCGAATACCCGATTGACAAGGTTTGTTTCACGGGAAAGTTGATAGTTTCCGCCTTGGA
Organism: uncultured Limnohabitans sp.; assembly: GCA_964613865.1. Classification (GTDB taxonomy): domain Bacteria; phylum Bacteroidota; class Bacteroidia; order Cytophagales; family Cyclobacteriaceae; genus Algoriphagus. Next base: position 27,872 of record CAZTJM010000042.1, on the reverse strand, counting down.
GAAAGCTCCGAAAGCCTTGTATTTTCCTGACCCTTTTTCCCTCAGAAATTGGCTTGAGGACAGCAAGCTAGAAGACTTCCTCATTCTGATTAAGGGAAGCCGCGGCATGAAGCTGGAGACTTTGGTGGATTTTATTTAGGCAATTCCCTTCGGATTGGGCTAAATTTGATTCTAACAGATTGAGTTGACTATGCGCCCTTACTTGCCCTTTTTAACCGAGCTTGCCGATCACAATTCCAAAGAATGGATGGATGCCAATAAAAAATGGTATCTCGAAACCCGCTCTGTCTTGCTAGCAGATGTGGAAATCATGCTAATACAGCTCTCAGAGTTGGAGCCGGAGCTTTCCGCTTTCAAACCGAAGGATTGTGTTTTTCGCCAAAACCGGGACATCCGATTTTCTGCGAACAAAGATCCCTACAAGACCAATTTTGGGATCTATTTTGCTCCGGGAGGGAAAAAGTCGCCTGGGCCAGGCTACTACGTGCAGATTCAGCCGGGTAACTCTTTTATTGCTGGCGGAATATGGATGCCTGAAGCCGATACGCTCAAAAAGATCCGCAAGGAGATAGACTACAGCGGAGCTGAGCTAGTGCAAATCGAAAACGAACCTCAGTTCAAACAGCTTTTTACCAAGATCGATGGGGAAAAACTGAAAACCAGTCCTCGGGATTACGAAGCGGATCATCCTTTTATAGAATACCTCAAGCTCAAAAGCTTCACCGTATCTCATCCTATCTCCGACAAAGCGGTTGATTCGGGGGTTTTTATCCAGTTTGCCTTGGATGGGTTCCGCAGGATGAAGCCTTTCAACGACTTTTTGGCTAGGGCTATCGAAGAAGTCGAAGACGGATCTGGGATTTTGTAGCTTCCAAAGATCCTACGCCAAGAATCAAACACTCAGTGATAGGCTCGCCAGTCGCTCAAGGGTAGCTGCCACGCCGTCTTCCTTGTGATGCAGGGTTACTTCTTTGGCGACAGCTTTTACTTCGGGTCGGGCATTGCTAACAGCTACTCCCCAGCCTACGCTCTGGAGGAGGTCTATGTCGTTGTAATTGTCTCCAAAGGCTACCACTGAGTCAATCCCAAAGTCAAATTCATGAGCTAGAATTTTTTTCAATCCCGTAGCCTTAGAGATCGAACGAGGCGCAATTTCCAGATAGGTGTCGCTGGATCGATAGAGGTGCAGGTCTTTGGCGTGTTCCCAATGCAACTCACCAAATAGCCAGGAGATGTCTTGAGAGCTGCCCATGCACATGACTTTGTGTGCGCCGGAATTTCCCTCGGTCCAGAGGTCCACCACATCCATCCCCCTCATCCAAGTGCATTGGACTTTTGTGTTTTTGACTTCGCGTTGGGACCAGTAGTCGTCTTTCTCTTCGTACCAATTCTCGCCCTGGTAAAGACTGACGTGGATTTCGGTTTTTTCGGTAAGGCGAAGGATTTTCTCCACCAGACTAACCGGGATTGAAACGTCTTCAAGGACTTCACCTTCCGAACTCAACACATAGCCTCCGTTGTATGCGATCAGCGATTGCGGATGCTTGCCAAGATCCAATATCAAATGCCGCATGGCATCCGGCATACGTGAGCTTGCGAGTATCAGCGGAAACTCATGCGGTAGCTTTTTGATGACTGACTTGAGGCGGGGGGAAAGATCCCGCTCGGAATTAAGGAGGGTTCCGTCGATATCGGAACAGATAGCTTTGTAGTTCATTAGTCTATGGAATCCCAGTCAACCTGGTCGGCGAAGTTCATGAAAAATCCGAAGCCCAGCAATCCAACAAACAAAAGTGCAATTACGATCGCAATCAGTTTGACAATCAGTTCTGCCTTCGCCCAGTTGGCTTTTTCCGGTTGAGTATTCTTGTCAACCGCCCAAACGATCAACATGATGAGTCCGATCAACGGGATTTTGGAAACCAGAACATTGATGATCCAATCACCGAGGGATTGGGGAGCTTTTTGGAATTCGGGAGGAAAGTTCATGGCGAGGTGGGTTCGGGTTAGAAATCTTTTACATCGAAAGTATAGTCCTGCATTGCAATATTTTGAGGATCGGAAGGATCGGATTGGAGAAACTGGACGGTGATTTTTTGATAGTCTATTGATTTTTCGAAATCCCTGAGGTAAATCCCCGCACATTTTCTGGCCAATACTTCGGGTTGGCTACCGATGGCCATGGGATTTCCATTTTCTAGCTTGAGAAAGATGGTGGATTCCGTCTCTCCGTCCGCGGTAGATTGGCTTAGATTGACGCTCATTCCCTCGAACTCTCCCAGAGCGCGAATTTCCTCGGAAGGCATGAAGCCCTCACCCATTACCGCCTCCATCCCGGAAAAGGCGAATTTTGCGATGCTTTCTGGCTCGCAGGAACAGGAGCTTAAGCAAATAAGGCAGAAAAAGGAGATCAAGCGTGCATTCATCGCGAGGTCTGGGGTTGTTGGCATCCTAAATTTGCTAAAAAAAGTCCATCTACCCAGACGCTAATGCCTAATGAACGCTAAATGGACAGAATTGGGCTTTATCCATCCAATGGGAGGATTTAAAACAGGGAAAAAAGTGTGCGAAAAAACGAACGGAAGTCCGAAAATCCCTTTGAAGTGAAGCCCCGAAAGCACTCGGGGGGATTCGAACCGATGGCCTTCAAGAATACCCTTGGGACGAGTCGTTTGGCACAATGGTATAAATTGAAAAAGCCTGCATCACTGCAAGCTTTTTTGAAGTGGAGGATAACGGATTCGAACCGATGACCTCTACACTGCCAGTGTAGCGCTCTAGCCAACTGAGCTAATCCCCCAAACGGAGTGCAAATATAGAACTGGAATAGTTTCCCGCAAATAAATCTTTACTCTTGGGAATAATTTATTCTGGTCAGAATGCTTCTGCCTAGCGTGACCTCATCGGTAAACTCCAGTTCGCCCCCAACGGGAATACCCCTAGCGATCGAACTTACTTTCACGCCACTCTCCTTGAGTCTTTTGCTCAAATAAAATGCGGTGGTGTCTCCCTCCATTGTGGCCGAAAGCGCCAAAATGACTTCGGAAACCTCGCCCTGCGAGACGCGCTCCAAGAGGGTTGCAAAATTAAGTTCCTCGGGACCTATGCCTTGGATAGGAGATATGACTCCACCCAGGACATGATACAGCCCCTGATATTGGTTGGTGTTCTCGATGGCGAGCACATCCCTAATATCCTCTACCACGCAGATAGTCGCCTTATCCCTTCGGTGGCTTTTGCAGATGCTGCATTCGTCTTGGTCAGAGATGTTGTGACAGGTTTTGCAATAGCGAATCTCCTCCCTCATTCGGGTGAGCGCGAGGGACAGGGCCTCTGTGACTGCCTCGTTTTGTTTTAGGAGGTGCAGGGCAAGTCTTAGGGCAGTTTTCTTCCCGATACCCGGGAGTCGGGAAATTTCGGTGACTGCATCCTCGATTAGTTTGGATGGGAAATTCAAGAGAATCGGAATTAAAGTATTGCAGCCTGAATGCCGGCGTCAAGGATGGCCTCGCACATAGGCTTCAGTTCCTCCTTTGAGCCTTTTTTTACCGCACATTTGCCTTTGTAGTGGATGATCAGCGTGCACTGCTCGGCTTGCTCATGGCTATGCTTGCAGACTTTCATCAGTACGGCTGTGACATGCTCAAATGTGTTGACGTCGTCGTTAAAGACCACCAGATCAAGTGCTTCCTGATCCAGCAAATCCTCCAGCAGGATTTCCGATTCCTCGATGTAGGGCAGGGATACGCTTAGTTGGTTCATTTTGCAAAATTAAGAATAATAGACAACTTAGCGACCCATTCAGCCCCTCTTTATGGATCCCCAAGTAGTTTTGTCGGTCATTTCGGCCTATTTTCTTTTGCTTTTTTTGATCTCTTGGTTTACCTCTCGGCAGGTGACCGCCGACACCTTTTTCACCGGGGACCGGCAATCGCCTTGGTTTTTGGTAGCTTTTGGGATGATAGGCGCGTCGCTTTCCGGCGTGACCTTCATCTCTGTGCCAGGAGAGGTGGGCAATTCGAATTTTTACTATTTTCAAGTCGTCCTCGGCTATACAGTAGGTTATTTCACGATTGCGAAAGTATTGTTGCCGCTGTACTATCGACTCAACCTGATCTCGATCTACTCTTACTTAGAAGATCGTTTTGGCTTTTGGTCGTACAAGACAGGTTCATTTTTCTTTTTGCTTTCTAGGGCCTTGGGCTCATCTCTCCGGCTTTACCTTGTAGCTAGTGTGCTTCAGCTGATTCTTTTTGACGCATTGGGGATTCCCTTTTGGGTGTCGGTATTGATTACCGTCGGCTTGATTTGGCTTTATACGTTCAGGGGTGGAATCAAGACTGTCGTATGGACAGATACCTTGCAGACGGCATTCATGCTCTTGGCGGTGGTGATTACTATGGTCTCCATCGGCGGCGAACTTGGGCTACAAAGCCTCGGCGACTATGTTTCATCCGTAGCCGATGATAGCCGTTCCCAGATCTTCAACTGGGACTGGAAGGCGGGAACCAACTTCTTCAAGCAGTTTGTGTCAGGCGCGTTTATCACTATCGTCATGACGGGATTGGACCAGGACATGATGCAGAAAAACCTTACGTGTAAAAGCCTCGGCGAAGCACAGAAGAACATGTTTTGGTTTACCACTATCCTCGTGATTGTGAACCTGCTTTTTCTTTCCCTCGGCGTCATGCTCTATCTCTATGCAGAAAGCAGGGGAATCTCCCTTCCGGCAAAGTCGGACCAGCTCTTCCCCATGCTGGCGACGGAGCATTTTTCCGCTTTCGCGGGCATCGTCTTTGTACTGGGAATTACCGCCGCAGCCTACTCCAGCGCCGATTCCACGCTGACCGCACTGACCACTTCTTTCTGCATTGATTTCCTCCAAATCGAAAAGAAATACCCGGCGGAAAAGCGCGTCGCTGTGCGTAAAAAAGTGCATATCATCTTCACTGGCCTATTTTACCTTTTGATCTTGGCCTTTTATTGGCTCAATGACCAAAGCGTGATCAACTCGGTATTCATTATCGCCGGATATACCTATGGACCGTTATTGGGACTTTATTCCTTTGGCCTTTTTACAAAATGGAAGGTGAAAGACCGTGTAGTGCCCTATTTGGCGGTACTGAGTCCCATGTTGACGTTTGCAATCGCATCCAATTCTGAAAAGCTGTTTTGGGGCTACAAATTCGGCTTCGAAGCGTTGATCTTGAATGGAGCCTTTATGTTCTTGGGCCTCTATTTAGCCCGTCGGAAAGACTAAATCCCCAGCTCTTTTTCCGGGTTCCAAAAGAGCTTGTCAAAATCCCGGACCTTGTCGTTTTCCACGACTACACCTTCTGATTCCAAGAGTTCCTGCATCCGCGCAGGGGGATCAAAGTGGGCCTTTCCCGTAAGCAGTCCCTGCCGATTGACTACTCGATGGGCGGGTACGTCCGATAGGGTGTGGGCGGCGTTCATCGCGTAGCCGACCATCCGGGCACCGCTCTTCAGTCCCAAATAGTGTGCTATTGTACCGTAGCTGGTGACTCTTCCCTTTGGGATTTCTCGCACGACCTGGTAGACCAGGTCAAAGTAGTTAAGCTTTTCGCTGCTCATGGCTCCAGTCAATCAGGGCTTGGTTGATTTCTTTTTTGACGGTGATTTCTGTTGATTTCTCTCCCGTTTTGATCGGGAATTGATACCGTACGAGGATGGTGTCGGCTTTACGCTCGATGACATTGAGCTGAGCTCCCTCAGGGAAGACGGTGTCCTTATATTTTTCCAGTATGGATTCTAGGCTTTCCTCCAGCTTGGCTAGGTGAACTTCGCTGACCACGGATATCTCCACGTCAAAGATCACCTGGTGCGTATTGTTTTTGGAAAAGTTGACTACATCAGAGGTCAGCGCCATGGAGTTGGGGATCAGGATGAGTTCTCCCGAATCGTTTTTGAGGACCAGATTGATCAGGGTAATATCACGAATAAAGCCGGTGTGTTTGCCTATCTGGATTTTGTCACCGATCTCAAGCTGGTCCGAAAACATCATGATTAGGCCGTTGACGATGTTGGTGATGTACTCTTTCGTCAGCAAGGCGATCGCCGCGGCGACGATGGTGATACTCGTCAGAAACTCCAGCGGTCGAATACCGAAGGCCAGCATAATGGATATCAGCACCGCGATGACGTTGAGTAAAGTCGCGATCCTATCGATGCCGATCATAAAATTGGGCTGGACCTTGGAGTCCTCCCGCTGCTGGAGATAGATCCTCAGCGTGATGATCCTTCCGAGGGAGATGATGAGGTTGGCACTCAGCAAAAAGATCACCGCGCGGATCATGTGGCCCAGCATGCTGTATTTTTCGAGGATGGGTCTCAAGAAGGTATCGCCAGCATACAAAACTTCCAATATGACCAGAATGATGAGTTTTATGGCAAAGTTTCTTCTTCTCGCGTTTTCCTTGGTGCGTATGCTGCTTTTTAGGTGATTCATGTTCAATCGAAAAATAAAGGCTAATTTTAGCAAATATAGGACTGAATAGACGGACAGATGAGCAGAAATATTATCGTGACTGGCGCAGCTGGGGCCCTCGGAAGGGCAGTTGTTGAGAAGTTTAAGCGGGAAGGCTATCACGTGATCGCGCTGATCCGCCCTGACTCCGACGAGGCGGTGGAAGAAGCGGACGACAATTACGAAGTCGATGTCACTGACGAGGCTGCAGTGACAGATTTTGTCAAGGAATACCAAATCCAATATGGAGAGCTCGATGCTATCGCCATGTTGGTCGGCGGCTTTGCAGCGGGAAGCCTAGAAGAGACGACCCAAGCAGTTCTTTCCAGGATGTTTCAATTGAATTTTTTCAGCGCTTTTCAGATAGCGAGTGGATTTCTTCCTTTGTTGAAAAAGCAGCAAAGGGGAACCTTCCTTTTTGTCGGTGCACGCCCAGCGCTCCAATTGGCGGATGCCAAAGGGGCTGTGGCCTATGCTTTGAGCAAAAGTCTCGTGATTTCCCTTTCGGAAATCCTTGCCGAAGAGTGCAAAGGCACCGATATTCGCACCCACGTTTTTGTGCCCAGTATCATCGATACGGAGGCGAACCGGAGGAATATGCCCGAGGCGGATTTTGCCAAGTGGGTCAATCCCGTCGAAATCGCCGATGCGATGCATTTTGCGGTAAATACCCCTTCGCTGAGAAACGTGACTTTTAAACTATATGGAGGCGCCTGATCTATGAAAAAAACAATCTTCCTATTACACCTGCTCGTTTTTTCGTTTTCGATTGCCGCATTTTCCCAAACTGACGAGGAGCAGGTTGAAGCTGTGATCGAAAGTCTTTTTGACGGAATGCGTGCCAAAAATGCCGAGCAAGTAGCCGCGGCCTTCTCCCCAGAGGCCATTATGCAGACGATCGTCACCAAACCTGAGGGCACAACGGTCGCCAGCAATTCCGTGGGCGACTTTGCCAAACGGATAGGCTCGACGCCTCCGGAGACCCAACTTGACGAACGTATCCTGGAATACCAAATCAAGGTAGACGGGGCATTGGCATCGGTGTGGACTCCCTACCGCTTTTATCTCAACGGGAATTTTAGCCACTGCGGGGTAAATTCCTTTCAGTTGGTGAAAATGGCCGAGGGCTGGAAAATCGTCTACATCATCGATACGAGAAGAAAAGAACCTTGTGAAGAGTAAACTTTATGAATGAATTCAAAGCGAAAGTCTATCAGACTGCGATCAGCCAACTGAAGGAAAAGGAGGCTCTCCTTTCTACCGAGCGTAAAAATATCATCGAAAGCATCCTTGAGGAGGAAAAGAACAGTGCCGGAGACAAGTATGAAACCGGCCGGGAGACGATGACCCAAGACCTCAATACGATCGAAGGTCAGATCAAACAGGGCAAGGCAGACTTGGATGAACTTTATCGCTTGAACACGATCAAGGACACTCCGGCCAGCGTACAGGAAGGTGCTTTGGTCAAACTGGGAGCAGACTGGTTTTTGATCGCAGTGAGCATCGGCTTAGTCAAGGTGGACAATTCCAAGGTATTTCTCATGAGTAGAAATTCTCCGTTGGGCGAGCTGCTCATCGGCAAAAAGAAGAACGATCAGGTGAATTTCCGCGGTAAGATACACCTGATCGAGGAGCTGGTCTGATTTGGAGCTAATCTTTAGTCGGAACAAAGCTCATCAGTTCGGCAGAGCCGTCCAGTAGAGTGAGCTTTGCTCTTTCGACTTTGAAGTTCTTGGCTTTTTCGAGGGCCGCAAGGAATTCTTCTTCTCCTGAACCAGGACAGGCTTTTCTGGTCATGGCTCCAGGATCCAGTCCGATCGCTCCAGGCCCGCCTTCGAGCGCAAACTCTCCCGAAAAGTTGTTGCAGCCAGCAAATCCGGCTAGGCGGCCTTCCTCCAGGAAGTTTAGGGTCGGGATTCCGGCTGGGTATTTGGAAAGGTCGGGGGCCTGTCCTGACAAGGAGGAAAGCTCCCAGCCTTTTCCGGTCAAAGCGCCGAGAGGATTGAGATTGTTGGTGCCCGCACAGGCATTGATCAGCAGGAGCAAGAGGCTCAGAGTGATGCTTTGCAGAGTTTTCATATCTTCTGGATTTGGGTATTCTTAAGATAGCTATTTGCGGGAAAAGCGGGTTTTGGAGAGTTTTGCCAAAAACACATCTCATCTATATTTTCATTGACAAAAACTTAAATATTGGCTTGGGACACTGAATTAATTTCATGAAAATCGACAAAGTCTATGGTTTTGTTTGGTCAAACCGTTTTTTCGATGTAACCTTGCCAAGTCAACTATCCGCCCATGGTACTTGCAGCCGATTCATTTTTATACGAAAACCGACTTTCCCCAGCGGGGAAGGCAGCTGCTTTTTTTTGTGCCACGGCCACCGGTATGACCACCATGATTACGGGGTGACCCGTTATGATCATGAGTACCCGCCCCTGAGGCCAATTAACGGCCCGTTTCAAGTTCCAAATAATACATTCCCTGTTTTATGAAAATCATCAAGTTTGGAGGTTCATCCGTAGCGAACCCCGAAAACATCCGAAAGGTTTTTGCGATCCTTCAGGACAAGCTCAAGCAACATGAAATCGCCATCGTATTTTCCGCATTTGGGGGAGTCACGGAAAGCCTCCTGACCATCGCACGCTTGGCTAGAGAAGGAGACCAAGCCTATCGGGATTTGCTCCAGACTTTGGAAGAAAAGCATCTCGATATCGTGCGTCAGCTGATCGCGGTGCAAAATCAATCCACCGTTATGACCTATGTCAAAGTACGGTTTAAGGAGCTCGAAGACCTGTTTCACGGCATTTTTCTGATCAAGGAAAACTCAAGCCGAACGCTGGATTATGTTGCCAGCTTTGGTGAGCGGCTTTCCGCATTCATCTTGGCCGAGGCCATGGCTGGCAAGGGCATCAAGACGCAGTTTGTCGATGCAAGGGATGTGATCCGCACCAACGACCGTTTTGGTCAGGCACGTGTCGACTATGAAGTGACCAATGCCCTGATCAAGGATTATTTCCTGAAAAATGACGGTGTAAAGGTCATCACCGGTTTCATTGCCTCCACTGCGAAAGGGGAAACCACCACGCTGGGAAGATCGGGCTCTGACTATACCGCTGCGATTTTCGCTGGCGCTTTGGAAGCGCAGGATTTGGAGATCTGGACTGACGTATCGGGCGTGCTGACTTCCGATCCGAAGATGGTTTATACCGCTTTCACTATTCCACAGCTGAGCTACAATGAGGCGATGGAACTGTCGCACTTTGGCGCCAAGGTGATTTTCCCGGCTACCATGCAGCCGGCAATGAAAAAGAATATTCCGATCTACATCAAGAATACTTTTGAACCCGAAAACCCGGGCACGCTGATCAACGGGGAAGTGAGCCATGGTGCCTTGATCAAAGGGATCAGCTCTATGTCCAATATCTCCATCGTGACCGTGCAGGGAGCGGGCTTGATCGATGGTGGAGCTACTGTGAGCCGTGTTTTCAGGGCGCTTGCCGAAGCCAAAGTCAATATCGTTTTGATTTCCCAGGCTTCGTCGGAGCATAGCATCTGCCTTGCCATCAAGACCCATGAAGCATTCTTGGCTAAGGAGTCGATCGAGAAGGAGTTTTTCTATGAGATCAAATCGGGCGAAATGGACGAAGTGTCCCTCCTTCATGGACTTGCTACCATCGCGGTGGTAGGTGAAAATATGAAGCAAAATCCTGGCGCTTCCGGCCGAATGTTCCGCGCCTTGGGCCGAAACAACGTCAACGTTGCTGCTATCGCGCAAGGAAGTTCAGAACTGAACATCTCCGCGGTAATCCCCCAACCCGACTTGCAAAAAGCCCTCAACGCACTTCATGAGGCATTTTTCCTTTCGGAAAACAAGGTGTTGCACGTATTCTTGGTAGGTACTGGCCTGATTGGGCAGGCGCTGATGAAGATGATCGCCTCGCAACAAAACAAGCTGCTCAAGGACAACGAACTCGATGTTCAGATCCACGGCTTGGCAAACAGTCGCTTCATGGCTTTCCATGAAGACGGATTTGAGCTGAAGCCAGCTTACCAGCTAAGTGACAAAGACGAGCCTATGAATTTGGAGAAATTCATCCAGAAAATGGAAGAAATGAACTTCTCCAACTCGGTGTTTGTGGACTGTACTGCTAGCCAAGATGTCGCTGATGCATACTCCCGCGTGCTGGAAGCCAAGGTAGCCATCGTGACGCCCAACAAAAAGGCCAACTCCGGCTCCATGGACCAGTATCGTGCGCTTAAGCGTATTGCCAAACGACGCGGAGTCAAGTTTCTATATGAAACCAACGTGGCCGCCGGCCTCCCGGTGATCAATACGCTCCAGGACTTGATGCTCTCAGGAGACAAAGTCATCCGAATAGAGGCAGTGCTGAGCGGTTCTATGAATTTTATCTTTTCCGAGCTGGAAAATGGTGGGCCTTTCTCCGAAGTGGTGAAAATCGCCAAAGAAAAAGGCTATACCGAGCCTGATCCAAGGGACGATCTTTCCGGTATGGATGTGGCCAGAAAGATCCTCATCCTTGGCAGAGAAGCCGAGCAGGTGCTGGAGTTTGACGACATCACCATCCAAAGTATGGTGCCTGCCGATTGCCAGCACGCGGCTACCGTGGCGGAGTTTTTCGAAAAACTGAGAGGCCACGATGAAGACTTTGCCAAACTCCTCAGTAAGGCGGGCGAAAAGGGCGAAAGGCTCCGCTTTATGGCGACGTTGGAAGATGGCAAAGCAAAAGTAGGTTTGAAATCGCTTCCTGAATCACATCCCTTCTCCAGTTTGAAGGGATCCGACAACATGATCCTCTTGACTACAGATCGCTACCACGATCGTCCGATGATCATCCGAGGTCCCGGAGCGGGAGCGGATGTGACAGCTGCCGGAGTATTTGCGGATGTCATCCGAATCGGTAATTACACCAGAGAGTAATGAAGTCGGTCAAAGCATTTGCGCCTGCTACCGTTGCCAATGTCTCCTGTGGATTTGATATCCTTGGATTTGCGATAGATGCCATGGGTGATGAGGTAGAGGTTCGGCTAAAAGACGAGCCTGGACTGGTGGTCGTTTCTATCGAAGGGGATCAGGGAAGGCTTCCCTACGAAGTCGAGAAAAACACCTGTGCGGTTGCCATTCAGGCTATGCTTGACGAGATGGATCGGCAGGTGGGTATGGAAATATACCTGCGAAAGGGCCTTCCTCTAGGTTCAGGTATGGGTTCCAGTGCGGCCAGTGCGGTTGCTGCGCTTGTCGCCGCGAACCGTCTGCTTGGCGTACCTTTCGAAAAGAAGGGCCTGCTACCATTTGCGATGGCTGCTGAGAAAGTCGCCTGTGGAGCAGGACATGCGGACAATGTCGCTCCCAGTTTGCTGGGCGGTTTTGTGCTGATCCGCGACTACCATCCGCTTGACGTCATCAAACTGCACGTGCCCGAGGGCTTACACTGCACGCTACTACATCCCCATTTTGAGTTGAAAACCTCAGATTCACGATCGGTTTTGCGGGATAATGTGTCGTTGAAGCATTCGACGATACAGTCAGGAAATGTCGCCGGTCTGATTGCTGGGCTTTTCCAGGAGGATTTTGAGTTGATCGGGCGTTCGCTGCGTGACGTGATCGCAGAGCCCTACCGTGCCACGTTGATTCCGGGTTTTTACGAAACCAAAGAAGCCGTAAAAGGTGCCGGTGCCTTGGGAATGGGGATTTCGGGGTCCGGGCCGACGATGTTCGCACTTTCCAAAGGATCCGAAACATCCCCCGCAATCATCCGTGCTGCAGAGCAAGTATATGAGTCCATCGGCTTGGGAGTGGATGCTTACCATTCGGCGGTCAACATCCGCGGAGCTTATGTGATAGAAGAAAAGTAAATCTAGTCAACGGTCAACGGTCGACTGTCCACTGTCGACGGCCAATGGCCTTAGCTTGAAAATGCCCTATGCAGTACTTCAGTACTAATAATCCCAGCCACAAAGTTTCTCTTTCCCAAGCCGTCATCAAGGGCCTAGCCCCCGACAATGGGCTCTACATGCCGGAACAGATTCCGGTATTGCCAAAGGAACTGATCAAAAGTCTTTCTAAAATGAGCTTCCGTGAAATTGGCTATGCCGTGATTGGTGCCCTTTTTTCGGAGGATTTGAAAGAAAACCAGATCAAGGAGCTGGTGGATCATACGCTGACATTCGATGCTCCGATCGTGAAGGTGGAGGATGATGTTTACAGCTTGGAACTCTTTCATGGGCCAACTTTGGCTTTCAAGGATTTTGGGGCGAGGTTCTGCTCCAAGCTGATGAGTATGCTTCATGGGAAAAATGATAAGACCGTCCGGGTCTTGGTCGCGACTTCCGGAGACACTGGGAGTGCCGTAGCCAATGGTTTTCTGGGAGTCGATGGGGTAGAAGTGATCATCCTTTTTCCGAAGGGAAAAGTCAGCCTTTTGCAGGAAAAACAATTTACCACCTTGGGTCAAAACATCACGGCCTTGGAAGTGGATGGGGTTTTTGACGACTGTCAGACGCTGGTGAAGCAGGCGTTTTTGGATCCTGAGCTGAATGAAAAACTGCTGCTGACTTCAGCCAATTCGATCAACATTGCCCGCTGGATTCCCCAATGTCTGTATTATTTCTATGCGTATTCTAGACTTCCGAAAGCGGGAAAGAAGGTTGTTTTTGCAGTTCCTAGCGGGAATTTTGGGAATATCGGCGCCGGGATTTTAGCGCAAAGAATGGGACTTCCCATAGATCATTTCGTCGCAGCTACCAACGTCAACAAGGTCGTGCCGGACTATTTGAGAGGTGATACTTTTGCCGCGAAGCCTTCCATCCAGACGTTGTCCAACAGCATGGACGTGGGCAATCCGAGCAATTTTCCTAGACTTCTTTCGCTTTATCACAATGACGAGAGCCTGTTTCGGGAAAAAGTGAGAGGCTATTTTTACTCCGATAAAGAAACGGTCCAAGCAATTCAAGCGGTGAAGCCAAAGGGCTATACGCTAGATCCCCACGGAGCGGTGGGATACTTGGGGTTGAAGGATTTCATGTCCGAGAACCCTGGTTATGTTGGAGTATTCCTTGAAACTGCCCATCCAGGCAAGTTCCGGGACGTGGTCGAAGAAGCATTTGGAGAAGAATTGGTTCTGCCTGAGCGATTGGCTGCTTTCCTGGAAGGCGAGAAAAAGGTAATCCCGATGGGAAAAGGATTTGCCGAGTTTAATGGGTTTTTGGAGGGGTTGGATTGAGTGATCGATGATAGTATCATTTGATACCATCGATTTTGGTCAGACTACCTCCCAAGGCTCAAAGACAGGAATTTGACTGGACTTAAAGTCTTTCTTATTTCGTGTGATTATTCCTTCAAGACCGGGGATACTGGAAGCACAAAAATGCTGAACCGCATCTTCCAAATCTTTAAATTCTGATTCTAAAGCTCGTTGAATGTCGACCTTTTGTATGGGTTGAATTTCCAAAAAATTGATTAAACGACTGATTTTTACTCTACTTTCATTTTCCCCGATTTCCTTCGAAATGATGTAGTAGCTGGTCAAAATCGAATTGTCCGAAGTCCAAAGTTCCCATTCCTTAAGCCTTGATTTATTGAGGATTTCTAAAGCATATTTCCCGAAAGGTTGACGGTTGCCAAGAAAGTCCAAGAGGATATTTGTATCCAAAAAGTACCGTTTCATCAGCCGTGTTTTTCACTTAAAATTCTTCTAATCTCCTCTTTTTCATTTAGGTCTTTGGGCAGCTTGACAGATCCAAAGAGCCCTTTGAATTCCTCGGGAAGATTAGACTCTTCCCATTCTTTGGAAGAAATTTCTTTTTCCAGATAGCTTTCTACCATGTCTGAAAGGCTTTTTCCGGAATTACTTGCCAACTTCTTTGCTTTTTCGATGACGGCTTTTTCTATGGTAAGTGTCAGCTTAGTCTTCATCACACGTGTGTTTGAAATTAATATACGTGTTTTATTTTAAATTGATTATCTATCCATACCAAATTTCAGCGGATGGACTTTTTCTTTAAAAGAGTCAGAATCTCTTGATTGATTTCCGCCACCTTTTTCTGGGCAGCATCTAGTTCCAATCCTACCGGAATCCCAGGTCGCTGATGCCCCGTTTGATTTAGCCAGGCGAGTTTTTGGATCTCCTGCCGCTGTTCGACCAGTTCGAAGACCTGCAATCCATTGGGAAAAGGAGCCAACAATTCCGCAAGGGTTTCTGCATTACTCACCTGTTCGCCAAGCCCGAGAAGAAGGATTTTTGCCATCAAGAAGTGTCCAGCCTCATCTGGGTGGATCCCGTCTTTGGCGAAAGCAAACTCGGGATTTAAACTCCTTTGGTCTTCCAATACTTTCCGCATGGGCCAATGGAGATCGATCACGTTCCAATTTTGGGTATATCGGAGGCTGATCAACCAATCCGAATAGATATCCAACACATTGGCATAGGCTGCGTCTTTTCGTTCATCAAAGACCGGAGGAGTGACGTGGAGGATTTCAGCTTCGGAATTTTCTATGGCTTGGTGCATCCAGATCATTCCATCCTTGTATGCATTGAATCTTCCTTCGTCGAAGGGGAGGTAAATCCCATCGTTCATCCCATAGTTGGCGATGACCAAATCCGGTTTCAATTGAACCAGCATCCGCTGAAGTCGCTCGCGTAGGTCGGGTCTCGGGAATTTCCCATCGGCGTGACCCTCCTCAGACAGACCCGACACAGTCTCGCTGGGCAAGCCGACATTGATGATTTCCAACTTTCGGTCGGGATAGGCGAGGGTAAAATATGCGTCGATGTAGGATACAAATTTACCGTTGTAAGTGATGCTGTTTCCCAGGAAGACGATGCGTTTTGCTTCTTCGGGAATGACATAATTCTGCGCGAAGCTCTGGAAAATTGTCAGCGAGAAAAGAAGAAGAACGGGGATGTATTTAACCATAGATTATTGGATTGGGTAATCTCTTTAAAATCAGGAGATAATTTTGAGTTTGGGATAAATATGTCTATGTATTTCTTAATTTGAGTCTTAAACCTAATCTAACTCTACCTATTATTCTATGAAAAACCCAATCAAATGGAGCTTGTCTTATGGACTGTTGATCACCGGAGCCTTAGCCTGCTCTGCTCCCAAGCAGGAGGAAATGGCTGAGAAACCCACAGAAGATAGCATTGCGTCCAAGTACAGCCACCAGCCCCTTGTGACCGATCTCTTTACTGCCGATCCCTCCGCGCACGTTTTCGAGGGCAAAATATACATCTATCCCTCCCACGATATCAAGACTGATGTACCACAGGACGATATGGGCTCCCATTTTGACATGAGGGACTATCATGTCTATTCCATGGAGAAGCCCGGATCACCTGTGACAGATCACGGAGTCGTGTTGAAATTGGAAGATATTCCATGGGCCAGTCGACAGCTATGGGCACCAGATGCTGCTGAAAAAGATGGAAAATATTATCTGTATTTTCCTGCCAAGGACAAGGAAGGCATCTTCAAAATTGGCGTCGCAAGTTCGGACAAACCAAGTGGTCCATTTACTGCCGAGCCTGAACCGATTCCGGGTACATTCAGCATGGATCCGGCGGTCTTTCAGGAAGGCTCTGACTATTTCCTGATTTGGGGAGGTATCTGGGGCGGACAGTTGCAGTGGTATGAAGACCAAAAACTGGTCTCAGGGCGAGACGGTCAGCTAACTGGTCTCCCGGAGCCCGAAGAGGCAGCTTTGGTTCCCTACATCGCGAAATTGGGAGGAGATATGACGTCTCTCTCTGAAAAGCCGAAAGAAATCCAAATTTTGGATGAAGCGGGCAATCCCATCAAAGCCGGTGACAATAACCGCCGCTTTTTTGAAGCCGCTTGGATGCACAAACTTGGCGATATCTACTATTTGTCCTATTCCACAGGGGACACCCACTACATTGCCTATGCCACTGGCAACAATCCATATGGCCCTTTTACCTACCGAGGCATTGTATTGAACCCGGTAGAAGGTTGGACCAATCACCATTCCATTGTCCAGTTTGAGGGAAAATGGTATTTGTTTTACCACGATACTCAGTTGTCAGGGGATACACCCTTGCGAAATATCAAAATGGCGGAACTGACGCACAACCCAGACGGGACCATTCAGACCGTGGATGCGATGAAAAAGTAGTTGCCAACGGTCGACTGAATACGACAAAATGCTACTGGGGAACAATCACTAAGATCAGGTAGCGGAGAATATAAAGAGCCTGTCCAGAGTTTTGGGCAGGCTTATTTTTTTCTGTCTATGGTATAGCTGACCAGATCCTTGAGCGAGTTTCTGAAGATGGAGTCGGGAAACTCCTCCAAAATACCCAGCGCTTCCTGGTAAAATCCGTCCATTTTTTCCTTGGCATACTCCAAGCCTCCGCTCTTTTTTACAAAAGCAATCACTTCGTTGACGGCTTTTTTGTCCTCGGATCGGTTGCGGATCAGGTAGATGATTTTTTTCTTGGTCAGCCAGTCCGCATTGCGCAGGGCGTAGATCAGCGGAAGGGTCATTTTTTTCTCCTTGATGTCGATTCCGACCGGCTTGCCGATCTCCTCGTCGCCATAGTCGAAAAGGTCGTCCTTGATCTGGAAGGCCAAGCCGACTTTTTCTCCGAAAAGCCGCATTTTCTCAATCACCGCTTCGTCATTTTGGACGCTGGAGGCGCCGACTGCACAGCAGCTGGCGATGAGGCTTGCAGTCTTTTGGCGGATGATTTCGTAGTAAACTTCCTCGTCCACATCCAGCTTGCGGGCCTTGTAGCTTTGGAGCAGCTCTCCCTCGGACATTTCCCTAACGGCATTTGATACGATGCGAAGCAGATGGTAATCTCCGTATTCTACGCTCAGTAGTAATCCGCGGGAAAGCAAATAGTCTCCCACCAATACAGCGATTTTGTTTTTCCAAAGGGCATTTACCGAGAAAAAGCCCCTCCGGTAGTTGGCATCGTCGACGACATCGTCATGCACCAAGCTGGCGGTGTGCAAGAGCTCGATCAGTGCAGCACCACGATGGGTGGACTCGTTGATTTCTCCAAAAATCCCGGCCGTCAAAAAAACGAACATCGGACGCATCTGCTTGCCTTTGCGCTTGACGATGTAGTTGGTGATGTGGTCGAGGAGCTTGACCTTGCTTTTCATAAAGTCCCTGAACTTATGCTCGAATTGAGCCATTTCGGCTTCAATGGGGACTTGTATTTGTTTGAGGTCTGGTTTCATCCGGCAATGCTGGCGTAAAAATAATACCCTTTAGCTCACGGGCAAGTGATTCTATGATAGAGGCCCAATCAAACGCGTCAATCGGAGGATCGTTTTGGTGCTTTTTGTGTATTTTGTATGAATTGGAAATTCATCAAACCCATAAACGATCCAAACTCAATGAAAAACATCCGAATTGAAATAAAATGGGGCGTCCTGTTTATCCTTGCCGGGCTGATCTGGATGATCTTCGAAAAGGCGATGGGCTGGCATGATGTCCACATCGACCAGCATGCGACTTATACCATGTTCTTTGCTCCAATTGCCATCGCCTTATACGTTTTTGCGCTTTTGGACAAGAAGAAGAACTTCTATGGAGGACGAATGAGCTTCAAGCAGGGTTTTGTCGCCGGACTGATTGTCACCATGGTCGTGGTGATCTTAACCCCACTGAGCCAGTATATAACGAGCACTTTCATCACCCCAGATTATTTCAATAACGTCATAGAGTACGCTGTCTCAAGCGGGCAGATGGACCAACAGGCCGCAGAGGAATATTTTAACCTGAAAAGCTACATCGTCCAATCCACGGTTTTTGCTGCGGTGATGGGATTGGTGACCTCGGCGGTGGTCGCTTTTTTTGTCCGCTCAAAGTCTTGACAGCGTCGCCTTTCCAATGTTCTCCATTGGAAAGGGCATTTTTTCTATCTTTGAGGCCTTTCTAAAACCAGCATTCCACCTTGGAAGAGAAATACATCAAGCACCGCTACGATCCGATCATCCCCAGCAAAGACGAATGGCCGGTGGTGAAGTTGGCTAGAGAGCGCAAAGAGTTTGTGAAGAAGGTGGCCGAGCTGGCCGAGGCTAGGATTTTAGGATTGACGGGGAAGAATCCGGATATTCTAAAGGAGGAACTTGAAACCACACTCTACCGCGAAAAGCTCCGCGTCAAGCAAAATCCTTGGGCCGTTGATCCGGATGACGAAAATGAGTTTTGGAACGAGGTCAAAAATTCCCTGCTCCAGACCAATAACGACACGACGCTGGACAGAGAGCGACGCTTCCTTGCCTACCAGGGTCTGCTTCACCGAATTACTTCGCGCTACGCAGAGGAGATCGCCTCCAATTTCAAGGCGTCCCACTACAAGTTTACCAGAAGTATCGTGACTTACGGTTTTGCCCGCCTGCTCAATGCGGCCAGGGTGAAAGGCATCAAGTCCATCTTCAGTACGCAATATACGCTACAGGACAAAATCCAGATTACGGGACAGACCGACCAGATCCGCGACTTGGCTACCAAGGGGACTATCGTCATGGTGCCGACCCACTTTTCCAATTTGGACAGCGTATTGATCGGGTGGATTATTTCGGTGTTGGGCATGCCGCCCTTTATCTATGGCGCAGGATTAAACCTCTTCAATATCTCCATCTTCGCCTATTTCATGAATGCGCTGGGCGCTTACAAGGTGGATAGAAGAAAGAAAAATCTGATGTATCTGGAGACGCTGAAGACCTACTCCATGGAGGCGATCCAGTTTGGCTGCCATAGTCTTTTTTTTCCCGGCGGTACACGCTCTAGGAGCGGTATGATCGAGTCCAGACTAAAACTCGGCCTGTTGAGTACAGCCATTGAGGCGCAGCGGGCAAATTTTCAGAATGGTTTCAACGACATCTCTGGCAAAGTATTCATCGTTCCGGTGACGATTAACTACCACTTTGTGCTGGAGGCGCCGGGACTGATCCAAGAGCACTTGAGCACAACGGGGCAGGAGAGGTATTACAAGGAAAATGACGAATTTTCCACTTCGTACAAGATCTCCAAGTTTTTGTTCAAATTCTTCACGAAGGGATCGGACATTTCCGTGTCCATCGGGAGGGCCATGGATGTGTTGGGCAACTATGTGGATGAGGATGGACATAGCCTTGATAAGCGTGGCCGCAGGATCGACACGCGGGACTATTTTATTTCGGAGGGGAAAGTCACCATCGATCAGCAGCGGGAGGAGGAATATACCAACATGCTGGGCAAACGCATCGTGGAGGAGTTTCACATCATCAATCGCATGTTCAGCTCGCATTTGGTGGCCTTCGTCGCGTTTGAATTGATCAGGCAAAAAAACAACAAGCTGGATATCTTTGATCTGATCCGATTGCCGGAAGAGGAAATTTCCATTCCCTATGAGGAGTTTAGGGATGCTTGCCAGATGGTTTTGAACAAGATTTTTGAACTGAAAAGTCAAGGCAAGATCGACGCGGCACCCCACCTCAAGCGAGGTATCGACGAGATCATCAGCCATGGCATAGACAATGTCGGCATGTACCATGCGAAGCATCCGCTGGTGCGAGACAAGCAGGGGAATATCGCCACTGAAGACATGAGCTTACTTTATTTTTATCACAACAGATTGCACGGATATGGCCTTGAAAAACTCTTCTAAGTCCAAAAAAGTCGGCGTGGTCGGCGTGGGAAGTTTCGGGACGGCGATCGCAAACATGCTTGCTGAGAAGAATGAGGTGGTTGTTTTTGCGAGAAAGGAAGAAGTGGTGGAAGAAATCAACACGGCCCACACTGTCTCTGGACGGGAGTTGAATCCTGCCATACGAGCGACTTTCAATCCTAGCGAGCTTTGCCGCCACTGTGACATCCTGTTTTTCATGATTCCCTCGACGGGATTTTTGGAGGTGGTGAGGAACTTTGCGCCTTTTCTCTATCCCTATCACATCATCATTCATGGGACCAAGGGACTGGCACTCAATTTAGGTGAGAGTGAAAGCCTTGAGACAGTCCAAAAACTGAAAAGAAGCCAGGTTTTGACCATGAGCGAGGTGATCATGCAAGAGACGGTAGCCATACGAGTGGGCTGTCTGGCAGGCCCGAATATCTCTAAGGAGCTGATTCTTGGCAATCCCGCCGCGACGGTGGTTGCCAGCAAATACAACGAGGTAATACTCGAAGGCCAGCGCCTTCTCCGATCTGAGCGGTTTCAGGTGTACGGCAACTCGGACATTATTGGAGTCGAGTTGAGTGGTGTTTTGAAAAACATCATTGCGATCGCTTCTGGTGCCTTGGCCGGTTTGGGATTGGGCGAAAATGCCAAAGGCCTGCTGATCTCAAGAGGAATGGTGGAAATGGTTCACCTAAGCAAGGCTCTAGGCGGAAGTGTCCAGTCTGTCATGGGACTGGCTGGCATAGGCGATTTGGTTACGACCTGCAATTCCGTGGATTCCCGAAATTTCACCGTCGGGTTTCGACTGGCGAAAGGGGAGACGTTGGACCAAATCCTGGCCACGATGGATGAAGTGGCTGAAGGGGTCAACACCGTAAGAATCGTAGACGCTTTCATCAAAACCGCAGGTATCCGCGCGCCGATCACGGAAAATCTCCACCGTGTACTATTTGAAGATCTACCAATTTCTGACGCACTTCAGTTTCTTATGAAATACCCGTTTAGCGTAGACGTAGATTTTGTCTGAAAAAAATCGGGATTACTGGCTCAACTCAAAGCTATTGGAAAAAAGAAAGCTCTCCGGTTTGGAGAGCTTTTTGCTTTTTAGTTTGCTGGTAGGATCTTAACCAAAAGTCCGGTTCCCTCTGTGATGGCGTAGAGATACCCATCTGGGCTTTCCGCTACTTGGCGTACCCGTCCGATGCCCGGAAGCAGTTTTTCTTCCGCCACGAGCTTGTTGTCTTTCAACACTACCCGAGCGATATGCTGCTTGGCAAGAGCCCCAACGAGGATGTTGCCTTTCCAGTTTGGATACTTATCGGAAGTCACCACGGTGAGTCCGCAGGTGGCGATAGAAGGCACCCAATAGTGGATAGGCTGCTCCATTCCTGCCTTTTCAGTGAATTCAGCCAAGATGGTCCCGTTGTAGTTGATGCCATATGTGATGACCGGCCAACCGTAGTTTTTGCCTTTTTCGATAATGTTCAGCTCATCTCCCCCTTTTGGACCGTGTTCGGTTTCCCAAAGGATGTTATTTGCCTTGTCGAAATACAAGCCTTGTGGATTCCTGTTGCCATAGCTCCAGATGGATTTGACCGCATCGGTAGAGTCCACGAAGGGATTGTCGGCTGGGATGCTTCCGTCGTCGTTGATACGGTGGACTTTACCATGCGCATTGCTCAGCGTCTGTGCGTTCATCGGCGTATCGCCTTTGTCCCCGTTGGAGAAGAAGAGATGGCCTTCGTTGTCGAATACGATCCGGCTACCGAAATGGCGTCCACCCTTCCAGGATGGTCCAGCGGTGATCAGGTCTTGCTGCTCCACGGCAGTATTGCCGTCCAGCTTGAAGCGCATGATGGTGGTAGCGCCGGTGCTGTCCTCAAAATTCTTCGCATAAGCGATGTAGATCCAGCCATTTTCGGCATGCTTCGGATGTGCAGCGACATCGAGCAGGCCAGCTTGGTTCACCACATGTACTGCTGGCAGGCCTTGGACTTTTTCACCGGTAAACTTGTCGTCCTTGAAGATCAGGATTTCACCTTTTCTCTCCGTAACCAGCATTCGCCCGTCAGACAGCCAGGTCATGCCCCAGGGGCTTTCAAAGTCGCTGTGGAGGGTGTCCACGCTGATACTCATTCTTTCCGTTTCGAGGACTGTGGAATCGCTCACCGCTTCGGTGGCCGTTTCTTTTGGCGTGCAGGAAGCCCACAGGGAAACCGCTCCTGCCAAAAGTGCAATAGGTAAATAATGTTTGTTTAAGGACATGGGTTATGAATTTTTCAGCAAGTAAGTTAAGCTGAAAGATTCAAATTCAGAATAAAATCTCGGTCAATGGCTGATTCCCGTGATCTGCGATTCTGGAATGTTGATAAACTGCTCAGCTTCCTCGACCATAGCCGATGAGCCGATGAAAAGCGGTGTTCGCTGGTGAAGGCTCTCGGGCTGGATATCAAGAATTCTCCCACCGCCATCACTTGCTTTTCCCCCCGCTTGCTCAATGAGAAATGCCAAAGCATTTGCCTCGTAAAGGAGTCGGAGTTTTCCGTTGGGATTTTTCAATGTTGAGGGATAAAGATAGATGCCACCTTTGAGGAGATTTCGGTGAAAGTCGGCCACCAGACTTCCGATATAGCGAGACTGGAATTTCCGTTTTTTGCAAGCATGTATATAGTTTTTGATGCCGGATTGCCATTCGTATTCGAGACCCTCGTTGATTGAATAGATCAGCCCGTCTTTTGGAGCTTGGATGCTCGGATGGGAGAGGAAAAACTCGCCCAAACTCGCCTCGTAGGTAAAGCCGTTGGTGCCACATCCCGTGGTATAGACGAGCATGGTCGAAGAGCCATACAGGACATAGCCCGCGGCCACCTGCTGGTTTCCGGGCTGCATGACGTCCTCGGAGGTGACGGGACTGCCCACGGGAGTCTTTCTCCGATAGATTGAAAAGATGGTTCCGATGCTGATGTTCACGTCAATGTTGGAGCTGCCGTCCAAGGGGTCTATGGCGACCACATACTTGCCAGAGTTGTTTTGCAGGTCGATCACCTCGTCCTCCTCTTCGGAAACAATGGCACAGACTTCGCCTCCTTTGCTGAGCGCGCGCATGAAGCGGATGTTGGCGATGACGTCGAGTTTTTGCTGTTCCTCGCCCTGGACATTGGTCTGCCCAAAGGCCCCCCCGATGTTGGATAGTCCAGCGCGGTTGGTTTCACGATTGACTATCTTCGCCGCAAGCGCAATGTCGCGGAGCAACTGGGACAATTCTCCGGAAGCAAAGGGAAAGTCACTTTGCTTGAGCTTGATGAATCGGTCTAGCGTCACCCCGACGGAGTAGGCGAGGTTGGTTTGGTCTGGTTGATACGGTGAAGTTTTCATTCTGAGAAAAGTGCAATATTTGGGTTTATACCCGTGAAAATTAAGAATAAATACCTATGGCAAAAACTTTGGTCTATAAATTTGGCGGTGCTTCTGTCAAAGATAGCATTGCGGTCAAAAACTTAACTGAAATTCTCCGTAATCGATTGCGTAAAGACATGGTAATCGTGGTGTCGGCAATGGGAAAGACGACAAACGCACTTGAGTCCATTCTATCAAAAAAACTGGCCAAAGAAGATTTTTCACAGAATAGTTCAACTTTAAAGGCCTTTCATCTGGAGATTTGCCAAGGGCTTTTTTCTGCCGGACATCCCATTTTTGCGCAGGTTGAGAATCTTTTTCTCCAGCTGGAAAACAAACTTGAGCTGGACCTGAGTAGAGAAAACTACGACGAATTTTACGATTCCATCGTGGGAATTGGGGAGCTTGTCTCTTCCCGGATCGTGGTCGAATACCTTTGCTCACAAGATCTGCTGGTCGTTTGGAAGGACGCGCGGGAGGTGGTGAAGACCAATTCCGACTTTCGCTTCGCAAAGATTGATTGGGAGAAGACTGCGAAATCCTGCTTGTCCCAGTGGCAGCCAATCCTTGGGAATTTCCCCATTTTGACGCAGGGGTTTATTGGTTCGGATCCCAAGGGGAGGCCGACAACGCTAGGCCGCGAGGGGTCTGACTTCACCGCCGCAATCCTCGCGACAAGCTTAAGTGCGAGCTCAGTGACAATCTGGAAGGACGTTCCCGGAGTGCTCAATGCAGATCCCAAGATCTTCTCTGACACGCGCAAATTCGACGAGCTGGGCTACAGGGAAGCAGCGGAGATGACTTATTTCGGCGCTTCTGTTATCCATCCCAAGACCATCAAGCCCCTGGCAAACGTTGGGATTCCACTTTTTGTGAAGTCCTTTCTCGATCCAGAGGCGCCGGGCACAAAGATTCACGGTGCTGCCATCCCACACGAAGTGCCTACCATCGTTCTGAAAAAAGAGCAAATTCTAGTCAGCTTCAGGGTGACGGATTTCACTTTTATCGAAGAGCTTCATATCCATCGGGTGTACGAGCGATTGCAAGCCTTGAAGCTGCGTGTTAACATGCTTCAGCTCTCAGCTATCAGTATTTCCATCGTCATCGATGCACAGCTCTTTAAGCTGGACCAATTGCTGGAGAAGCTAAAGTCGGAATTTGAAATCCGATATAATGAGGGCTTGGAACTCCTGACCGTTTTGCATCCAGCGCAAGAAGAGATTTCCGCCTATTTGGATGGCTATGAGGTACTGCTGGAGCAGGCTTCCAGAAATACCTTTCAGGCGGTGAGGAGAAAGATATGATTGTAGTTATGTGGGCGAAGAGTGTTTGGCTATTCAATTTATGATTGGCTATATTCAGTGAATCAAACCCGTTAACCTTCAGCTCGATGGACAACAGAAGAGTTTTTCTCAAAAAAGCAGGGATTTCCACTTTGGCCCTGAGCCTGCCCTACGCAACTACCCTTTCAGCTATGCAAACACAAAATGAAGACAAAATCCTCCGTGTCGCCATAATGGGGCTCGGCAGCTACGGTACACGTGTGGCAGAAGCCATGAAAGACTGCAAGCGTGCCAAGCTCGTGGGGGTGGTCAGCGGTACTCCGTCCAAGATCGCCGATTGGCAGAACAAGTACGGTATCCCCGCCAAAAACTGCTACAACTACGAAAATTTTGATCAAGTAAAAGACAATCCGGATATCGATGTGGTGTACATGACCACACCCAATTCTCTTCACAAACCTCACTGTCTCCGCCTGGCCGCTGCCGGAAAACACGTCATCAGCGAAAAGCCCATGGCGCTCAATGCTGCAGAGGGGCGGGAGATGGTCGATGCTTGCACCAAGGCCGGCGTTCATCTCCTAGTCGGCTACCGCATGCACTTTGAGGCGAAAACCTTGGAAGTGGTGCGGATGCAGCGTGCTGGAGAATTTGGAAAAACCCTGTTTTTCCAAGGCCTTAGTGGCTTTATCATTGGCGATCCAACGCAGTGGCGACTCAACCGGGAGCTGGCGGGCGGAGGCTCCATGATGGATATTGGGATCTATTCTGTCAACGGCGCCCGGTACATGCTGGGAGAAGAGCCCATTTGGGTGACGGCGCAGGAGTCCAAGACTGATCCGGTTAAATTCAAAGAGGGCGTGGACGAGACTATCACCTTTCAGATGGGATTTCCCTCCGGAGCGATCGCTTCCTGCCTATCTACCTATGCGCTCAATAATCTTGACAAGTTTTTCTTAAACGGTACCAAAGGCTTTGCTGAGATGCAACCCTCGACAGGCTACGGCCCGATCAAGGCTTGGACCAACAAAGGGCCTATCGAGCGTGAGCATATCACTCACCAGACCACCCAGATGGACGAAATGGCGGCGATAATCCTGGATGGGAAAAAGCCGGTCATTCCCGTGGATGGAGAGGAAGGCCTCAAAGATCTGGTGATCATCGACGCGATCTACGAGGCTGTTCGAGCCGGGAAAAAGGTAGAAATCAAGTAGGTTAGCTATCGAAATAAAGAATCTAGTGGATCGATAATAGATCCAAAACACATCGAATTTTTTAATGAAATATGTATTCTTGGCGCTTGTTCTACTTGCAAGTATGCCCTCCCTGGCTCAGGAGGACGTGATTTTTGGTAACGGAGCCAAACTGCACTACCGGATTTTTGGTACGGGTGACCCTTTGCTCCTTATCAATGGTGGCCCCGGCATGAGCTCCGGAGGGATGGCTGACTTAGCGCAAAAGCTTGCTCAAGACAACGCGGTGATCATCTACGACCAGCGAGGGACTGGGCTATCCGAAGTTCCCACTTTGGACGAGAAACACATCAATATTAAAAGGATGATCAAGGACATCGAAGTTTTGCGGGAGCATTTGGAGATCGATAGTTGGATTGTGTTTGGCCAATCATTTGGGGGAATGCTCGCCTACTTCTATGCGGCAAAGCACCCCAAACGAGTAAAAGCCATGATCCAATCTCATTCGGCCGGTATGAGCGACAAGGGACTGTTTCTCAATTCCAATCCCATCAAAAACCTAAGTAAGACGGAGTTTGACTCTCTGAAGGTTTTTGAAGCTAGATTGAAATCTGGAGATAGTAGCGCCGTCAATTTGAGGAATTTTGCAGAGGCAAGGACTGCAGCCTACATCTACAGGGACGACGCTGAGACAGTCAAGAAGATGGCACAGGCGATGTTCTCAGCCAATCCTCGTGTAACAAATTGGGTGAAGACTGATATTAAATCGAACAGCTTGTCTGCCGAAAACAAAATGAAACGGTTCAAAAAGCCCGTATTGCTGATTCAGGGAGAGCATGACATTTTTATGGAGCAGCTGATTGTTGATGCGCACCAGACGCTCAAAAATTCAAAAATGCTGATTTTGCCGGACTGCGGCCATTGGGGCTGGATCGAGCAGCCGAATCTCTATTTTGGCGAAATTGAGGCTTTTTTGGACCACGTCAACCAAAACCCAGAGTATGCCTTCTAGCTGGCACGCCACTGAAGTCAATCCAGCTTCAGCTGCATGAACACCAAGTTCAGCCATCTTTCAAACTTGAAAGCCACCTCGGGGAACCGTGCGACTTCGCGGAAGCCCAGCCTTTCGTGAAAGCGGTAGCTGCCCAGGTTTTCGGAGTCCATTCCGGCGATCATCACGTGATAGCCTTCGCTTTTTGCGATTGCGATCAGCTGCTTCATCAAAGCCGATCCAAGTCCCTGATTTTGGGATTTTGCCGTCAGGTAGATCGAATGCTCTATGGTGGTGTTGTAGCCGGGCTTTGCGCGGAACTTCCCAAAGGTCGCATAGCCCGCAAGCTCTCCCCCGATCTCACCGATCAGGACGGGAAACCCAGCAGCCAGTTTTTCGGAGAATTGCGTCTGCACTTCTTCCAAAGTCTTCGGATCGTAATCGTAGTTGTGAAAGGTGTTTAGGATGGAGTCATTGATGATCTCCAGGATGGCCGGAGCATCGCTTTCCTGATAGGTTCGGATTTGGAAGTTCATTATTGAAAGCGTTTGACGATTTTTTCGATCCCAGGCAGATAGGCTGTGCCGAAGAGGTTAAGGTGAACGAGCAGGGGATAGAGATTGTAGATCCCCATACGGCTTTCAAAATCTGGCTCCAAGGGAACGATGGAGTCGTAGGCCTCATAAAACCGTGAGTCAAACCCGCCAAAAAGTCGGGAAAAGGCGATGTCCATTTCCCGGTGTCCGTAGTACACCGCTGGATCAATCAGGCAGGGCAGGCCTTCCCCGTCGCAGATCACGTTGCCCGACCAGATGTCTCCGTGCAGCAAGGCGGGTTTTTCCTTTGGGAAAATCGAATCCAGTCTAGGGT
>CAZTJM010000041.1:0-33151 GCA_964613865.1 uncultured Limnohabitans sp. | reverse complement strand
TCTATATACCTTGGAAATCACGTTAGACAAGCATTCAGCAAATCAAGCTTCAATTAAAATTACGCTAAACGAAGCAGATTATCAACCGAAGGTTGATGCCAAACTCAAGGACTATGCTAAAAAGGCTGCCATCAAAGGCTTCCGACCAGGCAAGGCTCCGATCTCAATGGTGAAAAGCATGTATGGCATTTCCATATTGGTGGATGAAATCAACGCTATCCTGGGTGAGTCGCTGAACAACTATCTAAAAGAGCAGACTTTCAGGATTCTTGGAGAGCCACTTCCAGTAGAAAAAGAAGACAATTCCATTGACTGGAAAACCCAGAAACAATTCGACTTTGAATACAAGATCGGATTTGTAGACGGTGTGGCGGTCGCGTTGGACAGCACAGTCAAAGGAACGAAGTATTCCATCAAAGTCGACGACAAGCTGGTCAATGAAACCATCGACAACCTGAAGTCACAGTATGGCAACAGCACCAACCCTGAAGTAAGCGAAGCTGGTGACAACATCTACGGCGACTTGAAGGCTACTGAAGGAGAATTTACCAAAACTCTTTCTCTTCCCACCGCAAAACTTTCCAAAAAACTTGCCGCCAAATTCATCGGGGTAAGCAAAGATTCAGTGGTTGAATTCAATGCGAAAGAAGTGAAAAAGGACGAATGGTCTGAAGCTTTCGGCTTGACGGACGAGGAGGCAGCAGAAGCTACCGGAGCCTTTACCTTTGAAGTGAAAAACATCAACAGAACCGAGAATGCTGAACTGAACCAGGAATTTTTCGACAAGATTTTCGGTCCTGACACCGTGAAATCCGAAGAGGAATTTATCGCAAAAGTTAAAGAAACGCTTCAGGAGAGCTACAACCGTGAATCCAAGGTATTCACAGAAGAAGAACTTAAAAAGGTTTTGGTCGACAAGGCAAACCTTGACCTCCCAGACTCATTCCTCAAAGAATGGCTTCTAAGGGCAAATGAGGGAAAGGTATCCGAAACTGACGTAGAAAACGAATACCCAATCTATGCCAAGCAACTGACTTGGTCTCTGATTTCCAACGAAATTGCCAAGGAAAACGGCATCCAAGCCGAGCACGCCGATGTGGTCGAAAAAACCAAGGAAATGATCCGGGAGCAATTTGCTTCCTCAGGTCTTGGTTCACAGTTGGAGGCGAGCATGGACATGTTTGTCGACAATTACCTCAAAGGCAACGAGGGGCAAAACTACATGAACATGATGACCTCGGTGCAGAATGAAAAAGTACTCGCATTCGTACAGGAGAAAATCGACCTCAACGAAAAGGCGATTTCCATCGACGAATTCAAGGAACTTTTAGAGAAGTAATACGATTTAGAGTTTATATTGAAAAGTCCTTTTACTAAGGACTTTTTTATTTTTGTTACCACAACAAACTCAAAAATGATTAACAAAGAAGAATTTAGAAAATACGCCATTCACAACCAGGGCGTAAGCGGGACGGCTTTTGACCAATATACCCAGCACATCGAAAACATGACCCGCTCAGTGATCGAGGAAAGACCGCAAAACTTCCGAGAGATTGATGTGTTTTCCCGCTTGATCATGGACCGCATCATTTTCCTGGGCACGGGCATTGATGACCACATTGCCAACATCATCGTGGCGCAATTGCTTTTCTTGGAGTCCGTGGATGCCAAGAAAGATGTCCTTCTCTATGTCAACAGTCCAGGAGGTTCTGTGACCGCCGGTCTCGGTATCTATGATACTATGCAGTACATTGGGCCGGATGTAGCGACTATCTGTACCGGCATAGCCGCTTCGATGGGCGCTGTGCTTCTCGCTGGAGGTGCCAAAAACAAAAGGTCAGCGCTTCAGCATTCGCGGGTGATGATTCACCAGCCTTCTGGAGGTATGCAAGGCCAGTCTAGAGACATGGAAATCTCGTTGAAACTTATATTGTCGATGAGAGAGGAATTGTATCAAATACTAGCTAACCATACGGGCAAAACCTACGAAGAAATTGAAAGGGACTCTGACAGGGATTATTGGCTGAGAGCTCTGGAGGCCAAAGAATACGGCCTGATCGACGAAGTATTAGTTAAAAAAGTATAAGCATGGCTCAAGTTACCTGCTCCTTCTGCGGCAGAAACAAAAAAGATGTGGATTTGATGGTATCGGGCATTTCCGCCCATATCTGTAATTTCTGCATCGACCAGGCGCACATGATTCTTGGTGAAGAGGAAAAAACCAAGAAGCCGGGCGCTAAACCAAAGTTTAAATTAAAGAAGCCCAAGGAGCTGACGTCCTACTTGGATCAATATGTCATTGGCCAGGAAGAGGCGAAAAAAGTATTGACCGTGGCGGTTTACAACCACTACAAGCGACTCCAGCAAAAGGATGACCATGACGAGATCAAGATCGAAAAGTCTAATATCATCATGGTAGGCGACACGGGCACGGGCAAAACTTATCTTGCTAAGACCCTTGCCAAGACACTGGAAGTCCCCTTCTGCATCGCTGACGCAACGGTTCTGACCGAAGCAGGTTACGTGGGAGAAGATGTGGAAAGCATCCTGACCCGTTTGCTTCAATCCGCAGATTACAATGTGGAAGCTGCTGAGCGAGGCATCGTCTATATCGATGAAATCGACAAGATAGCCCGCAAGTCAGACAATCCATCCATCACGCGCGACGTGAGCGGCGAAGGCGTACAGCAGGCTATGTTAAAGCTTCTGGAGGGAACTGTCGTCAATGTGCCTCCTCAGGGAGGGAGAAAGCATCCAGACCAAAAGATGATTGCTGTAAATACGGAAAACATCCTCTTCATCTGCGGTGGCGCGTTTGACGGAATAGCGCGGCATATCGGCAAACGAATGAACACCCAGCCCATGGGATTCAGCAAAACTAGTAACACGCCTCAGGCCAATCGCGAGAACCTCCTTCAATACGTGACCGCACAAGACTTGAAGGCGTTTGGCTTAATACCGGAATTGATCGGTAGGCTTCCTGTCCTGACTCACTTGGATCCTTTGCATAAGGATGCCCTGAAGAGGATTTTGACCGAACCCAAAAATGCCTTGGTAAAGCAATACACCAAGTTGCTGGCAATGGAGGGGGTAGCATTGACCTTTGAAGACAGCGCGCTGGATTTTATCGTGGACAAAGCGGTGGAATATAATCTTGGGGCACGTGGCCTTCGCTCTATTTGCGAAGCGATCATCACCGACGCGATGTATGAGCTCCCTTCGGATGACTCTGTCAAGGAATTGACCATAGACGAGGATTACGCGAGGTCCAAATTTGACAAATCAAAATTCAAGCGACTCCAAGTCGCCTAAACTTACAAACCCCGCTTCGATGAGGCGGGGTTTTATTTTTTCGGAGAATCGAGTATCAATTGGGCGGTGGTATCCGATGCGCTGGCTTCGCCAATCCGCTCCCGAATCAGGTCATAACCCTGCAGCATCTCACCTTTATAGACCACGTTGGAGAAGATTTGCATCAGTTCCGTTTTGATTTTTTCCACAGAAAAATCATCCTGAATCAATTCCTTCACAACTTCCTTTCCTGCAATCAAATTGACCAAGGAAATAAACGGAACTCGGATCAGATTCTTTGCGATCAAATAGGACACGGAAGAAGTCCTGTAAACCACAATCTGAGGAACTCGAAACAGAGCCGTTTCCAAAGTTGCAGTTCCTGACGTCACCACAGCAGCTGTAGAATGGGAAAGCAGATCGTAGGTCTGGTTGAAGACCAACTTGATCCCGGCTTTTTTGGCGGGCTCATAGATGGACTCGGGAAGACTGTCCACTCCTGCCACCACAAACTGCGCATTTGGGAATTCCCTGACTAGGCTGACCATCTTATCGAGCATCGCCAAAATCTCCTGCTTTCGACTTCCGGGCAGCAGGGCGATGATAGGCTGATAGCTGAGTTCGTTCTTCTGAAAAAAGAAATCGTGGGCTTGAAACTTCCTGATTTCATCCAAAAGCGGATTTCCGACGAAGTGGACTTTCATCCCAAACTTCTCGAAAAACTCTGGTTCAAAAGGCAGGATGGAATAGATCTCATCAGTAATCTGATTAAGCTTTAGGGCGCGTTTTTGATTCCAAGCCCAAACTTTCGGAGGAATGTAATAGTGAACGGGGATTCCATGCTCCTTTGCAAAAGCCGCAATCTTCATGTTGAATCCTCCATAGTCCACCAAAATCAAGGCATCAGGACGGTAGCTCAACAGGTCATTTTTTACCAAGTTGAGATATTTCAGCACTTTGCGAAAGCCCAATACGACCTCGAGAAAGCCCATCAGCGCCACCTCGGAATAGTCCACTGCAAGGTCTACACCTGCCTCTTTGGAATAGTTCCCTCCCATTCCACGGAATTGGATTTTGGCTTCTCGCTTTTTGATCGCGAGAACGAGATTTGATGCATGTAAGTCTCCAGAACGCTCTCCGGAGATGATGTAGATTCTAGTAGGTTGGTTGTGTATTTCCTTCAAGGGGACGATGATCAGTTTACCGGTGTGAGTAGTAAGTCGTGAGTAGTCTATCTCATCGACCGCACTATTTGGGTTGATTACAAAACAAATCGGCTTTCGCAATCATGGCATTCAATTTTGTGTTTATCATCCCGCATTTCTGAACAATATCGTCCTTTTGGTCCAAAGTCACCAGCTCGCAATCAAAGGCAATCTCAATCCAGTGTTTGGTTTCATACTGCTCCGCATCGGCATCAGTCAGCTTTGAGATGAAATGATTTTGGTACCTCCGCTTTGCCCAGGACTCGGCTATCTGTGCTCCAATTGCACGTGAAGACCTTCTAATTTGATCCGTGAGGGAATATTTTTCCTCTTTAGGGAATTCCAGAGTCAAGACATAAATCGATGATGCCAACTGTCGGGCAAGCTTGTACACATCCAACTCATAGTAAAAATTGACAAAGGCCATCTAAAAAAATTAATTCAATAGACTGTAATACTTCTTACAACTTACTGCTAACCACTAACAAATTGAGAAAAACAAATCACTCTCCAAAGTACTCCACGAAGTTTCTCGGTGTCTCATAGAGGGTGAGCTTGTATAAGCCCCCGTATTTCGTGATTTCTTTGATGGCAGGCTCGAGGATCTTCCAAAACTCCATCACCAGGATTTCGCAGCTGGCTAATTTGCCCTGCATAAAATCCACGTCAACGTTCAGGTTTTTATGGTCTACTTTGTCTATGACCAGTCTGCGAATCAAGGTGCTAAGCTGCTTCAAGTCAACCACAAAGCCAGTCTCGGGGTCAGGCAGTCCTTTCACCGTGACAATCAGTTCAAAATTGTGTCCATGCCAGTTGACATTGGCGCAGGGACCGAACACCTCAAAGTTCCTCTCATCGGACCAGTTGGGGTTCCAAAGTTTATGAGCAGCGTTGAAATGTTCCTTTCGTGAAATATGAATCATCGTTCTTGAAATTCGCTGCAAAGTTAGGCAAAAGAACAAGGATAAGAAACCAGAAATCGTGATTGCCTTTTAGAAGGACCACGAGCGACATCATCCAAGCTTATACGATCACTTGTTGAGTTCCTGGAAAAAAGCCACTAGATGATCCTCCCTACCCAAATCCAACTTTTGCTCCTTGATCAGTTGCTTGGCCTTTTCCAAGTCCCGAGGATCGATTTCCTTCAAAACTGCGTTGGTTTTGGGCTTTATCGGACTGACTTTTCCATTGGAATCGATCAGGTATAAGTTTTCCACAAAAACAAACATCTTTCCCGCTGTCGGCGCATAGCTGTTTTTTGGCGGAGTCACCAGATCCGAGTAGAACCTGCGCACTAGGGTATATCGCTCTCCCTCTTCCAATACATTGACCAAATCCGTCTCGCTGACTCCAGGGAGGATTTCAAAACCTTTCTTGAAAAGCAGCTGAGGCAACAATCCGGGAGAGGTACTCTGAGCAATCTGGCTGATCGGCCGCTCCAAGACCACGTATTCAAGATAATTTTTGTCGAGAATAATATTGTTCCCCGCTTCATTTACCACCTCCAACTCATTGGTATGGATGTCGAAACGAAAGGGCACATTTTCTTTCACTCCGCCATTGCTTGTGGCGACCGAAGCTTTTCCCCAGTCCGGGAAGAGATACGGCGAACCGTCAACCCCGGAATAAGGGGTTACCCGCGCAGGCACGCCATTGAAATCGAGGTTTGAGATTTGGCCGATCGCTCCCCTAGACAAAAGCAAAAACACAAATATCACCAGCCTCTTCATATCAGTACTTAATTAGCTTTTTATGCAAGATCAGGCTACTTGTCTCAATCTTCAGCAGATACATGCCGGAGGCCGCTGGCAGTGAGATGTATTCGATGAGCTCGTCCGCATTTTTCCCCAAAACGCTTGTCTGGTATACCCGTCCGGCCAAGTCGACCAGCGTCATGGTAATCTTGCCTCTATACTCATTTGCAAACTGAACGGCGACTTGATCATAGGAAGGAATCGGCCCAACAAAGATTCCAAACCGACTCAAATCGGGCTCAGGAATAGCAGAAATGACCACCGGATCAGAGATGCTGTTGCAAGTCTCGTCAAAGATCGCCACCTGATATGAACCATCCGCATTGGCGACGAAGCTTCGCTGGGTCGCGCCTGAAATCACCTGCCCATTCAAGTACCATTGATAAGAGGTGCCTGGCTGCTGCGAAGTCAATTGGTCGCCGTTTATGACGATGACTGGTTTTGCCAAAGCATTTGTTCCTATGGTGACCTCCTGCTCAAAATCTGTAGATCCTTGGCTATTGGAAATGGTAAGTTTCACTAGATAGGTGCCAGCGGTGTTGTAGACAAAGATCGGATTTTCCAGATTGGAGGTCGATCCCTGCCCAAAGTCCCATAGGTAGGTAGAGACAGCCCCCTCGCTTTGGTTGTCAAAAGTGACAGCCGAACCAACGCAGGTATAGGAAGTCTCAAAGTTGGCGAAAAGCACTTCACCGCAACTCTGGGCAAGCCAACCACTCGCATTCTGTACCGTCGCCCCTGCTCCCAAATTGATGATACCCTGTCCCGATTTGTTGACATTGGTGACGTTGATATGTTCGAAGCAAAGCTTTCGATAGACATCATAGACTAAGCTGCTTCCCGAAGAAGGGGCCGTAATCAAGGCTTTGGAGGTTTGCGTCGCAGTAGAAGTGATGTTTTCCAAAACAGCCAATGCCGCCGTCTGGCCAAACTCCAATATGCCTCCGGGGCCAAAATTGAGCACGTTGACATCAGCTGCTGCCACATTCAACACCGCCTTTGCTCCCGATATATCCAGATTATCAATTCCGTCGCTACCCATCGATAGCACACCTGCAGCAAGCCTCAATCTCGTGATTGCCGTGGAAGATGCATTTGAAAACTGACCGGTGGTCCCGGCAAATTCCACTTGCAAATTTGGTTTGATCTGGCCGGTCGTGCTTATCGAAAGACCTTCTGAAAACTTCAGCGACTCAAAGACCCCTGTCAAGCTTGCATTTGGCCCGACGGAAATCTTATTGGCCTCCAAAGTCGCAAGATCAACAATGACTGAAGCTGACTCGATGGCCACCTCATCCATTTTCGACCCCGAGAGTATCCGCCAGCTTCCGTCCCCAAATTTCAGGGAAACATTGTCAAAGAGCGTCTGTCCGAGTTCAACCAACATCTCATTGGAACTGCCATTCTCGAAGACCACAGATCCGTTTTTGATCTCAGTGATTTGATTGCTAATTCTCAAACCGTTGGAGACAAAAAGTGAATTGGAATTCAAGTCTAAGTTCAGCACTTGGCTCCCAAAAACGTTGACGCTAAACGCTCGTGACTCTGCGGTCAAGACGACCGTTTTATTTTGTCCCGCAGGTCCATCAAAAACAACGCGAGTACTAGCGCCTGGCACTTTTCCGGCTGCTGGGCCATTTGCCGTCAAGGACCAGTTACCGCCTTCGCTCCAATTCCCGGTAGTACCTCCGATCCAATAGAGCGTTTCCTCGGCGCCATCCACCACTCCCGCGGTAAAGAGAAGGGAGAAAGGTTGTGCGCCAAATTTCAACTCTCCCTTGTGGCGAATCCTCAGCGTGTACTTTTTGGGCTTTGGTGACGCGACTAACACCTGCTCAACATTATCCCGGAAGTTGTCCGTTGTCTGGACAGCCCTGGCACCGGCTCCCAGGGAAGGATCCAAAGTCCAGGGAAAATGAACCACGCCATCTTCGTCTATCAGTCGGATGTCCAAGTCATTGACCAGCATACGATTCGTGGGATCGAGCGCGGCTCCTGTTGGGGTGCCGGATGGATCAGTCCACGCGACGGTAGCCCTGATCGGGGTGATGCCGTCCGATAGAATTTGGTATTCGTAGGTTTGCCCCTGATTCAAAACCAGCTCTCGTATGATGCGGCTGCTTCCATCTTCGTTCAAGATCAGCTCCGCGGAGGATTTCGCGTCCAAGAGTCCCCAGCCATACATATAATCAGGCCCGACTGTTGGACCCGCTTCCTTGGCGGTATGGATGGCAAGGCCCTTTACGGTCGAGGCCCACATGTACTTGCCTGCATTGCGCTGCCCAAACAATTGCTGTAGCAAAAGCAAGGATCCCGCGACATTGGGCGAAGCCATGGAGGTACCACTCAGGCTAGCATAGGCATTCGTGGCGCCATCGTTGGTCACCGAAGAACTGAAAACGCCCACGCCCATTCCTACCAAATCGGGCTTGATCCGACCGTCGTCCGTAGGTCCCCAGTTTGAAAAATCGCTCATCTTGACGTCAGAGGGTTGGGTATAAGTGGGCACATTGGACACCGCGCCAACGGTAATCGCATTTTTCGCGACACCTTCCGGACCAATCGTATCGTCTGGTCCATCGGGGCTTTTTGTACCGTCTCCACTATCGGAACTGTCGTTGCCCGCAGCCCACACTACCGTGTAGTAAGGCTTTGCGTAGATCAAATCATCTATGCCTTTGCTCTTGGTGGAGTAGAAGCCAAATCTATAGTCTTCATTTGCGTTTACACTGGCATTGCCAGCCCAAGCCCAGGCGTTGCTGGAGTTTCTATACCAACCCAAGACTACGCCGTAGGAATGATTGGAAACCAAATGTCCGTCCGGCTTACTCACCGGGTCATAGGCATTGTTGTTCATCTTGTCCAGGTCAGACTCCCAATTGAAGGCCCAGCCGCTTGCCTCCGAAGCCATTCCTTTCGCATTGGCATTGACTCCCGTTGCGAGAATGGTTCCGGTCACGTGGGTGGCATGGCTTGATATCGTCTCCGTGGAGCCGTCGACCTGGGTCAGTCTGTTTCGATATTCCGGGTGGTCAATCTTCGGTCTGGTCTGGTCATAGATTCCCACGACCATGCCCTTTCCAGTCAAATTTAATCCCAGATCACCTCCAGGTTGAAGCGAATTCGTCCCGGTAGTCTTTGCCGCATTTACATTCATCACTTTGTAGTAGACCGGCTGATCGAGCAGATCAAAATAAAGCAGCTCGGCGGATTCTCCATTTTCCATGAAAAATCTCACCGGGATGTTTCTGGCGGCGGCCTTCAACAAAATTGCCTTTCTTCCCAAAAAAAGGTGCTCGTATTCAGTCGAAAAACCTGATACTATTTCGGATCTGACTTGGTCAAGGCGTTCTGGGGAATTACTGTTTTGTGCGCGTACGGCGCCAATCCAAAAAAAAGAACTCAGTAGAAACAGTAGAATTTTTTTCATATCAACACGTTCAGCTTCATTTTTTTAAACTTGTACAAAGTAATTAAAGTTTGCCTATATCCCAGCCCCTTTAGGTTTCTCATGGATTTTGGCATTTTAACCGACCTGTTCTTGCCTATCACGGGCATGATCAACAGGCCTACACTCCATTTCTCTAACGAACTGAAGCGCCGACTTTTCGCATAAATCCCAAAAAAAAAGAGGGCCGAAGCCCTCCCTTTGATCAATTGACTTGTTGCTATTTTTTAGTCAAAACTATATCTCCCGCATCGCCATAGTCTCGATTGGACCAGCTGATGGATATGGTACCGTCTTCATTTACCACACCATTGATGGTGAAGGGATCACCATATCGATCCGCATTGGAAGGATCGCCGGTAATTTCCCCACAGGCCTCAGATATTCTACCCGAAGGAGCAGAGTCATCATAGAGGCCCGGATACATACCAAAAGAGATGTCATTTACAGAATACACTCCAGTGCCAGCGGTGGTAAATACAACTTCATCAGATCCAGCTATCACGTAATTGGTAGTGGTCTGACCGGCTCCACCTGCTCCGTCTCCCAACTGCAGGTACTCCCAAAAAACCTTGTAAGTACCCGCCAATTCTGAGGAACAGATCACACGGATCGCGACCAACAGGTCTCCGTAGTTGGTAGAAACCTGTGCACCATTGGCTGCGGTCATCTTCAAAACCAGATCTGGAGTCTCTGCGGGATCAATATTACCCGTCAGCACGGTCACCGGGACGGTGGCTGTAAACTCACCTGCGGGAATCGTGACAGATGCTTCGCTAAATTCATAGTGTACACCCCGTATCGCGGTAGAAGTTGGGTCAACCTCAATATCCACGGTGATCGGCGAGGCACTATTGGTGGAAACCCTGTTCACCTGCAATTCGACGAGGTCCGTCTGGTCGGCACCCAGCCGAACAAACGAAACCGTGCGTCCGTTGGGCAGTCGTCCATCCTCAAACTCAACAAAGCTGTCTTTTAAGAGTACGTCGTCTCCTTGATCATCAAAGCAACCGGTCAGCGACGCAGATGCCAAAATCACCGCAAGGAATATAAATATCTTATTGAATTTCATGATCTTCTGATTTTTAGTTGTAACCGGGATTGTTTTCCAGCATCTCATTGAGCGTGATCTCGTCCTGCGGGATCGGAGCCAATAGTCGGTAGTCGTCGTAAGGAACTGGTTCAAAAGATCCTGCTTTGGAAATGGTCAGCCCATTTCGCTTGAGATCAAACCATCGGTGTCCTTCCAAGGCAAACTCGGTTCTTCTTTCCTTCATAATCGCTTGAAAAAGGGCATCTCCTGACAGGCCCGACAGCGCGACAACGCCTCTTTTGCCTCTCAGGGCATTTAGGTCCGACAATGCACCAGCATTATCTCCTGTCTTCTGTCTCGCTTCAGCTCGAATTAGGTAAAGTTCCGAAGCACGAAGGATGGGAAGGTTTTCCAAAAAGTCGCCTTTGGCACCGAGCCACTTCTTGGACTCATAGACAATCCCATCGGCACCGCTTCTAGTAGTCTCTGCCCACATGGTTTTTCGGATATCGCCTGCATCGTACGCAGCCAGCAACTCATCGGTTGCAGTCACGATGAACTGGGCACCCGTGTACACATCGGCAGTCAGCGAGCACATTGAGTTGTTTACCCCATCCACCGTGGACCAGTCCACCGATCTGATTTCCATTTCAAATACCGATTCCGGATTGGGAAAAGTATTGAAGGCTGCTTCGTAGCCGGAAGCATCTACCAAGCCAGTACCGCTATTGGTCAGGCCCATGGTTGCCATCGCTTGGGTAGCCATTGCGGCAGCCTCGGCATTTTTGCCTTCGTAGAGGTACACTCTCGCCAAAAGCAACTCGGCTGCCCCCTTAGAAGCCCGATAGACTCCCGCAGTCCCTAAAGATGCCGCACCTAATCCGGAAATAGCCGTATTCAGGTCAGCCTCTATCTGGTCATAGACTTCGCGGTTCGTGCTTCTGGATCTGAAGTCAGCATTGGAAAGACCAAGTGTAGGTGTAGTACGCAGAATCACGGAAGCATTCCAGCCGTTCACTTCCCGGCCCGGCTCATAGCCATAGACTCGGGCCAGATCGAAGTAGAACAGGGCTCGGAGGAAAGATGCCTCTCCCTTTAGCTTAGCGCGGAGCGCCTCATCTCCCTCGACGTTGTCGATTTCCGTTAGTAGGATGTTGGCCTCGTTGATTCCGGTGAAAATACCGGTGGTGGCGTAAGTCCACAAATTGATATGCTGTCTGTCTGCATTCGCTTCCTGACCTATATATCTTCCCGTATTGGCGATGATCCTCAGGTTATCCGCCATGATCTCAGGCGCGATCATCATGGTTTGTCCGTAGTAGTTGAAGCTTCTGACTCTACCATAGATGGAAAACAATAAGGACTCATAGCTCTCAACATCAGTGAAAGCTGTCTCAGGTGTTAAGCTTTGCCTTGGCTCTGTCTCCAGCATGCTATCGCAGGATCCGATCAACAAAGCTCCTCCCAGAATAAGTGTTTTAAATATATTTTTCATTCTCGATTCCCATTAGAAGTTAAGATTGATCCCAGCAGTGATTTGTTTTCCGTTTGGATAGGAGCCATAGGTAGAGGTTCCTACGGAGTTGACTTCGGGGTCAATTCCGTTATACTTGGTGAAAGTGGCTAAGTTCATGCCCTGGACAAAAACGCTGGCGCTGCTCATGCCAATTCTGCGCGCCATCTCCGTTCCCAGCGTATATTTCAAGGTTACTTGCTTCAGACGGATATATCCCCCATCGCTCAGGAGTCGGGTAGATTCGGTACCGATATTGGAGGTTCCGGGTGCTTGCCCACCTTCGTAAGGCTTCCCAACCGTGGTGATATCCCCGGGCTGCTTCCAGTAGTTTTCCTGGCTCACAAACTGGTTGTCAGGTCCGGAGCCCCAAGATCCCAGGTTATATATATCCGAGTTCCATACCAGGTTCCCAAATTGACCTTGGAAAAACACCTCCAAGCTCAGGGGACCATAGCTGAAGTTATTGGTAAAGCCTCCATAACTGCTTGGAAGTGCGCTTCCCCTGTAGGCAAGGGTGGATTCGCCGGCCACGTAGGTGTAGCTGCCCGCCTCATCTGAATACATCGCCAAGCCATTTGCGGGGTTTACGCCCAGGTAGTTGTTCGTATAGAAAAACTCGATCGGCTTGCCTACAATCAGGTCGTTTCCGATCCTATCCAGGCCGTCGTAAAGGGATAGCAGCTCATTTTCCAAGACAGTGAAATTAAAGGCTGAAGACCACTGGAATTTCCCAGAAACCACATTGGTGGTTTGCAAATCGAAGTCTATTCCTTGGTTTCTAACCTCTCCTGTGTTTCTCGTGATAGTCCCAAAACCGGAGTCCACTGGCAAGGGAGTGTCAAACAACAATGATTTGGAGTCTTTTCTCCAAAAATCAACCGTCGCGATGATCCGCCCATTGAACATGGTCGCGTCCACGCCGACGTTCATCGTGTGAGCTTCTTCCCAAGTAAGCAAATCATTTCCCAATTGAGAGATAGTCAAGCCCCCATTTCCAAGATATTGTCCGCTTGATCCCACCAGGGTTCTGGACGCGAAATTCGCAATGTCCGAGTTGCCAGTAAGCCCATAAGAAGCTCTAACCCGGAGGTTGTCCAGCCAGGTAA
Organism: uncultured Limnohabitans sp.; assembly: GCA_964613865.1. GTDB lineage: Bacteria > Bacteroidota > Bacteroidia > Cytophagales > Cyclobacteriaceae > Algoriphagus. The sequence goes on along the minus strand of CAZTJM010000041.1, from coordinate 19,798 downwards.
CATCCTGAAGAAATGCTTCCGAAGACATTCTCCAACCCACGGAAAATGCACCGAAGGTTCCCCATTTGTTTTCCGCACCAAATCTGGAAGATCCATCTCTTCGGATCGTCAGGTCTGCTGTGTATCTATCATCGTAGTCATACTTAGCCTGCCCGAAGAAACCAGCACGTTTGTATTCGGTGTAGTTGGAGTTGACAGCGAAAGGAGTCGCTGCGTTTTGCAGATAGATCAGCGTGGGATTGGGAAATCCACGGCCGGTTGCCGATTGTAGGTCTTCATTCCCTAGCTTATACTCAAACCCCAACACGCCTGAAACGGTGTGAACCTCATTGAAGGTCCTGTTGAAATTGAAGTTGTGGTTCGTGTTGAAATTCGTTTTTCTTCTGGCAGTAAAAACCGATGCTCCACCGTAGGCTGCAAAGACCGGAATAGTCGATGGCCTGTTGTTGATGTCGGCATTGTCGGAGAAGTCCAATCCAAAATAGGAGGTCCAGCTCAGCCAAGGCACAAATTGGTAGGTCAGGGAAAGGTTGGAAACGGTTTGGACCGTCTTGGCATTTCGGACTTCCTCATTCACCCCTTGGACGATATTGTAGCCAAATAAGTGGTTGGAGGGATAAGCCGCAAAAGTCCCGTCCTCGTTGTAAATCGGTACATTTGGTCTAGCCGAATAGCCCGCGACGAAAGGACCGTTCACGAAATTTCCCCGATCAATCGTCCCGTTGGTAGTCTGATATGCCAATGAAAGAGCTGCTGATACCGTAAATTTCTGATTGGGCTTGTGGGTCAGATTGAGGCGTCCGGTAGCCCTTTGGTAGTCGGACATGATAATCTGAGCCTCCTGATCGGTATAGGATCCCGAAAGGAAAAAGGTCGTTCTCTCGTCTCCACCGGACACAGAGAGGTCATAGATGCTTACCCTTGCATCCCGGTACAGTTCGTCCACCCAGTTATAACTTTCAAGATTTTGATCTTCGGGATCTCCATAGGTCGAAGCTGCATTTGCAGGATTAAGCCCTGCGTTGATGTAGGCGTCCCGCTTTATCGTAGCCAGCTGGGTAGCGTCCATCACATCATAGAGGTTTAGCGGCTTCACTATCCCCTCCTGGACAGACACCCTTACATTGGTCTTCCCTTTTTTTCCTCTCTTGGTCGTGATCAGCACGACCCCGTTGGCTGCCTGAGCACCATAGATTGCAGCGGACGCCGCATCCTTCAGCACCTCGATTGACTCGATGTCATTTGGGTTGATGGAACCCAAAGCGTTTTGGGAACCCTGTCCAGACAAGCCTCCGCCCTGAACCTGCACGCCATCTACTATATAGAGGGGCTCATTGCTGGCATTGACAGAGCCTGTTCCACGAATCCTGACATTCAAGGCCCCGCCCGGCTGTCCAGTAGATGAAGTGACCTGCACGCCGGCGATCCTTCCCTGCATCGCTCGATCAAAAGATTGGACGGGAAGATCTTGAAACACCTCGCCCTTTACTGAGGACACCGCACCTGTCATCTCCCGTTTGGATTGGTCACCGTAGGACGTGATTACAAATTCGGATAGAGACTGTACGTCCGGCTCCATTGCTACGGTGATGTCCGTGAGATTCCCGATCACCACTTCCTGGGTAGTCATCCCCACGAAACTTATGACCAAAATATTGCTTCCGGCGGGGACATTGATCGAAAACTTGCCATCTATATCCGTGGCCGTCCCGATGGTGGTCCCCTTGACCAGAACTGTCGCTCCCGGCACTCCCATATCATCCTCCACAGAGGTGACGGTACCGGTGATCACACGATTTTGAGCAAACGCCGCAACGCCTACACAAAACAGCATGAGTCCTAGAAGTAAAACTTTCCTCATAATTTTTGTTTTTGGTTGAAGATTATAACAAGTACTATCGCCCGAACTCTGACATTCTGCTTGAAGTACCGGTAAGAATGTACAAAAGTTTATGAGAACTGGCAAATAATATCCACGCCTTTACAAGCCTTTTTAGAATTTTATTCTGTTAATTAAAAAATGAGCAACTGAGGCAGTTTATTATTTTGCGAAGCAAATGTTAACAAAAGTTAATTCTCACAAAAAAATGTCCTGAAAATCAAAAAATACATGAATGGTAGATCGAAAATCTGTCGCGGACGTTTTCGACTAGATTCGCAGTCAATTGTTGGCTTTAGGATTGAGCAACACAATGTTTCAAAAAATTGCCAAACTACTAGCTTTCAACGACCTAAAATTGGCATACCTGAAAGCCATCAAACAAAAATCCTCGCATGAGCGGGCTGAAGCGACTGAGGAAAGTCAAAGGATTTTGATGGTGATACGTCTATTCAGGGCCTGGTTTTTAGGACTGGTATTTGGAACCATCGGCTCCTTGTCACCCTTGCCCTCCACCATCACGCGCCCGGGATGTAGGCCGGCAGCGACCAAAAACGACTGCACACTTGTGGCCCTTTGCAGACTTAGCGTCTGATTGTAGGCCACACTCCCGACATTGTCGGTATGGCCCGTGATCAGGATGTTCACGTTGGGATTTTCAAGCAAGAATTTCAACAGACGGGTAAGCGAAGACTTTGATTCAGGCTTCAAGTCATATTTGTCAAACTCAAAAAACACGTTTTCGAACACAAACTCCTCACCCGGCCCAACGGGAGTGAGCTCCACTTTGAGATCCTTTACGTTTTGGATCTTATCCCGCTCCACATTGTAGATTTTTGGCAGGAAGCCCTTCTTCTCCACATACAGCCCAGACACGGCATTTTCCGGGTAGAGCATCATGAATTCCCCGGTTTTTCCGTCGGACTGAAACTGGTACAGCGTACTGTCATTCGTCAGGGACACTAGCGATAGCGTCGCATCTACGGGCTGCCCGGTTTTGGCGTTGAAAACCTTCCCTTCCGTTACGGTCAGATTTTCTCCAAGGTAAATTTCCTCAGGAAACTTAAAACGGTAGAGCAAAGACCGGTCGTTTTCATCTTCTTCCGAAGAAAGCTCGGTGTAGTAGGCATAGTCCTTTTTGGCCGTGATGAAAAGCGCCACCTGCTCCAACTGGTCATTAATGGGAAGTCCTAGATTTTCGGGTTTTTGGAATTCCCCATTTTTCACCCTCGAAAGAAAAATATCCATCCCCCCAAAGCCGAGATGCCCATCCGAGGCAAAAAAGAGGATCTCGTTGTTGAAAAACATAAAAGGCGATATCTCATCCTTTGGTGTATTCACTACGTCTCCGAGATTTTTGGCATCCGACCAGGAACCGTCGTTTTGACGGACGCTGTACCAGATATCATTGCCACCAAATCCCCCGCGACGATTGGAGGAAAAAAACAAAATCCGCCCGTCAGCAGACAGTGAGGGCTGCGAGTCCCAAGACCGGGAATTTACTTTGGCTCCCATATTGGTAGGGCGTTCCCAGGCCCCATTTACCTTATAGGCCACGTAAAGGTCACAGCTCCCCTGGGAGTCCGGGGCATCGCAGGAGGTATAGATCAGGATCTTCCCATCTGCGGTCACCGAGCAAGTGCCTTCGTTGTATTGGGAATTGATCGTCTGGGAAAGGCTATGGGGAGAGGCCCAACTGTCGTCTCCGTTGGAAAAAGCGGTAAAAATATCCTCCTTGTCAAAATTTCCTGTACCGTCTCTTTTCGTAAAAAGGATCTGCTCGCCGTCGGCGGTAAGGACTGGAAAATACTGGAGATTGAATTCATTCAAAGGAGACTTCAGTATCTCCTTCTCGATGGAGCGAATATCACCCAGCTGCGTTCCCAAAAAATCCATCTGGCTTTTCATCTGGGTGTAATACATGGACTTTTTGAATGCTTCATCAAAAAGTGGATCCACTTCCTGAAACTGCCGAAAAGCTTCCGTGAATTTGCCCTGCTTGAGATAGAGGTTTGAAAAAAGCCAGCCGAAATCCGCCGAATTCTTTGGGGTAGCATTCTTCCCGCCAAGCTTCGACTTTCCTGCAACGGCTACTTTTTCAGCCTCACTCAGTCTACCCTGGGTGATCAGCAATTGGGAGGCTTTGATATAGGCTTCCAAAAACGACGCCTCCCTTGCTATTGCGGCCTGAAACTTCGCCAGCGCTTCATCGTAGCGCCTCGCAAGGGTCAGCTCTTCGCCTTCTTGATAAAGCTTGATTGCCCGGCCATCTATAATCGAGTAGGTCTGGGCTTCAGCTCGAAGAAAGAAGAAAAACAGAATGGCAAAGAGAAAAACAGGGCGCATTTACTTATGGAATGTCCATAAATTTATGCGTTTGCAGAGATATTTTCCAATTTGGGCGGTTTTTAACGTACTCAACGATCTCGGGAACGAGCCGGGTAGCCTTACTCCACTCAGGCTGGAGGCGCAGTTCACACAGGGGACTTACTTTGGCGGCATGCTCCTCGGCAAAGGCAAAATCGCTTTTATTGAAGACTACTGCCTTTAGTTCGTCGGCATGCTTATAGATGGACTCGTGCGGTTTTTTGAATTTTTTCGGGGAAAAACAAACCCAGTCAAAGTCTCCTGAAAATGGATGCGCGCCGGAAGTTTCAATATTAGTTGTAAATCCTTTTTCCTTTAAAAGCTTCGTCAATGGCCCCAGCTCGTACATCAAGGGTTCTCCGCCCGTAATCACCGCGAGTCTTCCCGGAAACTTCAAAGCTTCCTCCACGATCTGCTCGATAGCCAAAACAGGCCATTTCTCAGCCTCCCAGCTTTCCTTGACATCGCACCAAACGCAACCCACATCGCATCCCCCCAACCGGATAAAATACGCCGGGTAGCCTGTAAATCTGCCTTCTCCTTGGATGGTGTAAAACGCCTCCATGACTGGAAGCTGTAGCCCCGCGGCCACTAATTCTTGCTTGCTTGAAACGATAAGCTCTTGAGTCTTCATGAATTTTTGGTAAAGCGGGCGATTGAACCGCTGGTGAATGAGGGGGTAAAGGTACCTTCTTAATTTGAAAATTGAAAAATTTGAAAATTGGAAGATTTACCTCACGGTTGGGGAGACAGAAGCCCAAAGACCGAAGTGAAGCCAAAAGTTCCTTCTAAACTGTTTCCTGAGATTTCAGCAAGCCATTTTACAATTGTTTGCTCATCACCACCCGATAGTCCTCCACCCCTCCCTTGGGAAGCACATCGATGATCTTAAATCCCCTTTTTAAGCCAAAGGAAATCATAGCAGGAAAGCGGTTTCGGGTTTTGAAAAAGATAGTTTTGAACCCCCTTTCCCTAGCCCAGTTCTCCTGATACACTGCCAATGCATCCGCAATTCCATGTTTTCTGAACTCTGGCCTCACCCCTCCCATCCAGGAATAAAACGTGTCGGGTGTCTCACTTTGATAGCCGACCTTAAAGCCCAACAGCCCTTCTTTGTTTTCCGCTACCAAAGCCAGACAGAGCCTATGCCTTAGCCTATCCTCGTAAAAATCAAGAGAAGCCTTCCCCGGAAACTCCGGGATACGCTCATGCACCCAGAGTAGTTCTTCCAGAGAGGCTTCCCTGATTTCGAAAGTGAACGAATCTTTCATTGGATTTTTGATTTTGAATTACGATTTCCAAGGCTTTTTAAAGCCTCAATTCCAATTCCCAAGGGCAAACCTTTAGCAAATGGATTGAGGTCCGAAATATCGGCATAAATCAAAAATCGTAATTCATAATTTTCTAATCCTTCTTCACCGTCGGGTACGTCACGCCCAGCTGCTCGAGGTAGGTGTCGTACTTAGTCTCGTCATAATAATATTTTTCAAGTTCTGGACGGAAGCGCTTCATGGTTTCGGTATTGAGATAGATCGGTGCTGGATCATCCTTCGTAATCATCGGCTTGTAGGTTTCTTCCTTGGTCTGGACATTTTTGAAATAGTCCCAGGCCTGATCCACCAATTCCGGCTTCAACAGAAAATCCAAAATGGTCATGGCCTCAGCTTTGGCGCCAGCCGTGACGCCTTTGTGCGCAATCGGCGTGGCCATGGCGATGGCATTGCTCCAGTGGTGACCTGGTAGGCCGGGAATATTGGAAGGAAATCTCAAGGTCACTGTCGGCACCACCCATGAAACATCCCCAATATCGTCCGAACCTCCAGAGACCGGCTCCTTCACCGGCAAGCCTAAGGTGTCCAATTTGGTAGCCAGGCCCTCTTCTTTGGAACCCTGCTCTTTTTGGGCTGCCTTTGCAAGGGTTTGGTCTTTTTCATCCCACTCGGGCAAGCCGACTTTCAGGATGTTTTGATACATCGTCTCGGCGATAGTCTTGTTGAAGTGGCGTGGCCAAGCGGTTCCGACGATCTTGGAAGTCATCGTCGTCCCAGTCATCAAAGCAGCACCTTTGGCAATGTCATTGGCCTGAGCGTACATCTCCATGATGCCATCGTATTTCACGTCTCGAAAGTAATACCAGATCGAAGCTTGGGACGGTACCACATTTGGCTGATCTCCCCCATCGGTGATGACCGAATGGGAACGCTTGAGTGGATGCAAATGCTCCCGCTTGTAGTTCCAGCCTATGTTCATCAATTCAGTCGCATCCGCTGCGCTTTTTCCTCTCCACGGTGCACCTGCTGAGTGAGCCGCGTCACCTGAAAAGGTATATTCCACAGAAATCAAACCCGTACCGGAAGCTTGGCCATAGCTTACACCCAAATTATTGGCCACATGGGTGAAAATGCAGATATCCACGCCATCAAACTTCCCATCGCGGGCAAACCAAGCCTTGGCCGCCACCAGTTCCTCGGCGATACCAGGCCAAAGAACCAAAGTCCCTCCAATATTCTCCCGCTCCATGATTTGCTTGACGGCCAAAGCAGCCGTGATATTCAGGGGGATACCCGCATTGTGACCCTCCCCGTGTCCAGGGGCTCCCTCGACGATGGGCTTGTGGTAGGCCACGCCGGGATATTGGGAGGCTTTTGGGATGTCATCTACATCAGAGCCCAAAGCAATTACGGGGCCCTCTCCGTTGCTCCAAGTCGCAAACCAAGCTGTTGGGATACCCGAGACACCATTTTCAATCGTAAAACCATTTTTCTCGAGGATGCCGGTGAGGTATTTGGAAGATTCGATCTCTTGGAAGCCCAGCTCCGCAAAGCTGAAGATCTTATCCACCATCACCTGGCTTTGCTTGTGGTTTGCCTGCACGATCTGCGCGGCCTCGGCCTTGAGCGCTTCGATTTGCTTGGCCGAGTATTTTTTTTGGGGAAAAGCCGAAAGGCAAACTCCAGCTGCCAGTACAAAGGCTAACAGTAAATTCTTTTTCATGTGCTTTTGATTTTTATTCAATGGCCACATGGAATCTCGCATGCTTGCCATTCGTAAAACCACATCCTGTTTCATGCAAGCTCGATTTCATAAGGTCGGTTGGTTAGGTTTTGGAAAATACAAAAAAGCCCCAAGTGTCTGAAACAAAATTGATCAGTGGCAAAAAGCCCGTTTTGAGAGGAATTGGAAAATTGCCTACCAAAGCCGCCTGATTTTTCTATTTTTGCAGGCATTCAGTCAAAAAATCAAGAATATTTCAATCATGGCGGATTACAACTTCCGGGAAATCGAGCAGAAATGGCAAAGCTATTGGAAAGAAAAGGGTACTTTCAAAGCGGAAGTCGACCCCAACCGACCTAAGTTCTATTCCTTGGATATGTTCCCCTACCCCTCCGGAGCAGGCCTCCATGTCGGCCATCCCCTAGGATACATCGCATCGGATATTGTGAGCCGATTCAAGGCCCTAAAGGGATTCAACGTCCTGCATCCTATGGGCTATGATTCCTTTGGTCTGCCAGCTGAACAATACGCCATACAGACCGGACAGCATCCTGCCATCACTACCGAACAAAACATTACTCGGTACACCGAGCAGTTGAAAAACATCGGTTTTGCCTTTGATTGGGACCGAGAGGTAAGAACTTCCGATCCTGCTTACTATAAGTGGACCCAGTGGATCTTTATGCAGCTCTTCAAGAGCTATTATGATTTGGATGCGAATAAGGCTCTTTCGATCGACTCCTTGATTTCCCGATTTGAGACTTTGGGCAATAAAGGGGTAAATGCTGTGAGCGATGAGGATACGCCTTCATTTTCAGCGGAAGACTGGAAGGCATTTTCCGAAAAGGAAAAGCAGGAAATGCTCCTGAAATACCGCTTGACTTTCTTGGCTGAGACGACCGTCAACTGGTGCGCAGCCTTGGGAACCGTGCTTTCCAATGACGAAGTCAAAGATGGCTTCTCCGAAAGAGGCGGCCATCCCGTGGAGCGCAAAAAGATGATGCAATGGTCCATGCGGATCACCGCCTACGCGGACCGCCTGCTACAAGGACTCGAAAGAGTCGATTGGGCAGAACCCATCAAAGAAATGCAGCGCAACTGGATCGGGAAGTCGATCGGAGCCGAGGTAATTTTTCAAGTGAAGGGCTCGGATCAAACCATCAAAGTCTTCACCACCCGGGTGGACACTATATATGGTGTGACCTATCTGGCTTTGGCGCCGGAATCGGAGCTGGCGGCTAGCCTGATCACCGAAGACCAACGAGCGAACGCCGAAGCCTATATCGAGGTCGCCAAAAACCGTTCCGAGCGTGAGCGCATGAGCGATGTGAAGACCATCTCAGGAGCTTTCACCGGCTCCTACGCCATCAATCCATTCAACGAAGAAGAGATCCAAATCTGGGTGGCTGACTATGTCTTGGCAGGATATGGTACTGGCGCGGTGATGGCAGTACCGGCCCACGACGAGCGCGACTACAACTTTGCGAAGCATTTCGGCCTGGAAATCAGACAGGTCATCGAGGGCTCTATGGAAAATGGGTCTTTTCCCGGCAAAGGAGGCTTCATCATCAACTCCGGCTTTATCTCCAACCTGTACATGAAAGACGCGATGGCCAAGGCCATCGAGTTTTTGGAGGAGAAGGGCATAGGCAAAGGCAAGATCCAATACCGGATGAGGGATGCGATCTTTACGCGTCAGCGCTATTGGGGTGAACCGCTTCCGGTTTATTTCAAAGACGACCTGCCTTACCTGATCGAGGAAAAAGACTTGCCTTTGGTATTGCCAGAGGTAGATAAGTACTTGCCGACCGAAGACGGAGAACCGCCTTTGGGACGGGCAAAAGACTGGACTTACAAAACGGCCGACGGGGAATTTCCACTGGAAATGTCCACCATGCCGGGATGGGCGGGATCCAGCTGGTACTTCTTCCGATACATGGATCCTACGAACGACTCCGAATTTGCTGAAAAAGCCAAAACGGACTATTGGGGAGCTGTCGACCTCTATATCGGAGGTTCGGAGCATGCCACGGGACACTTGCTCTATTCCCGATTTTGGACCAAGTTCCTGCACGACATCGGAGCGGTTCATATCGACGAGCCTTTCCAAAAAATGATCAATCAGGGGATGATCCAAGGTAGATCCAACTTTGTATATCGGGTGAAGCCTCTGTTTACAGGGTCAAAGGAAAACGAAGGCGAGAAAGCTATTCTACCAATGCTTTTTGTTTCCAAAAAATATCAGGAGAAAATTGAAAACGGAACTCTATCTATTGAGGAAAAAGGTGTCATTGAAACCAAGTTCAAAACAGTTTTTGAAAGACTGAATCCGACATACAATTATGGAGGACTTTCAAAAATTGAGGTTTCTTCCATGCACGTAGACGTGAACATCGTGCACAACGATCAATTAAATCTGGACAAATTCAAGGCTTGGAGACCAGACTTGGCCGATGCGGAATTAAACCTCGAAGACGGCAAATACATATGCTGATCTGAGGTGGAAAAAATGTCTAAATCCAAGTACAACGTGGTCAATCCGGACGACATCATCGAGCGTTATGGAGCAGACACCCTTCGCTTGTATGAGATGTTCTTGGGCCCTTTGGAGCAGTTCAAGCCTTGGAACACCAATGGCATCGATGGCGTGTTCAAGTTCTTGAGAAAGCTCTGGAACCTTTACCACAATTCGGCTGGTGGTTTCGCGGTATCAGATGTTCCAGCGAGCAAAGAAGAACTGAAAGCCCTACACAAAGCCATCAAAAAGATGGAAGAGGACATGGCCAACCATTCCTTTAACACTTCCGTGTCCAGCTTCATGATTTGTGTAAATGAGTTGACTGCTTTAAAGTGCAACAAGCGTGAGATTTTGGAGCCTTTGGCGGTATTGATTTCTCCCTACGCCCCGCACATCGCCGAGGAGCTCTGGGCACTTCTAGGCCATCAGGAGTCCATTATCAAGGCCTCTTTCCCCGAGTTCAAGAAAGAGTACCTGGTCGAGAGCGCCTTTGAGTACCCGGTGATGATCAATGGCAAGATGCGAGCTAAAATCAACCTCTCCCTTTCGCTGTCCGTACAGGAGATCGAAAAAGCCGCGCTCTCCGACGAAAGCGTTAAAAAGTGGTTAGAAGGCAAGGCACCCAAAAAAGCGATCATCGTGCCAGGCAAGATTGTAAACCTCGTCTTATAAAAACAGACAAAACCAAAGGAAAAGGGGAGCGTTGTTTCCCCTTTTTCATTTTCTAAATTACCTTCAAGTTGCCTTTCTACTAAAGCATGATCATTTACACCTTTCCCATTCATACCGCGTTTATCGATCGGGATTTGGAAATGATCAGCCCAAGTACCAAGATCCGACCGCTGGTTTTCACCAATCAGCCCACCCAACTCCCCTTCTACTTTATCCTCCAGTTCTTCCAACTACTTTGGTTTTTGCCCAAAACAGATCAATACCTGTGTTTTTTTGGAGGATACCACAGTGTTTTGCCCGTTTGGTTTGGAAAGGTCTTTGGAAAAAAGTGTACCATTCAGGCAGGTGGCATGGACTGCATGAACATGCCGGAAATCGGCTATGGGAATTTTCGTAAGAAATGGCTCCGCAAAGCGACGATCTATTCTTTTAGCAACTGTACCCAAATCCTTCCCGTTGCCGCGTCCCTTGTCCAACATGACTATCGATACGATCCAAGAATCAACCCGAAGCAGGGCCTTTTGAACTTGATTCCCAACTTAAAAACCCCCACTCAAGTCGTTCACAATGGCTTTGACACCGAGTTTTGGAAGAATCAAGGAAACACAAGAGCTCACCTAAGCTTCATTTCGGTAGCAACGGGAACGTCAACTTCTTCCCGGGCGATCGTCAAAGGCTATGATTTGATTGAAAGATTGGCCGAAAACCACCCCGATTGGAGCTTTACCCTGGTCGGGGACAAAGACTACCGATCACCTAATTCAAATGTGAAGGTTTTGGGTAAATTGAGCCCCATGCAGCTCAAAGAGCTCTACAACGAACATCAATTTTACCTTCAGCTTTCGACCTCAGAAGGCTTTCCAAACGCCCTGGGTGAAGCAATGGCTTGCGGATGTATACCGGTAGGCTCGGCGGTGGGGGCGATTCCTGAAATCATTGGAACAAGCGGACTGGTTCTGCAAAGAAAAGACCTGCAGCTCCTGGAAGATGAGTTAGAGAATCTGTTCAAAAAGGACTTCGACCACCTTTCCCAAGAGAACTCGAAGAGAATTGCCTCGGAATTCAATTTTGACAAAAGGAAACGCCTGCTCCTTTCCAGCCTAGACCTCTCCTAGCACTCACATCAACCCGAAATCTTTCCGACAGATCGCCTCATGGAGATCTGAATTCAATCGAATAGAACCATGGGTTTCCAAAAAAGGATGGGAATATCACACTATTGACAACTAAGTCCCGACTTGGGAAATCTGTCTCCAATTCCAAAAATCGCATCCCAGACTTCCATAAAAATTTACATTAAGCCCTCTGAAATAATAAGTTCCGTCTTCGATCCCGTCCCAAAAATCGGGCAACAGTTTCCTAACCAAAATCTCCAGTTTCCAAATTTTCAAAAAGGAATCCTCCTATTTGGGGACAAATTCAGAATCTTCTAAAATCCAACATTTTACAAATCGAAAAACCAATTTTTTGACTTTTTACAAAAAAATCCTGTAATAGGATGCTTTTTTAAACCGGTTTTTCAAAAGTCCACAAAATACCAAAACAAAGAGACATAAAAAAAGGGAGCCTTTTTGAAAATAGGCTCCCGGTTAGGGTTTATTGTTAATGGATTAAAACCATATAAACTTTGGCATTAGGCTAGGTTGAGCTATGTTTTAGTGTGCAAAAGTTTCTTAAACCTAAGAAAAGACTTTAAATATTCAAAACTTCAATAAAAAAAACCGGATTTTTTTTAATCAAACCAAAACTAAGATTGTCCAACGCCAAACCTCAGGCATTGAATTTTTCATTTAACTTGAACCAAAACCCACCCAGATGAAAAAAACCTTCCTCTTTGCCGGCGTAATCTTGGCCCTATATCTAGCCGGCATTGCCTTTATCCCACCCTACATCGAAGCTCAAAGAAACCCAGTAACTCAAAGCCCGCCTTATTCGGTTTCCATGGAAGCGCGGCAATTGTATGAACGATTGGATTTTATCGCCGACCTTCATTGCGACGCCCTATTGTGGGGGAGAGATCTGACCCAGCGGGGCTCACGCGGACATGTGGACTTCCCTAGGATGCGCGAGTCAAATGTCGCCCTGGAGATGTTCACCATTGTGTCGAAGTCTCCCTCTGGCCAAAATATGAAGAAAAATTCCTCCGACACCTTTGACAACATCACCCCCCTTACAATTGCCAAAGGCGAAGGGCCTTGGACCTGGTTCAGCCTCATCAACCGGACTCTTTCCCAATCAGAGGCCTTGTTGGATTTTGTGGAAAAAGAAGAAGGGAACGTTATCTTCATCCGTTCGAAAAGAGAACTGGAGCAGCTCATCGAAGCAAGAAAGTCCGATAAAGAGGTCATCGGAGCCATGCTCGGCATCGAAGGCGGACATGCGATCGAAGGCTCGCTCGAAAATCTGGAAAAAGTCTATCAGGCAGGAGTGCGCATGATAGGACCCACCCACTTTTTCGACAATGAATTCGGTGGATCCGCACATGGGGAAAACAACGAAGGGCTGACAGAATTTGGAAAGTCGGCCGTCAAAAAAATGAATGAGCTTGGGATTTTCATCGACTTGGCCCACTCCTCGCCTGCCATCGTGGACGATGTATTGGACCTAAGTACGAAACCCGTGATCATCTCGCATACCGGCGTGCGCGGAGTGCTGGACTCCCAGCGCAATCTGAGCGACGAACAGATCAGAAAGATCGCTGACAAAGGCGGGATTATCGGCATTGCTTTTTTTGACGGTGCCGTCGGCAGTCCCGAGCTTCCAAATATCATCGCGTCCATCAAATATGTGAGGGACTTGGTTGGAGTCCGATACGTAGCCCTTGGCTCTGACTATGATGGTTCGGTAAGCGTGCCTTTCGATATTACCGGCTTGCCATTGATCGTCGAGGGACTGATGGACTCCGGCTTCACCGAAGAGGAAATCCGATCCGTCATGGGAGAAAATGTGAAACGATTTCTCCTCGAAAATCTCGAATAAGGCATGAAAGAGAGTAAAATCCACCAACAGTCTGCCAGGTTTGGCAAGATCCAAGAATACCTCGGGGAATTTGTGTACGGTGGCATAGATGGCGCCGTGACCACATTTGCCGTGGTAGCTGGGGGATTTGGCGCGAATCTGGATTCGGGAATCCTCATTATACTTGGCTTCGCTAACCTGTTTGCGGACGGGTTCTCGATGTCGGTGGGTGCATATCTTTCTGCCAAAAGCGAGCGGGATAACTATACCAAGCATGAAAAAATCGAATACTGGGAAGTGGAAAACCTGCCGGAAACTGAGCGCAGGGAAATCGAGCAGATCTATCGAGAAAAGGGATTTGAGGGAGATCTTCTGGATAATATCGTCAACCACATCTGCTCTGACAAGCATCTTTGGGTATCGGAAATGATGAAGGGCGAACTCGAAATGATCCGCGACACCAAGAGTCCATTTACCATAGGTTTGGCGACTTTAGCGTCCTTCGTCTCGGTCGGACTTATTCCGCTGCTGATCTATCTCTGGGACTTCTTTTTCCCCACGGAGAGAGATATCTTTTTCTGGACTTGCGTCTTGACCGGGTTCGCCTTTTTGGTAGTCGGCTGGCTGAAAAGCTACGTCAATCAGACGTCCGCTATCAGGAGTATCAGCGAGACTGTTGCCTTGGGTGCACTCGCGGCAGTTGTGGCCTATTTTGTCGGTGATATCCTCGAAGCATTTTTTATCAAATAACTGAATATGAACACCATCCACGACGTACTGCTCCGAATGGACCAAATTGTAGACGAATGCAAATCCAAGCAGTCCCGAATCGGCTACTTTGCAATATTGTACCGGCAGGTCACCCGAAGAGTCAGGGACGGCATACTGGCAGGGGAATTTGAAGACAATCCGAGAATGGAGGTGTTGGACGTATGTTTTGCGAAGCGCTTTATCGACGCGTATGAGCTCTGGCAGCAGGGCTCGAGCTGCACCGAAAGCTGGCGACTGGCGTTTGAAGCAAGCAAAGAGGCAAAACACCTCGTGCTTCAACATCTATTTTTGGGCATCAATGCCCACATCAATCTGGATCTGGGGATCGCCGCCGCCGAAACGATGGCGGAAAAAGAGCTCTCCGGGATACAGGGGGACTTTAATCAAATCAATTCCCTTTTGGCTGAGTTGGTCGATGGCGTCAAAAGCAACATTAGCAAAGTCTCCCCCATCTTCGGCTGGCTGATTCCGCTGGCAAAAGGCAGGGACGAAATGCTCCTCAATTTCTCCATACAGATTGCCAGAAATGGTGCCTGGAAATACGCTGGAGAATATCATGCGGACAAAAACAAGGATTTTCAGATTCAGGATCGGGACCAGAATATCTCGGCATTGGCGAGAAAACTGATCAGCCCGGGCAAGTTCTTGGCATTCCTGGTAAAGATTGTCTGCTTTGCCGAATGGAAGTCGGTGAGCCGAACCATGGATCAGCTGGACGTGGTAATCGAAAAGGCAGTGACTCAATAATCGTCTTTACCAGTTTGGCGGGCGCTATTAAACAGTTCGGTCTGTCAGACTTTCCTTCTCCATTTCTCCTCGATTTCGGCGATTTCCGCTTCCGTTTGGACTTTGTTTTTTCGGTTGGTTTTCTCCTTGTTCAGATCCGTAGCATAGAAATGTGTGTCCTGAAAGTACCCTACGCGGGCTTCGGACTCGCCTTTTGCTTTGGTCCATTTTTCCCCTTTGAAAAGCTTCACCCTATCCTCATGCAGTTCCAGCAGCTCATCATAAGGGCCTCTCGACGAAATCAGCTTCACAAAGATCGGCGCTGTCTCGATGGAGATGAAAAGCAACATGATGAAGACGTTGGCCATGGCCATAGCCGAACTCTCGTCGGTCAAGGTTGCGAGCGCGTCCATTCTGGCAGCAAGCCCGTCAAATCCTTCTATTCCAGGTTGTTGCTTCTCGAATTCAGCTTGCCTCAGTGCCACAAAATCCCTGATCTGAGCTTCTAGCGTATCGACACGAACTTGGTTTCTCTTCCGCAAATCTTCAAGTGCAAGTTGCGCTGCGTCGAGTTGTTGCTCCTTCTTTTTGGCGTTGGTACCCAGCCCCACGATCCCGCTCGTCCCTGAGGTCTTTTCCCCAAAGCGCTCCGCATCGTACTCCTTTTGCAGCTCATCGCGAAAGGCTGCTGCAGCAGCCACTTCCGCTTTCAGTGAGTCTTTTTTGGTTTCCAGCTCTTGGATTTCGGGAAAACCTTTTGCCAGATTCGCCTTGGATTGGGTGATGAACTCTGTCTTTTTTTCATCCAGCTTGCGGTTGATCTCCCGCTCAAACATCTTCAGTTCAAGCGGCTTTGATATGACCAAAGCAAGCAATACGGCCAGCACCAAACGCGGAATAGCAAGCTTCCACTCCGCCCAGGCATTCTCTCGCTTTCTCATACTGGATACGATAAACCGGTCTAGATTGAAGATCATCAGACCCCAAAGCAGGCCGAAAAAGTTCGCAGGAACCAATGCCTGAAAGACCGTGTACAATGCGTAGCCAGCAGCAAGTGCAGCTAGGACTCCTGTGAAAAACACGGTCGCGCCTATGCCTACGTATTTGTTGGACTCGGTGGGGGCGCGCTTGAGCAGGGCAAAGTTTGCCCCGCTACAGAACCAGAAAAAGCGAGTGAGTTGCTGCATAGCCAGAAGGTTGAGTGTTGGATACTAATAAGAAACGCCAAAACAGTTCCAAAAAGATGCAAGCTTTACGCTGAAGGCTCAGGAGCAGCCCCTATTGTGACCAAAACCCGATTTTCAGGGACAGAAAGCAGTTTGTTTTTTTTAGCCCAATTCCCCGTGACAAAGCTCGCTTCTGTCCGACCTGTACACTTTCGGTCAAAAATTGCGCGGTGATAGCCCATCGTTACTCATAAGCTGAGATTGATCATGTTTTTTAATAAAGCAATATTCTAGCTTCATGAAAATCCTTTCGAATGTCCACACCCACGTCCCTTACCAGCAAAATCCTGACGCCTGGAATCCATTGGCTATTTGCATTTATTCCGATATCCCTTTTTCTGGAATACTCGCATGCATCAGCTCCGATGGTTTTCTTTTCGGCAGCTCTTTCCATCATCCCTATCGCCAGACTGATCAGCACCTCTACCGAAAACCTAGCCACCTATACCGGGGATGCCGTCGGAGGCCTGTTGAACGCCACTTTTGGAAATTTGCCAGAGCTCATTATCGCCTTCATTGCCCTGAAAGCAGGCCTGCACGAGATGGTTCTTGCCTCGATCGCGGGGGCCATTTTGGCCAACTTGCTGCTCGCCTTGGGCGTTTCATTTTTAATCGGAGGCATCAGGTTTCACTATCAGGAATACAACTCCACCAGCATTAGGATGTACAGTTCCATGATGATGATCGCCGTACTCAGCCTCATCGTCCCCAGTGCCTTCAACCGGTTTTTTGGGACTGCCGAATTTGCCGAGGCAGAGAACAGTCTCAATATATTCCTCAGTATTGCCCTGCTTGCGGCCTATGGACTTTACCTCGTTTTTATGCTAAAAACCCATGCTGACTTCTTCACGAGTGGCAGCTCCCATGAGGAAGAAGCACATGAAAACCGTCTGTCTTTGCCAAAGGCTATCTGCTTTTTGGTTTTTGCTTCAGTGCTGGCTGCATTTATGAGTGAAATCCTAGTAGGCGCTGCGGAAGAAACCGGCGAAGTCATGGGAATGTCCAGCATCTTCATCGGCGTAGTCTTCCTCGCAGTCATCGGCGGAGCCGCCGAGAGTATCTCGGCAATCGTGATGGCCTCAAAAAACAAGGTAGACCTCAGTATAGGAATTGCGCTGGGAAGTTCTATCCAAATCGCGCTCTTTATTGCTCCGGCTCTGGTCTTGGCCAGTTTGTTCGTAGGCCCGGAGCAAATGAATCTTTCTTTCAACAGAGCCTTGATCTGGTCATTGTTTTTGGGAGTGATCCTTGCTTCAATGATAGCCGGTGACGGCCGTTCAAACTGGTATAAGGGCATCCAATTGATTTTGGTGTATTTGATATTGGCAATGATGTTTTACTTTATACCCGAATCAACCGCCTAAACCATGAGAGTTCTTCGATTTTCCTCATTTTTTCTTCTAGCCAGCTTGTTGTTTTTCGGAATTGGCTTCGCCCAAGAAGTACCCTTTGAGAAGGAAGTGCGAGAGATCTCCGCCAGAATAGATAGTGTGGGATGGGAAAGCGGCGGTGCTGTGTTTACGGGAAGCTCCACGATTCGAATGTGGAAAAGCCTACAGTCCGAATTTCCCAATGCAGCTATCCTCAATACTGGATTTGGAGGATCCAAGGCATCTGACTTGGAAAACCACCTCTTTCCGCTCGTGATCCGCTTTGAGCCTAGCCGGGTATTCATCTACGAAGGGGACAACGACCTTTGGGCTGATGTGACTGTGGCGGAGATCATGACCAGCCTGGACAATATCGTCACCCGCCTGCAGCTGATCAATCCCAATATCGAAATCTACCTCATCGGGGCCAAGCCAAGCCCTTCCCGTTGGGAAAAGAAGCAGAACTACATGATTTTTAACCAGAATCTAAGGGAATATTGTGAGGCAAATGAGGGAGTCCAGTTCATCGACACTTGGAAAGCCTTGACCGACTCATCGGGCAATGCCCGACCCGAACTTTACCTCAGCGACCAGCTGCACCTAAATGAACAGGGGTATGAGATTTGGTCCACGCTTTTTGAGCCTTTTTTCTGAAAAATACGCCCCTTTGAATAAGCGGATAAGTGATCGTCGAGCTGAGGAAACTAAAATGACTGGCGCCGCTTCCGGCTTCTGGTTAGCTCCAAGCCATATTTCACCCGAATCCCAGAGCAAGAAGCAGGCAGCTTCCCTGCTTTTCTGCTTTCTTAGGAATTGACTAAGTCCTGCGCCTTTTCGTGCCGCAATGGTATGAACATATTTTTTTTGCCCAATTAAGTCCTTGCTCTAGGAACAACCTGAATAAAGTCTGTTCAAACGTCACAACCTGATTTTTCTCAGTTTTTTTATTGGAATAAATGTCAACTTTTGAAAGAGGCCTTATGGTTTCGATTTTGTTTTTTCCACAACATCACTCCGCAAATGCAAAAGATGACGAATGTGACCACCCCCTCGAATGACATCCTCACCCCGCTTAACTCTTTCCTGTATGAAATTTTATTCTGATTCAAAAAAAACAGTGTTGGGCCTTCTGACGCTCATCGTCTTGCTCCCTGCCTGCAAGGAAGCAGTCGTGACAGAAGCTCCTCCGATGAAGGTCAACGTGGTGACCGCCATCCAAAACGACGTGCCACTTTATGAAGAATTTGTCGCCCAAGTATATGGCCAATCCGACGTAGACATTCGTGCGCGCGTGGAAGGCTGGGTCACTTCGGTCAACTTCAAGGAAGGGTCTGAGGTAAAAAAGGGCCAACTGCTCTACACGATCGACGATATCGAATACAAAAACAGGATGGATCGGCAGGAAAGCGAGGTCGCCCAAGCAACTACTGAACTTGTGCGGGCCGAAAGTGAATTGAGCCGCGTACGTCCTCTGACCGAGCTGAATGCCCTGAGCCAAAAAGATCTAGATAATGCTGTTGCTCAGTTTGAGGCAGCCAAAGCCCATGTCGCCGCAACCAAGTCTTCTTTGGAAAACGCCAAAATAGAAATGGGATATACCAGGGTATATGCGCCTTTCGACGGCATCATCGGTATTTCCAATGTACGGGAAGGCGACTTCGTCAGCCGGGCTGGGGGATCATCCGTATTGGCTACCATATCCAGCATAGACGGCGTAAGGGTAAGATTCCAAATCAGTGAACGCGAATACCTCCGAATCGCTCAACTTTCCCCGGAAGTGCGCGCCCAAGCCCGAAACAATGTCCAACTGATCCTGGCAGACGGCACTGTCTACAGCGAAATGGGATCGGTAAGTTTTGGGGACAGGGAAATAGACCCTTCCACCGGCACACTCACTTTGGAGGCTTCCTTCCCCAACCCCAACGGGTTGCTGAGACCGGGACTTTTTGTCAAAGCCAGAATCCTGATGAGCACCTATCCTGGCGCAGTGCTGGTTCCCCAGCGGGCAGTGGCACAACTGCAGCATATCTCCCAAGTGTTCGTGGTGACCGATTCAAGCTCGCTACAGGTGACCTCCGTGGAGACCGGGCCAAAAGTCGGGGACGCATGGATAATCAAAAGCGGTCTTAACGCAGGGGATCGTGTTGCCATCATTGGCGCTGCCGGACTGACGGCAAATTCCAAAATCGAGGTAGTGGATCAAAAATGGCCAAACGACCAAAAATGATCTCATCTCTTTTTTACCCTAACCTCTATACTCCAGAAATATGAGTGAGTTTTTCATACGAAGACCCATAGTCGCAATGGTGATATCCAT
>CAZTJM010000040.1:0-33421 GCA_964613865.1 uncultured Limnohabitans sp. | reverse complement strand
GGATCCAAAAAGGAATCGTCAATCCTGCGGTAGATCACATCGATCTGCTGGAGCCCCTTGGTAGTCTGCATGTAGGCCTTCTTGTTTCGGACGATGAGATCCACGCCATTGACCAATTCCACTCCCATCTGCAGCGCGAGGTAGGAATGCTCGAAATAAGCCGAATTGTAGATTCCCGGTGTCAAGACGCCAACCACGGGCTTGGGTTTGTTGGACAGGTATTGAAGCATCTTGAGGAGCTTGGTCGGATAGTCGGAGACAGGCATCACCCCCTCGTCGTTGAAGAGCTGAGGGTAGGCACGCTTGATGATTTCCCTGCTTTCCAGCATGTAGCTGACCCCGGATGGACAGCGGAGATTGTCTTCCAAGATGTAGTATTCACCGCTTTTGTCTCGTACCAGGTCTGTGCCGGTGATATGGCACCAGATTCCCTTGGGTGGAGTCAGGCCGATGCAGGGCTTTAGAAAATCCTTGGAACCCAAGATCAGATCCGAGGGAACGATCTTGTCTTTCAGAATTTTCTGCTCATTGTAGATATCCTGTAGGAAAAGATTGAGCGCATAAATCCTCTGCTTCAGTCCATTTTCGAGTTTCTTCCACTCCGTATTGGGGATGATCCGTGGGATAATGTCCAAATGCAGGATTTTCTCCAAGCCTTGGTTGTCATGGTAGACGTTGAAGGTCATGCCCATGGATTTCTGGGTTTTGTTTGCCGAAAACTGGAGCTGGTTCATCTTCTTGGAAGAAGCCTTACTCAGATAGCTGAAAAACTCCCGGTAGTGATTCCTCACAACCCCCTCAGGAGTGAACATTTCGTCAAAGTGCTCGTCGCTTGCGTATCCTTCGGTCTTCATAGGCTTGAAATAGAATTCTACAGTAAGATAAAAAAGAAACGCCAAAATCAAATATTTTCAAAAAAACTCATTTTTTTAGATGTTTAGATAGTGATATTGTTGATTTTGTGACAAATATCCAATGAGACAAGGTATTTTTTACCCTTCGTTCAGATTATTTGGATCTTTGGAATACTATCAAGTGCGTGTGCCTGACGGGGGATTTTGTCGAGTAGTTTGGGAGCGGCGCTTGGGTTACTTGGAAAAAAACATGGGAAGATGACAAAACTATCTCCCGCAAATCTCCCGCAGTCCTTATTTTTACCCGAGGAGTAAATTGGATTTAGTCAATAAAGTACCAATCCATTGCTTCTGCGGGACGGAAGTCCCACCTCGTGGGGGAATCTCCCGCCTGGATGATGTACCTATAAATTTTGAGTTAAGACAAGTATGAGTATTTCGGTAGAGTTGGTGCTTTTGGTTATTTCGGTTCTTTTTTTTCTAAGCATCCTGGCCAGCAAGGCAGGGTACAGGTTTGGAGTACCTGCATTGCTGTTGTTTTTGGGCGTGGGGATGGCGTTTGGCAGTGATGGACTGGGGATCCATTTTGAAAATATCCAACTGGCGCAGGCCATTGGGACTGTTTCGCTTTGCATCATTCTGTTTTCGGGCGGAATGGATACAAAAATCTCGGAAATACGGCCTATCATTCCCCAGGGCGTCGTGCTGGCCACCTTGGGGGTGTTTTTGACGGCAATTCTCACGGGAGTGCTGATTTGGTGGGTGCTGGGCATGAACATGCCCTCCGCGGGGATAGGACTGACCACTTCCCTACTGCTGGCCGCGACGATGTCCTCCACGGACTCGGCGTCGGTGTTTTCCATACTCCGATCCAAAGGGCTGCATCTCAAAAACAACCTCCGCCCCATGCTCGAGCTGGAAAGTGGGAGCAACGATCCCATGGCCTATATCCTCACGATTACCTTGATCGAGATCGTCAAGATCGGTGGCGTTCCTGACTACCTGTCTGCGTTTGGGATGCTGTTTTTTCAGTTGATAATCGGCGGCGTAGCGGGTTTTGCGCTGGGCAAGCTGGCCGTCAAGGTGATCAACAGACTGGAGATCGACAATGCCTCTCTGTACCCCATCCTGGTGGTGACCTTCTGCATCTTCATCTTTTCATTTACCTATTTCATCAAAGGCAACGGCTACCTGGCGGTATACATCGGGGGGCTGGTCATCGGCAATACCCGCTTTGTGCACAAGCGATCCGCGGTCAATTTTTTTGACGGAATGGCGTGGATGAGCCAGCTCCTGATGTTCCTTACCTTGGGACTTTTGGTCAATCCCCACGAGCTCATCCCGATCATCGTCCCCGGCCTGATTATCAGCTTTCTGATGATCCTGGTCACTCGGCCACTGAGTGTATTTGTCACGCTTTTGCCGTTTAGGAAGATGGCGTTCAAGGACAAGACGTTTATCTCTTGGGTGGGGCTCCGAGGTGCGGTTCCGATCATTTTCGCCATCATTCTCTTGGCGGAAGAGATTCCGCACGCACGCTTGCTCTTCAACATCGTATTCTTCTGCACGCTGGTGTCCCTGATCGTGCAGGGTTCCTCCCTCTCGCAGATGGCCATTTGGCTGGGATTGGCTGAGAAACCCAGCGAACTGAGGAAGATGAAAAATTTTGATCTCGAATTTTCGGACGAAATCAAGTCGGTTACCACCGAGATCACCATCACGCCGAACAGTCTGCGGTTTGGCAGTCACCTCATGGATCTGGCCATCCCAGAAAACACCCTGGTCGTAATGGTCAAGCGGGATGATAAGTTCTTTATCCCTACTGGGAAAACCGTACTGCAGGAGGCTGACAAACTACTGATCATCACGGACAATCAGGCTGCACTGGCCAATACCATTAGGAATCTGGAGACTGGACCGCCACCAGACTCGGCTGCCGTCTAGACAAAAAGCCTGTCAGGAGGGTATTCCCGACAGGCCTTTCTGTTTTGACGTGAGTCGTCCTCGACTTCGCGACTCTCGTCGCTCAGGTGCTCCCGTGCGATTAAGATATCGTCGATCCGCTCGCGGTTCCCTGATGCGGCATCAACAATTTCAGCTTTCCATCTTTGTCCTCTGCCATCAGGATCATACCCTCGGAGTCAATCCCCATCATCTTTCGCGGGGCGAGGTTGATCAGCATGGTCACCTGCTTTCCGATCAGAAATTCTGGTTCGAAATGCTCCGCCACGCCGCTGAGCACGGTGCGGTGGCCAAGTCCGGTATCTACTTTCAGCTTCAGCAATTTTTTGGATTTCGGCATTGGCTCTGCTTCCAAGACCGTCACGACACGCATGTCCAGCTTGGCAAAGTCATCATAGGTAATGATCTCCTTCATGGGTGTCACTGGCGCATTCGCGGCTTCGTTCATTTTCTTGGCATCCAAAAGTTTCTGTACTTGTTTTTCCACGGTTTCGTCTTCGATTTTTTCAAAGAGCAAGCCCATCTCTCCCAAGGCTCGGTTGGCCTTGATGAGCTCTCCATTCCCAGCTTCGTTCCATTTGCCAGACTCGACATCAAAGAGATCGAAGAGCTTCTTGGCGGTATGAGGAAGGAAAGGCTCGGACACGATCGCCAGGTTGGCGGCGATGTTCAGCGCGATGTTCAGGATGGTCTTGGTTCGTGGTTCGTCGGTCTTGATCTCCTTCCAAGGCTCGGTATCCGCCAGGTATTTGTTGCCCAGACGCGCCAAATCCATGACCAAGCCAAGCGCTTCGCGGAATCGGTACCGCTCGATGGATGCGGCAATCTTTTCCGGAAACTCAGCCAATGCTGCCAGCACTTCTTCATCATAGCCTCTGAGCTCGCCTCTTTCCGGCACAATGCCTTGGAAAAACTTTTGGGTCAGTACCACGGCCCGGTTAACAAAGTTGCCATAAATGGCCACCAACTCGGAGTTGTTTCTGCCTTGGAAATCCTTCCAGGTGAAGTCGTTGTCCTTGGTCTCGGGCGCGTTGGCCGTCAAGACATAGCGTAGCACATCCTGCTTCCCTGGGAATTCTTCCAAGTATTCATGCAGCCAAACCGCCCAGTTGCGGGAGGTGGAGATCTTGTCCCCTTCCAGATTCAGAAACTCATTTGCTGGAACGTTGTCCGGCAGCACATAGCCCCCGTGGGTTTTCAGGATAGCCGGGAAAATGATGCAGTGGAACACGATGTTGTCCTTGCCGATGAAGTGTACCAGCTTGGTCTCCTCATCTTTCCAATACGGTTCCCAGTCGATCCCTTTCTCGGTCGCCCATTCTTTGGTCGAAGAGATGTAGCCAATAGGCGCGTCAAACCACACATATAGAACTTTCCCTTCTGCTCCTTCGACAGGCACTGGAATTCCCCATTCCAAATCTCGGGTCATGGAACGGGCCTGCAGGCCATCTCCAGCCTCGAGCCAAGAGCGGCATTGGCCTAGCACGTTATTCTTCCAGTCATCCGCGTGCTCTTCGAGAATCCACTTTTTGAGGTAGTCCTGGTAACGGGCCAAGTCAAGGAACCAATGCTTGGTCTCCTTCAACACGGGAGTTCGCCCGCTCAATTTGGACTTTGGATTGATCAGGTCGGTTGGGCTAAGGGAAGTACCACACTTTTCGCACTGGTCTCCGTAGGCATTTTCGTTGCCACACTTCGGACAAGTGCCCTCGATGTAACGATCTGCCAAAAACTGCTTGGCTTCCTCATCGTAATACTGCTCTGTCGTCTGCTCCAGAAACTCCCCCTTTTCATACAAGTCTTTGAAAAAATCCTGAGCGGTCTCGTGGTGTATTTTCGCGGACGTTCTGGAGTAGTGGTCAAAGCTGATTCCAAATGCATCAAAACTTCCCTTCATCATCTGATGGTAGTGATCGACGACTTCTTGCGGGGATTTGCCTTCTTTTTGGGCCTTGATTGTGATGGCCACGCCATGCTCATCCGAGCCGCAGATGTAGGCTACATCTTTGCCAAGGGAACGCAGGTAGCGCACGTAGATGTCCGAAGGCACGTAGCAACCCGCCAGGTGTCCAATATGCAGGGGACCATTGGCATACGGCAGCGCCGAGGTCACGGTATAGCGTTTGAAATTCTTATTGCTCATTTTTCTGGTAACTTCTATTTTGCCGATATGCGGATGTTTTGGAATTTGGGAAACACCGATTTCGGGATTTTAATTTCGATTATTGGATATCAAGTCGAGTGTCTCTCGGATGAATTCCGATTTGGAATTCCGATAGCCTCCCCGATCGTTTCTGTACTTTATTGCAGCCTCTTTTTTCAAACCTTCATACGCTGCGGCCCGCTCGGGATTGGATTTCAAAAAATCCCGAAAAGCCAGCTGATTCACCATGAAATTGTCCGATGGACACATGTGAATGTGGAAAATCTGTTCCTTTTCCCCCGAAAGATTGTAGCCCTTTCCAAAAGACATATACGCTTCGATTTCCTCCATCGCAGGCACCAGGAAGTATGTGTAGCCCAAAGCTCCCATCGCCTCGATCAGCTCTTCGTTGAAAAGCAAGGATTTAGGAATTACAACCAGTTGATCGATATAAGGCTTTGCCTTGATACCGGGAATGGAAGTACTTCCGACATGTTCCACGAGCTCGGGCGAAAAACGGGAAATCCCGGAAAGAATCTGTGCTTGCTCCTCCCGAAAAATTCGAGCCCAATCCGGATTATGATCTTCCAGGTAAATGGGAAAGAGACGATTCCAGTCTTCCTTTTTTAAGTCATACAAGGGATTGCTCATCTTCTCCATCTGGTTGAAAACAGAGGCCAAAGATAGGAAAATCAGCCAAAGGCCTGTCTAGGCATTCTGAAATTCGTTGCGGGCTTCTTCTGTCAAAATCCCGTTGTAAATGATCCCTATTGCCTGTTCAAAGGCATCAGAGGGCGGCATTTTGGCTCCTTTTTGTATGGCTTCCGGAAACTGTCCCAGAAACTTCGGATCCCAAAGTGACTGGACTGCAGCCGCATAAAGCATCACCACGAGACTGACGTTGATCCGGGGATTGATCAGGCCTTGCTTGGTCCCTTCTTCGATCAGCTTCGCAAAGCGTAAATGCGCGGATTCGTTGATATATTCCCTTAGATTCTGCCATACCTCCGGGGCGTGTTCACGGAGATCCTCGAAAAGCTCGGGATTGATCGGCGCCAGGTAGGTGGCCACGACGCTGAGAAATGAACGCAGTTTGAGCGGAAAAGCCAGGTAGCGGTTGTCCACGATCGCCTCAACCTTGGCGGTCATCTTGGTGCGCAAGAGTTCAAAGGCCGACGAGAGCAATTCCAACTTCCCCGGAAAGTGCTTGTAAAGCGTCTTTTTGCTCATCCCTATTTCCTGGGCGATGTCATCCATGGTGGTATGACGGTATCCCTTTTCCAGAAAGAGACGATAGGCCACGTCGAGAATCTTGCCTTCCGGGCTGTTCTTTTTGCTCATATTCAAAAGAATTGAAGGGCAAAGATAGGAAGGCAAATTCTTACTAGCCTACACCGACTCCACCAATCAATTCAAATGCATGGCGTGGTCGGCAGGCAAGTCTCCGCCGGACCAGATTTTCTTGGCCGTCCAGTCGGCATCTGGACTAGTCCAGAATGGATCATCGGCTGGGAGACCAAGCGGGAGAAAGATCGCCGAGCAGAGATACAGGCTGCCCGTATTGATGTAGTAGTCAGCCAGCTTGGGCTGGTGACCGGCAAGTCCCAAATTGAGCCAACCCGATTCAGTGAAGGTATTTGGTGCGCCCAGGGTTCTACCGATTACTGCCGTAAGCGCTCCTCGCACCTGAGCCGGATTCAGACTTTCAGGCAACCTGTTCAGCAAAGCCATGTTGGCCAGATGGTGAAAAGCTCCCCCGCGATAAACGATCGAGCGGCCGATGACGGGGAAGCTCCCGTCGGAATTGACGCTTCTCTCCTGGATTTCCGCGTAGCGGGCAGTGATCTTCAACAGATCCTTTTCGATCCAATTGAAGCCTTGGTCTTTTTTCTTGACCACATCAAAAATATCCACCAAATAGGGCTGAATCACATAGCTATTGTAGAAATCCATGTTGAAGCTGTTGCCGTCGGAAAACATTCCATCTCCAGTGTACCACTGCCTTCCAAAGGTTTTGAAACCGTAATCCAAGCGAACTCGGTCATATTCGTAGCCATACTTGCAGAAAAAGGCCTCCACCATTCCTGTGAACAAGAGCCAGTTGGAATAAGACGGGATGGTTTTCCTTGATTTCAGGAGCGCATCCACGACCTGCTGCTGAACTTTCGGGGATAGATTTTCCCAGATCCAAGGGCTACGAACCAATCCCAGCGCAAAAAAGGATGCATCCACCAAAGGCTGAAAGCCATCCCAAACCATGTAGTCCTTGCTTTCGGGATTGACGGCATTTTCTACGGCCTTCAAGGTCCATTCCCGGTATTGGGCTCTCATCTTTTGCTCCCGCTCCGAACCTCCCTCGCCATTGAGCCAAGGAGCGATGCCGCAAAGTGTGCGGCCAAAGGCTTCCAGATAGGCAACTTTGGTGCGCGTCTTTGTGTCATCGATGGTAGGCGCCAAGGCTACTGGCATCACTTCCTTGAGCCTGTCCTCAGCCAGATTGGATATCACGGGACTGGCCACGCGATCGAGATAATCCAGCCAGAGTTCGCGCGTCGAAGAGCCGGACTGCGCGGACAGCGATGCGCTCTGGAGGAAGCACATCAGGGCAAAAAGAAAAACAAACGAGCGTTTGGAAACTATCAACTTAATCATATCGACTTAACTATTCAAGATTTGGGCGAAAATCACACATGTAGTGCAATTGACCTAATGTTTTTCAAAAAAATCGGCGCATTCAAAACAGGGCTGTAGGCGATCCCATTACTTTGGCAAGCTGTGTCAGGTCAATTTTCTATTTTTTTGACCATTCAATTTCCGGTTTTCCCTTTCCTTGTAATTTTAGCAATTCATTTTTAGCCCAAATCCATGACCCACGCCGAAGCCGCCACCCGCATTACCGAACTCTCCGAGCAGATCAACCGCTATAACCACCTGTACTACCAGGAGAGCAAAAGCGAAATCTCCGACTTCGAATTTGATCAGTTGCTCGAGGAATTGGTACGCCTGGAAACCGAGTTTCCGGATTTGCTTCAATCAGACAGCCCCAGCCAGCGCGTGGGCGGTGCGATTACCAAGGAGTTTCAAACCGTAGAGCACCAATACCGCATGCTTTCCCTAGGCAACACCTATTCCAAGGAGGAATTGATTGCCTTTGACGAACGGGTGGCCAAAGGCTTGGGACATGCTGACTACGAATACTTCTGCGAGATGAAGTTTGATGGAGTTGCGATTTCGCTGGTCTATGAGAATGGTCAGCTTGTCCGCGCCGTCACTCGCGGCGATGGCACTCGGGGAGACGACGTCACAGCCAACGTACGCACCATCCGGAATATTCCCCTCCGCATCCATGGAAGCAATGTCCCAGCGAGGTTTGAAGTACGAGGGGAGATTTTTCTGCCGCTGAGGGAATTCCTTAAAATCAATGCCGAGCGGGAGGAAAAAGGCGAGGCGCTACTTGCAAATCCTCGAAATGCCGCTTCAGGAACGCTCAAGCTCCAGGATAGCGCCGTTGTAGCCAAGCGTCGCTTAAACTGCTATTTCTATCAGCTTTTGGGAGATGACATAGGGGTGGGCAAGCACGACGAAGCGATTCGGCTGATTGAGAGCTGGGGCTTCAACGTTTCTCCAACTTACTTAAAAGCCGGAAAAATAGAGGAAGTGTTGGCATACATAGAAGAGTGGCGGGAAAAGCGCTTTTCCCTCCCACTCGACACGGACGGTGTCGTGTTGAAAATCAACGACTATGACCAGCGGGAGGAACTCGGCTTTACGGCCAAAACCCCGCGCTGGGCTATCGCTTATAAGTACAAAGCCGAGAGCGCAGAAACGCAGCTACTTTCCATCACCTACCAGGTCGGACGGACCGGAGCCATCACTCCGGTAGCCAATCTATCGCCAGTCAGCCTCGCGGGCACTACGGTGAAGCGGGCCTCGCTCCACAATGCAAACGAAATCGAACGGCTGGACATACACGAGAACGATTTTGTGTTTGTGGAAAAAGGAGGAGAAATCATCCCCAAAATTACCGCAGTCAACCCAGCACGCAGGGAAGCAGGCGCCGCGCCAGTCCGATACATCGATACTTGCCCAGAATGCGGAACCGCCTTGATTCGCAAAGAAGGTGAAGCCAAGCACTATTGCCCGAATGCGGCAAGCTGCCCGCCCCAGGTATTGGGACGAATAGAGCACTTTGTAAGCAAGAGGGCCATGGACATAGACTCCCTCGGCACCGAGCGGATCAGGGCACTGATCGATCAGGGATTCATAAGCAGCTACGCTGACATCTATGAGCTGGACGGCCGCCAAAGTGAGCTGTTGGGCTTGGAGATGAGCCAGGATCAGTACGAGCGCGAAACTTCTGGCACACTCTATATTTCCCTCCAAAAGGCGCTTTTCGCGCTCACGGAAGGAATCTCTTCCAAGCAGATCCAAGATTTTCTGGAAGAAAAAGCAGAGCTTCCAATCTTCGACACGCTCAGGGCATTTCAGGAACAGATCCGGATCTGGAAAAAGAAAGTCCCTGCCAATACCGGGATGGTAGAGCGACTGATCATGCAACTCAAAGACCATCCGGAACTGCCCAAAATGGAGGACTTTGTGCCCGTAGCCTTGGTATTGGAGATTTTCTTGGGAAGAAGGGTTGAGTTCGAGCAGATCCTGGAAGCCAGTAAAAAACACGGAACGGTCCACATGATCTTGCTGGAACTGGATCTGGATCTGCCCGATGAACTGAGCGAGCGGATCAAAAAGCTGAAGTCCAATACCTTTCAGGAAGGCGTGATATCCAATATGATCGCCGGAATCAACTCTTCCAAACTGCAACCCTTCGAAAAGGTACTTTTTGCGATAGGCATCCGAAATATCGGCGAAAACACCGCCCAGCTACTGGCCAGGCATTTCGGGAATATAGATCAGCTCCGAGAGGCAAGCACAGATCAACTATTGGAAATCAATGGAGTAGGCGAAACACTGGTGCACAGCATTAAGGAGTTTTTCGCCCAAACAGAAAATCTGGATCACATCGCGCGTCTTCGGGCTGCGGGATTGAATTTTGAAGTCGAACAAAAAGAATCCGTCCAGCGGGGAACAGCATTGGCAGGAAAACGAATTCTGGCCTCTGGTAAACTGCAGAATTTCAAGCGGGATGAGATAGTGGACTTTGTACAGGCTCATGGAGGGCAGTACATCTCTTCGGTATCCAAAAATCTGGACTTTATCATCGAAGGGGAAGACATGGGGCCAAGTAAAAAGGAAAAAGCACTTAAACTCGGCGTTCCCTTGATTTCTGAGGAGGAATTTATGAAGCTCGTCGGGGCAGCGCCAGCTAGCTAAGGCGAGCTCAGTGCAGTCCCCAGTTGCCCGGCTCGCACTTTTTCATCACAAAGAGTAAACGATTGCTCGGCAGCGCTATTCTCCAGCCTCGTTGTCATCGAGGTTTCGAATAAAATCACCCTCCTTTGAGCGATGTAGGGCATTCCTCTTATCTTAGCAGGCTATTTATCAGCCGGAGAACAACGATTTTTCGTTGCGTTCCGATTCCACAAATCCTATGAAAAGTTTGTTTTCCAGCTTGTTATTCAAAGTTTTCATCGCCATCGTCCTGGGTATCGTTTTCGGCCTTTACATGCCTGAATGGTTTAATCGCATTTTTGCGACGTTCAATGCTTTTTTTGGACAGTTCTTGGGCTTTGCTATCCCGCTGATCATCCTTGGGCTGATCATGCCTGCAATCTCGGACTTGGGGAAAGAAGCCGGCAAACTGCTGCTGCTCACCGCTGCCATCGCCTACGGCTCGACGCTCTTTTCCGGCTTTATGACCTTTTTCGCAGCGTCGAGCATCTTCCCGACGCTGCTGGAATCACACGTCAACTCCGCCAAGGAAGTAGCCGAAAACACAAAGGAACTCAGTCCCTACTTTTCGATTGCCATCCCTCCCCTGCTCGATGTGATGTCGGCCTTGGTGTTGGCATTTATGATAGGTTTGGGACTATCCTTCCAAGAAAAATCCACGCTCAAATCAGCCGTAAAAGATTTTCAGACCATCATTATGCAGGTCATCGAAAACGTGATCGTGCCTCTCCTCCCGTTGTTTATACTTGGCATCTTTGCCAGCATGGCCTATAGCGGGCAAGTTTTTGAGATCCTTTCCGTCTTCCTGAACATCATCGGGGTGATCTTTGCCCTACATATCCTACTCCTGCTCCTGCAATATTTCATCGCCGGAACCATCGTACAGCGTAACCCATTTCGTCTCCTAGCCAACATGATGCCAGCCTATTTCACGGCTTTGGGCACCCAGTCTTCTGCCGCCACCATCCCTGTCACGCTGGTGCAAGCTGAGAAAAACGGAGTTCCCGAGAAGGTCGCGGGCTTTGTGATCCCCCTCTGTGCCACGATACACCTAGCCGGAAGTATCATGAAAATCACCGCCTGCGCGATGGCCCTGATGATTCTGGAGGGACAGCCCTTTGACTTCACGATGTTTGCCGGGTTTATTTTCATGCTGGGGATCGCCATGGTCGCTGCACCGGGCGTACCGGGCGGGGCGATCATGGCCGCTATCGGCATTCTGCAGGCTATGCTCGGCTTCAATGAGGAGATGATCGGCCTGATGGTCGCACTCTATATCGCGATGGACAGCTTCGGCACAGCGTGCAACGTGACAGGTGACGGCGCGATCGCATTGGTAGTGAACAAGATCTCGGGGAAGGAGTAGGCAGCAGGCAGTCTTCAGTGGACAGCGGTACCGCCTATTGCTAACCGCCTACTGGTCTCCGGCCGGATCCGAGCGAAACGTCTCCGACAGCATCGCGTAAAGTTCGGGGTGCTTTTCCTTGAACAGCCTGGGCCTTTCGAAAAAATATTCCCCTGTCACTGCCAAAAACTCCTGGGGATTGGTGGCTCCGTAGACATTGATGTCGCTCTTGCCCTCCAGCATTTTCTCCGTGTTCTTCTTGATCAAATTGATCCAGGGCAGAATAGCCTGATGCTTCATGAATATGGCCGGCACGCCGTCCACTTCCCCGTCTTGCTTGTCAAAAAAATGGATGAATTCATGTATGCCCACATTGTGCTTGTCGCTTTGGTTTTCGAAGCCCAACCAAAGCGCAGGTTTGGAAAAAATCACCAGATTACTCATCATCCCTCCGCTCCCGGCCATTCCGGCGATATTCCTTTCACCTTCAGAAAAATTGAACTCCTCGGTGAAAAGATCTGGATAAAGCAAAACCTCTACCAGCGTCTTGTACTCCCACTCGGGGAAACGGAAAATAGGAATCACCGCGCTGCTTGCCACCAAAAGCCTGTCCTCGTCGGATACCTCTGTTTTGACACCAGTGATGCGGATACGGCTCAAAAACCGCACGACTTTCTTTTCAAATTCTCTCTTCTCTGCTTCTTCCAATTCTTGGTAAAAGCGGACTTTGCCAGCGAGGAAAGTTCGCCAGCGCTCTGGAAAGGTTTCGGGCATTGCCAAGCCGCTTTTTTTGGGTTTGAAAAAAGCCCATGCCAGAAGCGCAAGCAAAGCCGTGGCGAAGAGAAGGGTGAAAATGGTCATCTGTTTTCGTGGCGGAATTTCGGCTGGAAAATCCCTGATTTTCCTCTAAATTAAAGCAAAATCCCAAGCTAATCTTGAAGCCAAACCTCCATCAAGCGGTTCCTTTCTTCATGGTCGGATCCATGGAAAAGTCCTTGAACTTCTACGTCAAGGGCTTGGGCTTCGAGCTGAAAAACAAATGGGAACCAAAAGGAACCATCGAGTGGTGCTGGCTGGAGCGGGACGGAGTAGCCCTCATGCTCCAGGAAAATCGGGAGGACTTTCCCCCAAAAGAAACACGAGGGATCGGCTTTTCACTCTATGTGATCTGCGAAAACGCGTTGCAACTCTACCAAGAGTTCAGGCAGCGAGGCCTCCTGCCGGACGAACCCTTCGTAGGCAACGGCATGTGGGTGGTTGCTATCAAGGATCCGGATGGATTTAGGCTGGCCTTTGAGAGCCTGACAGAAACCCAGGAGGGAACCCGCTATTCGGAATGGCTTCACTCCCAAAAACCTGACTAATCCAAGCCTGGATTTGTCTTAATATATTTTTAATGAAACAAATCGAAACCAACATCATCATCCATGCCACGCCGGACCACATCTGGAGCGTTTTAGCCGACTTCGAAAACTATCCCGCTTGGAATCCATTTATTCCCTCAATCAGTGGAGGCAAGACTGTAGGACAAATACTCGAGGTAAGAATCCAGCCTCCCGGAGGCAGTGGAATGACCTTTCGGCCCAAGCTGCTCAAGTTTGATCCCGGGAAGGAATTCCGCTGGAAAGGCCAGCTGCTTTTTCCTGGGATCTTTGACGGGGAGCATTATTTCATCTTGGAGGAAAAGGGTGAGAACAATACGCTCTTAACGCATGGCGAGCTGTTTTCCGGCCTGTTGGTCGGTCTGCTTGGTGGGATGTTGGCCAAGACCGAGGCGGGCTTTCGCCTGATGAATGAGGCACTGAAAGCTAAATGCGAAAAACCATCTTCGTAAGCTACTCCACCCATGAATATCGGCCGACTTTGCCTCTGTATTTTCCTTCTCGTTGCCTGCCAGCCAAACATGAAGAGTCCGCACCGCCTCTTCGATGTTCATATCCATGGCATGCAAGATCAGAGCACTCACATCGACATGCTGAATGATGGGAGAGTCTATAAGGCCGCAATAAGCACCTCTTGGGACTTGCAGGAAAAGTACGGGAATCGGCAATCTCCGGAACTGCTCTTTGGCCTGATGTTCCCTTGCCCTGTAGGCAATGTTCCCTACAGCTTGCAGCCTTGTTTTGTAGACGGGAATGAGTGGCCTGATTTGGAATGGGTGGAAGAGCAGATCAAATCCGGGGAGATTGATTTCCTCGGCGAGCTACTGAACCAATACTACGGCATTAATCCCGGTGACTCGGCGATGTTCCCCTACTACCGCTTGGCCGAGAAATACGATTTACCGGTAGGTATCCACTCCGGCGGTGCTGGGCCCGACCACGGCAGCCCAAATTTCAAATGGGAACTGGGAGATCCTTTGCTTCTCAAACCCGTCCTAGTGGCTTTCCCGACAATGCGGCTTTGGATCATGCACAGCGGAGATCAATATTACAGCCAGACGATCGAGATCATGCATGAATTTCCACGGGTCTATGCAGACATCTCGGTCATCGCCAATCCCGACATTGTGAACAAAGAACGCTTCCAAACCACGATGAAGGCACTTTACGATGCAGGCTTGGAGGATAGGCTGATGTTTGGGTCTGACAACGGCGACATCGTAAAGATGGTCGCGGCCATAGAAGAGCTGGACTTTCTCACCGACATCCAGAAGGAAAAACTCTATTCCCTTAACGCTGAGAAGTTTTTCGGCAAGGCAAAACAATAAACATTCTGCTTTGCTTTCCCCAGAATGATATCCCCCGGACGTTGAATTTGGCCGAAAATCGCGCTCCCAATACCCAGCCGAAGCGTCGCCTTTTGAAAAGAAAGTGAGAGGCAATTGATATTGTCCGAAAAATCACCTTTTCAGCTCCTGCATTTGCTCGGGGCTTTCGATGACGGTTTCGTTGTATTGGAGCGTCCAACCCATGGATTTGGTCAGGACATAGATATTGAGAAGCTCGCTCATCAGGCGCTCTCGGGCATCGTCTTTCAGTCCGGATGCTTCGATTTTTTCACGAATACGTGAAGTGACGGATGTCTTGATCTTGTTGTAGTCCTTTGCCTCAAACTTGTTGAAATAATCCTGGGTCACGTCGTAGTATTCGATCTCGGGATAGACATTGACTACCGGCTCCGGGATAGTCTTGACGATGACGGTCTTGTTGGCTTCGTCGACCTCGGTCTCGAGCTTTCGAAGGTCATACTCCACCGTGGCCTTGGCATTGACCACCACGAGCGCCTTTTTGTCCGAAGAGAAGAGGTTCATGAAAAGATTCTGGGAGTTTTTGAAAGTAAAAACCTGCGAGTAGTACCCCTCAGTCACGATCAATTTTCCCACATTGAGGATCTGCTGCTGGATCAAGGCAGAATCAGCCTTGATCTCTTCCTTGTCTTCCTTTTTGTCGACAAAAAACCATAGCCCTCCCAAAACCAACAGGGCTGCGACAAATCCAAGTGCGAATCGGTTCATGAATGCTAATTTATCGGGTATTTGAATCAAAGAAACGAATAAATTCCTGCGTCGCAGCTGCGCTATCCAACCTTAATTCCACGTACCGCCTGAGCCGCCAAGTCAAAGGAATGCAGACGTGCTGCATGGTCATAAAGGTTGGAGGTGATCATCACTTCGTTGATACCCGTATGGCGGATCAAATCCTCAAGTCCCTCTCTCACGGTATCTCTTGTGCCCACGTAGGTTACGGCCATCATATTCTGTATTGCGGCAGCCTCCGGCTGGCTCCAGACGTTGGACATATCCTCCACAGGAGGGCGAAGCGGATAGGATTGCTGACGGACGATTCCGAGTGCCATCTGGTAGAAAGAAGTCGCCAAGTAGTGTGCCTCTGCGTCCGTATCGGCGGCAATGACATTGATGCAAGCCATCACAAAAGGCTCTCGTAGATACTCCGAAGGACGAAAATGATCCTGGTAGTATTTCACTGCTTGAATAAAATAGGCCGGAGCAAAATGGCTGGCAAAGACATAGGGAAGACCACGCTCTGCTGCCAGAATGGCGCTGCTCATGCTGGATCCCAGAATATAGATCGGCACATCCAGCCCTTCCGCGGGAAAAGCCCGGACGTCGGATCGGGAATTATCCTGGGAAAAATATCGCTGCAAATCCTCCAAATCCTGCGGGAAGTCATTTACCGTCTCCACCCGACCTCTCCTCAGCGCGGAGGCGGTTCGCTGGTCTGTACCAGGCGCACGTCCAAGGCCAAGATCTATCCTTCCGGGATAGAGTCGCTCAAGTGTCCCAATCTCCTCTGCTACCATGAGCGCGCTGTGGTTGGGCATCATGATACCACCAGAGCCGACTTTGATGGATTGGGTGCCACCGGCTATATAGCCCATCAGAATGGCTGGAGCGGAACTGCCCACATAGGGCATATTGTGATGCTCCGCAAGCCAAATTCGCTTGTAACCCCAAGTCTCAGCATGGCGCGCGAGGTCGAGACTTCGGGCGTAGGCGTCGGCGGCATCTGACCCCTCACGAATCAGGGCAAGGTCGAGGATGGAATAGGGAAAATGACTGGACATGGGTAGCGTTGGTTTACAGTTTTCAAAAACCCGCGGCATCTGTAATTCGTTCGCCAAATGATTTTTTTTGGGTTTTCGCCTAGGCTTTTTTGACTTTTGCCGGGTTTTCAAAAAAAAACCGAGGCTCTACCAAAACTCAGCGAAGACTCTATCTTTGCAACCTCTAACCTTCAAAAAAACCATGAACGCATTCAAAGGCACGGGAGTGGCACTAGTCACCCCTTTTCATGACGATCATTCTATAGACTTCGCCAGCCTGAAGCGTCTGATCGATCATGTTGTTTCCGGAGGAGTCGATTATCTGGTGGTGCTCGGTACCACGGGAGAATCCACGACGCTGACCTCTTCCGAAAAGAAACAAGTGCTGAAAGCCTGCCTCGAATACAATGCAGGGCGCGTTCCGGTGATGTTGGGCATAGGCGGCAACAATACCCATGCGGTGGTCAATGAAATCAAAAACACAGATTTCTACGGTGTGGCCGCCTTACTTTCCGTAAGCCCCTACTACAACAAGCCCAGTCAGGAAGGCATCATCGCGCACTATACAGCCATCGCCGACGCCTGCCCCGCTCCGGTAGTCCTCTATAATATTCCAGGCCGCACCATGTCCAACATGACGGCGGCCACGACCTTGACACTCTCCCACCATCCCAATATCGTGGGGATGAAAGAGGCTAGTGGCAATCTGGAGCAATGCATACAGATCGCCGCGGCCATGCCAAAAGACTTTCTTTTGCTTTCTGGTGATGACATGATGACCAAGGCGATGATCAGTATCGGAGGCAGTGGCGTGATTTCCGTTTTGGCCAACGCCTTCCCCGAAACGTTCAAAAAACTAACCCACGGGAGCCACGAAGAGGCCCTTGAGGCCACATACTCCCTATTGGCCATGAACAGCCTGATGTATCTGGAGGGAAATCCGGTGGGCGTCAAAAACCTGCTCTTCCAGATGGGAATCCTGGAAACGGACCAAGTGCGACTTCCCATGCTGCGTGCGAGCCAAGATTTGGACGCCAAGATCAAAGCTGCCAGGCAGCACTGAATCCCATGTCTCCCCTGACCATCTCCCAATTGACCGAGCAGATCCGGCTTACGCTGGAAAACGAACTCGAGCCGATCTATTGGGTGGTAGGCGAGTTGGCAGATTTCCGCCAAGCTCCGCAGGGCCACGTCTATTTTGAGTTGGTGGAAAAGCAGGGTAGTCAGGTTTTGGCAAAAATCCGCTCCAACCTCTGGCAATTCACCTATCGATCCGTCTCTGCGAAATTTGAATCCATTACCGGAACAAGCCTAAAAAACGGGATGAAGGTCCTGGCCCAAGTGGCAGTCAACTACCATCCGGTGTATGGGCTCAGTGTAAACATCAAGGATATCGATCCTTCGTTTTCGCTCGGAGAAAGGGCACGCATCCGGCAGGAAACCATCGATAGGCTCACAAGGGAAGGACTGATCCGCCTCAACGGCCGCTTCGAGCTTCCTCCCGTCGTGCAGCGGATTGCCATCGTGTCCAGCAGTACGGCCGCCGGATACGGGGATTTTGTGAATCAGCTGGACCAAAACCGGTATGGTTATCAAGTCTACCACCGCCTCTATAATTCCCTGATGCAGGGAAATGAAGCGGTAACAAGCCTGCTGTCTGCTTTGGAAAAAATCAAGGCCGAAATACCGACATCAGGATTCGATGCGGTGGTGATCATCCGTGGTGGAGGAGCCCAGCTGGATCTCGACTGTTTTGACGACTATAGACTGGCGGCCGGGATTTCCAATTTCCCTCTGCCGATCTTCACGGGTATAGGCCATGAGCGAGACGAGACGGTGGCGGATTTGGTAGCGCATACGCGGCTCAAAACACCAACAGCGGTAGCTGAGTTTCTTTTGTCGGGTTTCCGGGAATTTGAGGAAAATCTGGGCATGGTGATGCAAAGACTGGACAGGTCGACTCGAAGCCAGCTCCGTGAGGAAGAAGCTCGGATCCATCAATTGGAGCTTCGCGCCAAATCCCTGTCCAAAACCCGAATCTCCCTTGAGTCAGAGGCGCTCAAAAACAGATTCAGCCGAATAGAGTCAGCGACAAAAAATCTCCTGAGGCTCCAAAGCCATCAGCTGACCAACGCGGAGAAAGAGCTGAAATCAAGCCTCAACGCTTTCATCCAAAAGCAAGGGGAAAGACTGGAAAACCGAGAGACACTTTTGCGTCAATTGAATCCAGAGTCCATCCTAAAACGGGGCTATACACGTACTGAGTTGGACGGAACCCCCATTCATCTTGCAGCATTGAAGACGGGAGACGAAATCGTGACCATCACTCTGGATAGGAAAATCAACAGCATCATCAAGCAAATCGACGAGAAATGAAAGAGCAAAGCTATACCGAATCAATGGCCCGTTTGGAATCCATACTCAACCAACTCGAGGAGGGCAACAAGTCCGTGGATGAACTTTCTGACCTGGTAAAGGAAGCTGCAGAACTGGTCAAACACTGTCGTGCCAAATTGAGGGCCACCGAGTCAGAAATCCAACAAGCCTTTCAGGACAACTGAATCTGAACTTCTACGGGGAAGCCCAGTAGAACTACTCCAATACCTCTGAGCCGCTTGGCATGCTTGTTGCAAACCGAAGCGCGAAGAAGCATCTCCTTACTATAAGGACCTTTACAAATGAAGCCCCTAGTAAAATATCTTTCGTTCCTGTCACTCTTCCTGTGCTCAGGGACGCTCTTGGCCCAGAACTTTTATAAGGAAAGGATATCAAGAGACAACATCCTGACTGTGGGCTTTGGGCCATCCTTTGCCTACTTGGACAATGGCGGGCAGTACCGTGCCTTGGATTTCGAAATCAAGCCTTCGGTATCTGTGGCTATGACGAGAAAAATAACCCCAACTTTTGATCTCAGAAGCACTCTGGGCTACCAATACATCAGCAGCGGCGGCAACCCGAGTACGTCCGTTACGGATAGATGGTACGAGAATAATTCTTCATTCACCGCAAAGGGGCCTGCCTATTATTTTGACCTGATTCCTAGTATCAATCTGATCCGATTCAACAACCATATGCACCGCAGCCTTTTCAATCTCTACGGTGGCTTTGGCTTGGGCATCCTCCATTCACGGACTGAGCAGACCAAGTCTTATGACAGTGAAGAAGTCCCGACGAAACATCTAAACACGACAGGCTATATCCCCGTGCGAGCTGGCTTAAGCTATCGCCTAGGCCCCTATTCCGACATCGCCGGAGAAGGTACGATGATGTGGACCTTCACTGACGATCTTGATGGAAATGTGGGCTTCAACAAATTCGGAGACCATCTCTTTCAGGCTCAGATCGTCTTCCGAAGGTATTTTGTTCCAAAGGAAAAGAATTGAGTTCGACAACGCACACGGCATCCAAGGCAGCTTAATCGGCTGCCTTTTCTTATTGATCTTTTGGAGAAAGAGACTTACTTTCAACAGGAAGACTTTTAGCACAATGGATCAGCAACAGGTTTTTATCTCCTATGCATGGGGTGGCGAAAGCGAGCTTGTCGCAGACGAGCTACAGGAAATCCTCAATGCCAATTCCTTTGTCTTGGTTCGCGACAAAACTGATTTGGCGTTTAAAGGGCTGATCCGCGAGTTTATGGAGCGCATCGGCCAAGGCAACCTGGTCGTGCTGGTCATCAGCGACAAATACCTAAAGTCCAAGAACTGCATGTTTGAGCTGCTCGAGGTGGCAAAAAAGGGAGAGTTCCACGACCGGGTTTTCCCCATTGTCCTTCCCGATGCCAGGATTTACGATGCTTTTTCGCTCATCGACTACGTGGACTACTGGGAGCAACAAACCAAAGCCCTGAATGCCAAGATCAAAAGCATAGACAGTCTGGCTGACACAAGGAAAATTCTGGAAGAGCTCGACCTATACGCCGACATCCGGGGAGCCATCGATGACTTGGCAGGAAAGATTGGCAACATGAATACGCTCTCGCTGGAGATCATGAGGGAGAGAAAATATCTCCCGCTCCTCGACGCACTCCGGGGAAGCGTATCCCCGACCAAGCCTCCCGTGGGGCCTTCCCGGAAAGAGGGAAGGGTCCTCTACCATATCCCGACACTGATGCAGTTGGATCGGTGGACGCGCTGTACGGTAAGACTAGCCTGGGAAGAGATCTATCTGAGAGATGGCCTGAAGATCCCCAAAGAGGAATTGCAAATCGAATCCATCCGTCTGGCGGACGTGATGCAAGTTGCATTGACCGAGGGAAGGAATGGCGGCAATTTTGAAATCAAAGCACTCAACAACGAGGAGCAGTTCATCATTGAGGATGACTTCACCGAATGGCTCTATGATGTCAGACCCTTGGCTTTGGGCAGCT
Organism: uncultured Limnohabitans sp.; assembly: GCA_964613865.1. Taxonomy (GTDB): domain Bacteria; phylum Bacteroidota; class Bacteroidia; order Cytophagales; family Cyclobacteriaceae; genus Algoriphagus. The sequence goes on along the minus strand of CAZTJM010000040.1, from coordinate 12,893 downwards.
TTACCCTCATCCTTCGAATTACCCTCATCCATATCATCCAAGGGCAAGAAAGAAAAAAGGACATCGTCCTGGAGCGGGAAGTAACTACGGAAACCCTCGCACCCATTCCCATGCCCCGCTTCGAAACCGCCGAAGGGGGACTGGTGAAAGCACGCGATTTGGAAACAGAAGAAGCGTATCCAGAGCTCGTGGAAAAAATAAAAACAAGATCGGCACCGGGGGATGAAGGCTTTGCAAGTCCAGCCCCTTCTTCAGGGATGGAAATGTCAAAATCCCCCCAGGATTACAGTCACGACCAGCCCCTTCCCAAAATTGGCCCGACTACCTTCTCACAGAGTTCAACAAAAAATGGCAACTTCTTAAAAAAACTTCTGCCCTACGCAGCGTCTCTCGCAGGGATCCTCCTCATTGCTTTCTTGTTCGTTCCCAGCCGGGAATCACACTATACCACAGGCTCCTCCGAAGACTTTTCCCGCGATTCATTGGCTACGGGCTTTCCCCTCCAAGAAGAAAAAATGCTAGTGGTACTTACCCTCGACGCGACAGCTCCCTCAGGTGTGCCTATCAGCGAGACCTATCTCTTTTCCGTTAAGGAAATCGACATGGACTCTTTGGATCAGTTGAATTTTGAGGGATTCGAGCTTAAGCTCATTCCGGCCTCGGACTCAATTTCTTCGCAACTCTCCGTGATTGGCGACGTCTCCTTCCAGGCCATCAAGGACACGATGGAGTCGATCACCAAAAAACCACTACAAGTTGAGGGGCAGATGATCAAACGAAAAGATCTCAAGATCCAGTCCCGAAATTAACACTGTACCTTCGCCAATCAACTGGAAGCGGAGTCTTCCATGACCTGTAGGAATTTCCTTGGGATATTCACCAGCATGTTTTGGTAAATTCCGGGGATTCGGATCAGGAAGTAATCCTTGTTTCCGCGCTCGATCACTTCCCCCGTCATACTCTGCAGCGGGCCACCCATCACCTGTACCTTTTCGCCTGGCTCTATCACCGAGCCGTCCGTTTCTACGGCCACACCGGTAGTCACCACACGTTGGATGATGTCGATTTCCTCCTGTCTTACCGTCGCATGATGCCCTGAAAAATTAACGAACTTAACCGCCCCAGGCACTTGCAGACATTCCCAAAGCTGATTCCTATGGGTTTTGACAAAAACATAGCCATTGAAGAGGGCCCTCTGTACCTTCTTTTTGCGGTCGGACCACTGTCTGAGTTCCTCTACCAAGGGCAGATATACTTCCAGCCCTTTTTCTCGCAATCTCTCCGCCACTTTCTTTTCGGAACGGGATGCGGTGTACATGACAAACCATTTCAATTCCTCCATCTCTGCTTCTTGTTTGGGTGGGCAAAAATACAAAATCCATACCTGAAACATCGCCGCATCAAACAAAAAACCCCCGGAACAATGTCCCGAGGGTTTTGTCAAAAAAAACCACCAACCTTAAATCAATCATGCTTTTGCTTTCTTAAGCTTTATGGAAAGCTTATCTGTCAAATAATACATGACCGGTACGATTACTAACGTGATGACCGTCGCAAAGGTTAGCCCAAATATCACTGTCCAGGCCATAGGACCCCAGAATGCGGCGTTGTCTCCACCAACATAAAACTGTGGGTCAAAATTGCTCAGCAGGGTGCTGAAGTTGATATTCATTCCAATGGCCAGGGGAATCAAGCCAAGCACCGTCGTGATCGCCGTGAGCAAAACTGGACGGAGACGTGTTTTCCCAGCCTCCACAATACTGGCAAGCAAATCCGCAATGGCGAGATATTCTCCCTCGCCAACTCCGAGTTCCTGCCGCTTGCGAGCCCGAACCAAGTTCGTATAGTCTATCAACACAATCGCGTTGTTGACCACAACCCCAGCAAGAGAAATGATCCCAATTCCGGTCATGATCACCACGAAATCCATGTTGAAAATCACCAAACCCAAGAATACGCCGATCGTACTCAGCAACACCGAGGTCATGATAATGAATGGGCTGATCACCGAGTTGAATTGTGCCACGATGATCAAGAATATCAGGGAAACCGCGATCATGAGCGCATTGAGTAGAAAAGCCATGGATTTGGCCTGCTCTTCCTGCTCACCTGTAAATTTCACGGTGATTCCGTCAGGCACCGAATAGTTCTCCATCAAGTCCTGAATTTGGGCATTGATCTCGGTCGGGTTGTAGCCATCAAGAACATTCGAAAACATGGTGATTGCCTTTTCGAGATCTTTTCTTTTCACCGAACCGTACGTCGAGCCATAACGGATGTCCGCCACCGCGGAGATCGGAACCTCACGCTTATCCCCAAACTTGTCCCTGAAGCCTATCTTTTTGTTCACCAAGGTACTGATGTCGTAGCGATAGTCTTCCGAGAGTCTCAACTGTATAGGATAGTCATCCTCGCCTTCCTTGTATTTGGAGACCTCCAATCCAAACAGGGAAGTCCTCAGCTCGGTTGCGATCGTGGAGGTGGAAAGTCCAAACCTTCTGGCCTTTTCCCGGTCGATATCTACCACAACCTCGGGGCTACCCAGGGAAAGGTCAGTCTTAAGTTCTTCCATACCGGGAATATTGTGTGATTCCAGATACTCTTTGGTCTGATTGACAAACGCGATCAACTGCTCATAATCTTCTCCAACAAACTCAATGTTTACCGCTTTGCCGACTGGCGGGCCGTTTCGTTGTTTGTCGACCGTGATCAAGACCCCGGGATACTTCTCGACAAGATCCCTAATTACTTCCATCGCACCGTTGGTGTTGATCCCTTGGCGGTCTATGTAGTCCACAAAGCCGATGGTAATCTTCGCCTTGTTAGGAGTGGCTTGCTGGCTGGGTCCCTCGATGGGGTCACTTGTACCTTCGCCGACCTGTGTAATTACCGATTCCAGAATTCCCTGATAGGGCTCCAATGCATCCATCATTTCATCCTCCATGTTGTCTACGAAGGCATTGGTAGCGTTGATGTCGGTACCAATCGGAAACTCGATAAAAACGTTGATCAATTGGGGCTGGTTGTCAGGAAAGAAGAGGACCTTTGGAGCTCTGATCCCCAGCAATACCAAGGAAAATATCAGCAGCCCAAACATTCCCCCGAAGAAGAAATAGGGATTTCTTCCGCGAAGTGCATATGTGAGCGTAGACTCATACCAATTTTCCAGCTTGACCAAAAAAACCTCCTGAAACCAATGAATCGCATTTCTCAACAAGAAGACATTGAACAAAGTGAGGATAGATGCCACCAGCGAAAGTGTTCCCATCGCGGTCCAGCCGATTAGATAAAAGATCGTTGCCAACACCAAGAAGATCCCGGCCGTGATGATTGATCTTTGTTTGGGTCTATTCTTCCCACCTGAATCCAGTTTCATAAACATGGATGTCATCACCGGGTTGATCACCAAAGCAACTAGAAGCGACGAGGAAAGTACGATGATCAGCGTGATCGGCAGGTACTTCATAAACTCTCCAACCAGATCGTCCCAGAATGCCAGTGGCAAGAACGCCGCCAGCGTGGTCGCCGTCGAGGTGATGATTGGCCAAGCTACCTCGCCCACGCCTTCTTTCGCGGCCTGCTTTGCGGGCTTGCCTTCCTGCATGAGTCGGTAGATATTCTCCACAACCACAATTCCATTATCGACAAGCATCCCCAAGGCGAGGATTAGCGAGAAAAGCACCATCAGGTTTAGCGTAATCCCAAAAGCATTGAGTATCAGGAAGGAGATAAACATGGAAAGCGGAATCGCCGAACCCACAAAAAGCGCATTGCGAAATCCCATGAAAAACATCAAAACCAACACCACAAGGATTATCCCGAAGATGATGGAGTTTTCCAAATCACTTACCTGGGTACGGGTCTGCTTGCTTTGGTCGTTGGTGATCGTAATCTCCAAATCCTGGGGAAAGCGATTCGCCTTGGTCGTTTCGATGATCTCCTTGATTTTGTCGGCTGCGTCCAATAGGTTTTCACCACTTCGCTTGGTCACGTTGATGGTGACGACGGGCAGGTTTTTGCTTCTGGCATAGGAAGTCCTATCCTTGAACGTGTCATTGATCTCGGCAATATCACGGAGATAGACGATCTTTTGCTGGTCCGTCTTCACGATGATGTCCAGAAGGTCATTTGGCTCGGAAAACTCGCCATCGATACGAAGTGTTCGCTCAAAGTCCCCGCTCTTGATGCTTCCTCCCGACATGGTCAGGTTTTCGGCTTGGATCGCCCCTGAGATATCCCCAAAGCTCACTCCTACAGCCTCCATCTTGTAAGGATCCGCATTGATTTGGATCTCACGCTCCACAGTACCGGCGAGATCGGCGTTTGAGATTTCCGGGAGTTTTTCGATGGCATCTTCCAGATATTCTCCAAACTTCTTGAGCTCCTGCTCCGAGTATGGGCCAGAGATGTTGACGTTCATGATCGGAAAATCCGAGGTGTTCACTTCCAGTACATTCGGATCCTGATCCAAGTCTGTCGGAAGCTCGCTCTTTGACTTGTCGACGGCGTCTTTTACATCCTGAATCGCTTTGGAGATCTCCACCCCTGGGCTGAATTCGATCACGATGGAAGAAAAATCCTGAACCGAGGTAGAGCGGATGTCCTTGACATTGCTTATGGACTTCAGTTCCTTTTCTATTGGACGCGTGATGAGGTTTTCCATATCCACGGGAGAGTTTCCGGGATATGGAGTACCGATGTACACGGTGGGAATGACTATCTCAGGAAAACTCTCCTTGGGCATGGTGCGATAGGCCCCCAATCCAAGAACCGTGATAATCAAAGTCAATATGACGACCGAGGTGGAGTTGTCCACGCTAAAGCTGGACACTCCAAACTCCCTGGTTATGGTAGATTTAGGAGTTTCTGTCATGGTTAAAGCTGGGAAACGGTTACACTAAAATTATCTCCGACCTCACGGAAGCCTTTGTCAATGATCGTTTCCGTGCCAGTCAGGCCTTCCTTGATCTCGGTTTCACCTTCATAGGTCATTCCGCGGGTCACGTACTTCTTTTTCGCGGTTCCATTTTCCACGATGAACACATAATCCCCCTTGTTGTCCGCCAAAATCAAATGGGCAGGGACGATCACGCTCTCTTTGTTTTGATAGTCATTGATCTTCAGGATAGAGATCATGTTGGGCTTCACCTCGACCAGGTTGGGAAGGAATACTTCCACCTTGAAGGTTCGGTTGTTCGGATTGATGATGCCGCCGACGGCCGAAACCCGAGTCTTCAGCGTTTTGCCGATGGAAGGAAACTCCACTTCCACGGAATCACCTTTGCTCAAAACTCCGACGAAGCTCTCAGAAACATCCGCCTGGATGAACAAGTCGCTTTCTCCCACAAACTGGAACATCGGCATGCCCGGCTGCACCAGCTCGCCTATTCTTACATCCACACTCTCGACGGTTCCGCTAAAAGGTGCCTTCACCAAAGCTTTGTCCAGCTGGGTTTTCATCGCTGCAAGACTCTTTTCCAGTCCTTCCTTACGGGTTTTCGCCTCCAGATATTGGATCTCGGTACCGATCTTCTGGTCCCAAAGTCTCGCCTGTTTTTGGTAGATCGTAGTCGCGAGCTCCAGGGAGCTTTCCATTTCCTCGATATTTCGCTCAATGGACTCCGCGTCTATCCGAGCCAGCAACTGTCCGGCTCCTACCCTCATGCCCTCCAGCACGGGCACCTCGAGGATTCTTCCCGCAGTCTCGGCGCTGATGCTGACGTTTTTCTTCGAAAGAACCGATCCAGTTAATTCAACGAAATGTGTAAACTCTCCTTTTTTGGCAGGAGCTGTGGTAATCAGGATGGATTTTTTGTTCGCGTTGGCAAACTCCGGATCCAATTTCGAAATCTCGGTTTCCAGTGTTTTGATCTCAGAATTCAAGGAATTCGCCTGGTCTTTCAACTCAGCGAGTTTGGTTTTCATCGCATCGACTCCCTCTTCCTTTGCGCAGGAAATCGAAAGTGCCGCAAGAACCACAAAGGGTAAAAATTTGAGGATAGGTTTCATATCTGAGGTTGTGTTTTTTATGAGAAGAAACAGTTGGTTTAGTTTTCGAGGTCTGCTTTTAGGAGGCCCAATGCTTTTTCGAGATTTACTTTTGAAATCAGGCCGTCATACAAGGCCGCTAGATAATTGATCTCCGCTTCGGTGAGTGCTCCGTCTGCATCCACCACTTCCAAGTTCGAGCCGACGCCTTCCTGGTATTTGATCCTGGCGATGTCATAGACTTCTTGGGCCAATTCGAGATTTTCCAGTTGCACATCCAGTATGTTCAGGTCGTTTTTGAGAGAAGCCTTCGCAGAGAATATTTCGTTCTTAAAGCTGTCATTCAGATAAAATCTCTGGTTTTCGAGCTGGCTGATGGTATAGCGGTTCTTTTGGATTCGGGCACTTTTGCTTAACCCGTCGAAGATGGGAATGTTCATGCTGACGCCAAGCAGAGAACTACCAAACCAGTTGTTACTGTCGAATACCGTATTGATCTCATTCCCCGCCCCGCTTCTTCTGATATTTCCATTGAAGTCGATCGTTGGCATATACTGGGAGGTGTTGTATTTGAGGTCGTAGTGCTGCAACTCGATTTGGGTATTCAACTGATCAAGCTCGACCCTGTTTTCACCTTCGGCAGCCAACAGCTGGATCAAGTCTTCCCTGGGGTTTAGTTCCCTTAGCGTCTCCGTGATAAGGATGTCCACAGTCAACGGCATCCCCATCTGAATCTTGAGCAGTTCTTTGCTGATTTCCCAGGCGGTGCGACTTCTTTCGACTTGGGAATATGCGTTGTTGCGTTGCACCTGAATCCTGGACACGTCGATTCGTTCGGCAAATCCGGCTTCATTCAGCGCCCTCGTCTCCTTCAGCAATGAGTCAATACGGGACAAATTGGATTCGGCGAGGCGAATTCGCTCCTGATTCACCAACACACCGAAGTAGGCTTTTTTGACGTTCTCCACCACATCGTTTTCTGCTTTGACCAGATCAAAATCAGTCAACTGGGTCAGGGTTTTCGCAGCGCGCAATCCTATAAAAAACGACCCATCAAAAATCATCTGAGTGACCGTCACTCCCAGACCGGAGGAATAGCTTACCCCAAATCTGGCGGGGATCACATCACTGGGGATACTAGGATCACCAAATGGCGGTTCATTGGGAAGGAATACTACCGGGATCATGGGATTGTAGTCCAGATTAAAGGAACCGTTGATTTGGGGCAGTCCCAGCGCCGTGGTTTCCTTTACCGTTGCCTTGGAAATCAAGGTTTCCAGTCTGGCATTTTTGGTGATATAGTTGTTCTCAATGGCATACAGGATGGATTCGTTCAGGGTAAGCTGAGCGACCTCCTGTGCCCAAACGGCGGGAAATACCAATAAAAATAGCAAGAACGTAAAAAGGCTCTTTTTCATAGTTGGATTAGTTTTCAATCTTCAATTGCTTGTTGTGCTGTATAGGCGGCTCTGCCCTTTTCAGTGAAAATTCCGTGTAAAAAATGGTCCAACATGACCATCTGCTCTTCAACAGGATTGTAGTCCGGCCTGGAGATATTCTCGGGATCAAACATCGAGGTAATCTGGTTGATTCTGACTTTTGCCAGAATCTGCGAATCAATTTCCGGCCTGAAATACCCCAACAGCTTCCCCTTCTCAATTACATTGACCAGATCTTCCATGATCACCTGCACCTTGAAGTCCTCAAACATCTTCCAAGCATCCGGAAAATAGCGCTGCACCTCCATAAAGACCAAGGGGTTGATATACTGCAGCCGCTGTCTCACCATCTTGGAGGTCTTTACCAAATGCTCGATCACACCATCCTCGGCTTCCAATATGCAGTTTAGCTTCTTCCGATCTTCTTCCAGCAACACCGCAAAGGCCTCTTTTACCAAGACCTTTTTGTCCGCAAATTCCAGATAGATTGTCTTTTTTGAAATTCCGCCCTGCCGGGCAATATCCTCCATGGTCACAGCCCTCACCCCGTATCGGGAAAACTGCTCTGTCGCTATTTCCAGAATCCTCGTCCTTGTCACCTTTCCCCTTTATTAAATCCAGGCGCCAAAACTATGGAAACTATCGGCATATTCAAAGTTTCCATAGTTTATTAAAAAATTATCTTTTACGGAAAAGGAGATTTCCTGTACATATTCGAACAAAAATGAATTTTGGCCGGAATAAACAGAATTAAATTTGATCCAAAGACACCAAAGCCCTAGTGTTCGGTTCTTCTATGCTGACTACCGATGCATACCATTTGGGCTTTAGCCGAGGACCATCACTCCTTATTTTCCTTGGCATTCTTTGTCACTCCATCGCTATCTTCGCAGCCCTGCCTCCAACTTGCCTCTTCCAAACTTCCCCCCAATTCCTTACCTTTGCGGCTTACCAGCCCAAGGACATGATTTTCTTCTTTGAATCCCCTCAGAAACTCATCTACGGAGTTCAAGTTCCCCACCCGCTCAGCACCGAAGACATCGCGAAACTCACCTGGCTTTTTGGCGAGGCCAAGCTTGAGGAGGGTGATAAAGTATCCGGAAAATATTCAGGACCTCGTAAGGAAATGATCACGCCCTGGTCTACCAACGCCGTGGAAATCACCGTCAACATGGGCCTGGCAGGCATCCAGCGAATCGAGGAGTTTTTCCCGATGGCCGAAGGCGACCCGGTCGACCCCATGCTCCAGCATGCGTACGAAGGACTGGATCAGGATATCTTCGACATCCACCTCCAGCCGGAGCCGATCAAGCCGGTCACCGACATCGCGGCCTACAACCAGTCCGAGGGACTTGCGCTGAGCCAGGTTGAGGTGGATTATTTGGAAAATGTCGCCAAAGAACTGGGCCGTCCCCTGACCGATTCGGAGGTCTTTGGCTTCTCCCAAGTCAACTCCGAGCACTGCCGCCACAAGATCTTCAACGGCACCTTCATCATCGACGGAGAGGAGAAGCCGCAGACGCTTTTCCAACTGATCAAAGAAACATCCAAGAAGCATCCGAATCGGATCGCTTCTGCTTACAAAGACAACGTCGCTTTCGTGCAGGGGCCAAAAGTCCAGCAGTTTGCGCCGAAGACCCAGCATCAGGCGGACTTCTTCGAGACCCGCGACATCGACACGGTGATCTCGCTCAAGGCTGAGACGCACAACTTCCCGACGACCGTGGAGCCCTTCAACGGCGCGGCGACGGGTGCCGGCGGGGAAATCCGCGACCGCTTGGCTGGCGGTACGGCCTCCATTCCTTTGGCGGGGACTGCGGTCTATATGACCTCCTACTCCAGATCCGAGAAAGACAGAAGCTGGGAGAAAAACCTCGAGGAACGACCTTGGCTCTACCAGACCCCAATGGACATCCTGATCAAAGCCTCCAACGGAGCCTCTGACTTCGGCAATAAATTTGGCCAACCGCTCATCGCTGGGTCAGTTTTGACCTTTGAGCATGAGGAAGGCGACAAGCAATACGGCTTTGACAAGGTGATCATGCTCGCAGGCGGCATCGGCTTCACCAATGCCAAATACACCAAAAAGGAAGAACCAAAAACCGGCGATCAGATCGTGATCATGGGCGGCGACAACTACCGTATCGGGATGGGTGGCTCTGCTGTTTCTTCCCTAAATACCGGAGAACTATCCAACGCCATCGAGCTCAATGCCATCCAGCGCTCCAACCCAGAGATGCAAAAGCGGGTGTCCAATGTGATCCGCGCCATGGCAGAAAGTGAAAACAACCCCATCATCTCCATCCACGACCACGGTGCGGGTGGACACTTAAACTGTCTTTCTGAATTGGTAGAAAGCACCGGCGGAACGATTCACATCGATCAGCTTCCGATAGGTGACCCTACCCTTTCTTCCAAAGAGATCATCGGCAACGAATCCCAAGAAAGAATGGGATTGGTAGTCGGCAAAAAAGACGTAGCCACCCTGAAGCAGCTGTCCGAGCGGGAACGTGCACCTTTCTACGTGGTGGGTGAGACCACCGGCGACATGCACTTCAAGTTTGAAAACCAAAAGACAGGCGAAAAGCCGGTGGACTGGAACTTGAGCTACATGTTTGGCTCTTCCCCCAAAACCATCCTCGAAGACAAAAGCGGTCTAACTCCGGCTTTTGCGGAAGCGGATTACCAAGCTGGAAAACTTAGAGAATACATCGAGGAAGTCCTTCAGCTGGAAGCCGTCGCTTGTAAGGACTGGCTGACCAACAAGGTGGACCGATCCGTAACCGGTCGAGTGGCAACGCAGCAGACCGTGGGCGAGATCCAACTGCCGCTCAACGATGTGGCGGTGATGGCGCTAGATTTCACCGGAAACAAAGGAATTGCCACTTCTATCGGGCATGCGCCTGTGGCGGCTTTGGCCGATCCTGAGGCGGGTTCGCGACTTGCGATTGCCGAGGCGCTGACCAACCTGGTCTTTGCTCCTATCCAAGATGGATTGAAGGGTGTTTCCCTATCCGCCAACTGGATGTGGCCTGCGAAAAACGCGGGCGAAAACGACCGACTATACCGTGCTGTACAGGCCGTATCCGATTTTGCCATCGAGTTGGGCGTGAACATCCCGACTGGAAAAGACTCCCTGTCCATGACCCAGAAGTATCCGGGCGGCAAGGTGGTGTACTCTCCTGGCACTGTGATCATCTCCTCGGTAGGCGAATGCTCCGACATCGCCAAGACCGTAAAAGCAGGCCTTTTGCCCATCGCAGGCACCAAAGTCCTGTATCTGGATTTCTCGAAGGACAGTGCAAAACTTGCCGGTTCCTCCCTCTATCAGATCCTCAACAAAGTCGGCAAAGCAACACCGACTGTCGCTGACTCCGACTACTTCGCCAAAGCTTTCGAGGCTGTTCAGCAGCTGATCGAAGAAGACTTGGTGCTGTCCGGACACGACATCTCTTCCGGCGGTATCCTGACTGCTTTGCTGGAGATGTGTTTCCCAAGCCAATCGACCGGGTTATCTGTGAAAGAATCCCGCCTGGCCGAATCCGATATCATCAAAGCTCTTTTCGCAGAAAATCCGGGCATCTTGATCCAAGTGGCAGATACCAATGCTGCGGAAAACCTGCTGACAGAAGCCGAAATCGACTTTGTGGAACTGGCGGAGGTGACCCTGGACGGAAAAGTGGCTTTGGAAGCCGAAACCCTGGACGTGGCCACGCTGCGCGACCTGTGGTTCAAGTCCTCTTACCTGCTGGACAGAAAGCAAAGCGGGGAAAAACTGGCCAAAGATCGATTTGACAACTATAAAAACCAAACGCTCTCCTACGAGTTTGCCGAGGGCTGGAAAGGGAGCTTCGCGGCCGCCGGACTGGATCCATTCCGTACAGCGAAAGGCAAAGCCAAGGCCGCCATCATCCGCGAAAAAGGTGTGAACGGCGACCGTGAAATGGCCTACTCGCTCTGGCTGGCGGGCTTCGAAGTGAAGGACGTACACATGACCGACCTGATCTCCGGACGCGAAGACCTAAGCGACGTGCAAATGATCGTCTTCGTAGGTGGATTCTCCAACTCCGACGTGCTGGGTTCGGCCAAGGGCTGGGCCGGTGCATTCCTTTACAATCCAAAAGCAAAACAAGCGCTCGACATCTTCTACGCTCGTCCTGACACCCTTTCTTTGGGCGTCTGCAACGGCTGCCAGCTGATGGTCGAACTGGGCCTGGTGACTCCAAATCACGACCAGAAACCAAAGATGCTGCACAACGCCAGCCATAAGTTTGAGTCGACTTTCGTCAACGTCACCATTCCTCAAAACAACTCCGTAATGCTGGGCAGCCTAAGCGGACAGCGTTTGGGTGTATGGGTTGCACACGGGGAAGGCAAATTCTCCCTTCCAAAAGGTGAGAATGGCTACAACTTTGCGATGAAATACAGCTATGCCGCGTATCCAGGCAATCCAAATGGATCTGACTTTGCGACGGCAGGTATCGCGACCGAAGACGGCAGACACCTGGCTATCATGCCGCATATCGAGCGAAGCCTGAAGCCTTGGAACTGGGCGCACTATCCTAGTGAAAGAAACGACGACTTCACACCTTGGATGGAAGCCTTCGTGAATGCTAGAAAATGGGTAGAAGAGAAAATCTGAAAGCTGAAGTTTGAAAGCTGATATCATAGTCCCCTCCGGAGCAATCTGGAGGGGATTTTTTTTTGAAAAACAAGACCATCATCCAGGAACTGGAGGGATACTGCAATTCCACTCCACTAGGGTCGGTGTTTGCTTTTCATTCACTAAATTGGTTGCGACGAATCAATTAAATAAACCCTATGAAATCAACCTTTTTGACCCTTTTGCTTGCCCTCTCCTTGATGGTTTGCCAAGCCCAAGAAAGCAAACCCGGACCACAACCGCCTCCTGAAACAGGCGAATCCTTCAAGGTTGGAATCGCAGGCTACACCTTCGTAAAATTCGACCTCGACAAGACCCTCGAAACCTTAAAAGCCCTGGATGTGCACTACCTATGCATCAAGGATTTTCATCTGCCGATGAACAGCACCGATGCAGAAATCGCCGCTTTTCACGAAAAGCTGAAAGCCCACGACATAACCGGATATGCTGTTGGCCCGATCTATATGAGATCTGAAGAGGAAATCGACCGAGCTTTTGACTATGCGAAACGGGTCGGCGTAAAGTTGATTGTAGGCGTTCCCAATGTGGAGCTGCTTCCTTATGTAGAGAAAAAGGTGAAGGAGTATGATTTCAAATATGCCATCCATTTGCACGGGCCGGATATCAAGATCTATCCCGATGCCGACGATGTCTGGAACAATACCAAAGACCTTGACCCTCGAATTGGCATGTGCCTGGATATTGGACACGACACCAGAAATGGCAAAGATCCAGTAGCCGATTTGGAAAAATACCATAGCCGCGTGTTTGACATGCACATCAAGGACGTGACGGCTCCGGTC
>CAZTJM010000039.1:0-33466 GCA_964613865.1 uncultured Limnohabitans sp. | reverse complement strand
TTCGGCGCGCTCCTTCGGGCTGGTTTGGAGGTCGTAAGCCAGTTGGGCATCGCGAAGCATTTCCAGCTTTTCGATGGTAGCAGCTTCGAGCAAAGCGATTCTTTTTTCTTCTTCTACTACGTCATCCACGCCTTTCCATAAAAGATAGCCGAGGAACGCAGCAACTGCAAAGAATACTAATGAGAGAACTTTTGTAAGATTCATTTTGATAGAGATTTAGAAATCTGGTTAAGGTTGAAGGTTTTTAAAACGTGCTATTTTATAGAATTATTTCCAAAATTAAAATATCCCTTCCACAATCCCAGCTCAGAAAGGGATTTAATTCCCCAAAAGATCTGATGGAGTGAACAGGCCGGAAGGGAGCGGATTTCGTCAATGGATTTCCATGAAATCTCTTGGAGAATCTGATTCTCTCCCGAAAGCTCGGGGTCATTTCCCAATTTTACACTGCCGTTTATCCTTTTTACCTCAAAAAAATGCTCCATCGCATGCAGCGGGGGATCGAGGTATTCGTGTACAAAGAGATATGGGCCAACGAATATCTCCAAGTTGGTTTCTTCCAGAAATTCCCTTCGGAGATTCTCTGCGGCATCAGTACCATAGTGCATCCCTCCTCCGGGCACTGACCAGAGCATGCGTCCGTTTCCCATGCGATGTTTGACCAGGAGGATGCGGTCATCTTCGATCAAAATCCCATTGACTCGGGTTCTAAGCTGATTTCCGAATTTTGCTTTTATTTCCTTGCTGATATTGTCTTCTGACATCTACATTCGTCTCTATGGGAACAGATAGCCGGGCAGAAATTAAACCATCGAGACTGCTAATTAAGTATTTTCCGTTTGCCCCGACTTCCGGTCAGGCGGTTTTTTTCGGAAGGATGGATGATTTTCTGGTCAAAAAACCCGAGACAAAACCGGTATTCATCCTCAAGGGCTATGCAGGTACAGGGAAGACTTCGCTGGTTTCGGCCTTAGTGAAGGTTTTGCCCCAATTGGAGATGCGCTCGCTCCTTTTGGCCCCGACGGGTCGCGCGGCAAAGGTCATGAGCAACTACTCGGGTCGGGGCGCCTATACCGTCCATAAAATCATCTACAAACCCAAAGGTGATCCGGGTACTCTTGGAGGAGGTTTTGCTCTGCAAAAAAACTACTACAAAGACACGGTGTTCATAGTCGATGAATCCTCCATGCTTGCCGATGATGGGGGCATGTCGGGGAATCTACTATGGGACCTGGTCCAGTTTGTTTTTTCTGGCAAGGACAATAGACTCCTCCTGATAGGGGATACGGCTCAGCTTCCCCCGGTGGGGAGTGAATATAGCCCAGCGCTGGATGCAGGCTACCTTCAGCGGCACTATCGGCTGGAGGCTGACCAAATAGAACTCTCCGAGGTAATGCGCCAGCGCCTGGAATCTGGAATACTTTTCAATGCCACGGATCTCAGGGATCAGCTTGTGCTACCCGAGCCGAAGGTCAGAATTCAAACTAGCAGTTTCAAGGACGTGTTTAAGATGACGTCGGAGAGGCTGGAAGATGGGCTGCGGTATGCCTATGATAAATACGGTACCGAAAATTCAATCATCGTCACCCGATCCAATAAGGCCGCGGTACAATACAATCTTTACATTCGACGGGTGATCCATTTTTTCGAGGATGAGATCAGCACAGGGGATCTGCTCATGATTGTCAAAAACAACTATACCTACATGGCAGACTCCGAGAAAGTCAACTTCCTTGCCAACGGGGACATGGTCGAGGTGGTGAAGATCCGGAGTTTTGAAGAGATGTACGGACTGCGGTTTGCCACTTTGGAGCTGCGATTGCTGGACTACCCCGAGGAGCCTTTTTTTGAGGCCAAGGTGATACTCGATACACTTTATTCACCGAGCCCTTCCTTGTCTCGGGATCAGTATCGGAGCCTCTATGAGAAGGTCGCGGAGGACTATGCTGATGTTGCAAACAAAACCGAGCGACAGGAGCATATTCGGAAAGATCCCTATCTCAACGCACTTCAGGTCAAGTTTGCCTATGCATTGACCTGCCACAAGGCACAAGGAGGGCAGTGGAGAGCGGTTTTTGTCGATCAAGGATTTCTTAACGAGGATCAGATTGACAAGGAGTTTGTGCGATGGCTCTACACGGCCATTACCCGAGCTACCGAAGAGCTGTTTTTGGTAAATTTTGCGCCCTCGTTTTTTATGAAGGCGGTAGAAAACAAGGCCGAGTAAAAGCCTCTACGTAGAGATCTTTCACTTTTTTTGTGCGCATGCCCTTTGTTTTTGGCATGTTTTTTTCACTTTTGATGCTGCGAAGCTTGGTTAAAAGAAGTTTGACAGTTCGCTGAAAATCGAAATATTTGAAAATCAATTCTGATAAAACCATGAAAAAACTAGGAATTCTATTGAGCCTGTTTGCTTTTGCCCTGGTGTTCCGGGCATCTGCCCAAGAGCAGGCATCGGGCGCTGTGATTACATTCGAGGAGAAATCCGTGGATTTTGGTGACATCGTGCAAGGCGCCAAAGTGGAACATACTTTCGTCTTGACCAATTCGGGAAGCGCCCCCTTGGTCATTTCCAATGTAGCCGCGACCTGCGGATGTACCGTCCCTAGCTGGCCCAAAGAGCCCGTTGCTCCAGGGAAGTCAGCAGAGATCAAAGTCTCCTTCAATTCCGCGGGAAAGATGGGGAAGCAAAACTCGGTAGTTCGGATCTATTCCAACGCTTCTGAGCCCATCGAGAAAATATCACTGATCTCTAACGTGCTGCCCAAAACAAATTAATCGGTTTGTTTTCATATCCTAAGCCTGTCATGATTTGACAGGCTTTTTTTTGCGCATTGGGAGAAAAGAGGGGGAAATGTTCATGCTCATCTTACTGGTCTTTCCTCTCATTTGAGTGACCCTAAAAGAAGGTAGTCAAAAATGAACCCCCGAATCGATTCCTGGGTTTCCCATTTTAGTTTTTAAGCAACATGGCAAAAGCAAAAGAGCGTCGGGTCACCATCCGACAAGTATTCACCACCATCGTTTGGCCCAGAAGAAAACACTTGTTTTTAGGCCTGTTTTTGATCGTCATCAGTAGGTTGGCGAGCTTGGTTTTGCCCGGGGCGAGCAAGTACTTGGTCGATGACGTGATTCCCAGCAACGACCTCAACATGCTAAAGTGGCTGATACTTGCCGTTGTCGCGTCCATCGTCGTCCAGTCCGTCACGTCCTATGCCTTGACGCAGATCCTGAGTGTCGAAGCCCAGCATCTGATTGCCAAGCTGCGCTCGCAGGTTCAAAAGCACATCATCAAACTCCCCATCCGCTACTTTGACAATGCCAAAACCGGAGAACTGGTGTCAAGAATCATGACGGATGTGGAAGGAGTGAGAAACCTCGTCGGGACGGGTTTTGCCCAGATGGTTGGCGGGATTCTTACAGCTGTCATATCCTTGGCTTTGCTGATTTCGATCAGTCCGATGATGACCTTGTATGTCCTGCTTCCCGTGGTGGTTTTCGGACTGGTTTCGCTTAAAGCTTTTGGCAAAATCCGTCCGATCTTCAGGGAGCGGGGCAAAATCAACGCCCAAGTGACAGGTAGGCTTACTGAAACGCTCGGCGGCATCCGCGTCATTAAGGGATTCAACGCCGAGCAGCAAGAAATCAAAACCTTTGAAAAGGGCGTAGATGAGCTCTTCCAAAATGTAAAGGCAAGTCTGACCGCCACAAGCTTTGTTACTTCGGCGGGGGCACTTCTGCTCGGGCTTGCCTCAGCGGGCATCATGGGAATCGGCGGATATATGATCATGGAAGGCCAGATGACATTTGGCGATTTCTTGGCCTTTACCCTCTATCTGGGATTCATGATTGCCCCAATCGTCCAGATGTCCAACATCGGAAGCCAATTGACAGAAGCGTTTGCAGGACTGGACCGGACTGAGGAGATCATGAATACGCCCCTTGAGGCGGATGATCGGACGCGAACGGTCTCTCTCGACAGGATTGATGGTGATGTTGAGTTTCGGGAAGTGTCATTCGCCTACGAATCTGGCAAGGATGTCGTGAAGGGAATTAGCTTCACCGCGCCGGCGGGCTCTGTGACTGCCTTGGTTGGTTCTTCCGGCTCGGGGAAAACCACTATTGCGGGGCTTGCAGCCACCTTCCTAAACCCCGACGCGGGTCAGATTCTTCTTGATGGGAAAGACCTCCAGGCTGTCACACTGGAGTCATTCCGATCCCGGCTTGGGGTGGTCTTGCAGGATGACTTTTTGTTTGAAGGTACGATCCGGGAAAACATCCTTTTCCCGAGGCCAGATGCTACTGAAGAACAGGTGAAAAGCGCGGCGCGGGCAGCCCATGTGATCGAATTTACCGACAGGTTTGAAAAAGGTCTCGATACGCTGATCGGTGAGCGTGGCGTCAAGCTCTCCGGTGGACAGCGACAGCGGATTGCCATCGCCCGGGCGATACTGGCAGACCCGAGGATCTTGATTTTGGACGAGGCTACTTCCAATCTGGACACGGAGTCCGAGTCTTTGATCCAGGCCAGTTTGAAGGAATTGATGAAGGGGAGGACCACCTTTGTCATCGCACACCGCTTGAGCACCATCAGGCAGGCTGACCAAATCCTGGTAATCGAGCAGGGCAGGATAGTAGAGCGGGGACAGCACGAAGAGCTAATCGCACTGAAAGGCAGATACTACCAACTCTATACTTATCAGGCTAGGATTTAAGCTCGCCAATATTTGGGTTTTGT
This sequence comes from uncultured Limnohabitans sp., assembly GCA_964613865.1. Classification (GTDB taxonomy): domain Bacteria; phylum Bacteroidota; class Bacteroidia; order Cytophagales; family Cyclobacteriaceae; genus Algoriphagus. The sequence continues at coordinate 28,728 of CAZTJM010000039.1, read as the reverse complement.
CTTCAAGAAATATTTCGGCTTAGTGTCATTTTTTTAGTTTTAGATTCTTATTTTTTCATAGGATTGGCTAAATCACGTCCGATACTATCATGAACTTGATTATAGCGGGAGCAACCAAATTGGGAGAGTACCTAGTGAGAAATTACTCGCAATTTGGCCTGCGTTATGATTTAGTAGGATTTGTGGACGACCGCAGCAGGCTGAAGGGGAAGAAGTGTGCGGGATTGCCGGTTTTGGGATCCTTTGACGCGGTCATGGAGGTGGAGAAGGCGGCGCTGGTGTTGGCCATAGATAGCCCAATCCTCAAGATGGATATCGTGCGACGCCTGCTTTATCATCCTTCCCTCAACTACCCCAATCTTTTTTCCAAAAATGCCTGGGTCTCCCGGGACTGCATCTTTGGCAGGGGGAACCTCATACTGGAGGGGAGTTTGATCAATTTTGGAACCCAAATCGGTGATTTTAATACAATCGACCGCCACTGCTCCATCGGGCACGAAGCCGTCATCAGCAACTATAGCTATCTAGGGCAATCGGTGAATGTGGGCGGTTATAGCTTTTTGGAAGATTCGGAGACAATAGGTAATGGCGTCGTCATTTCCCAGGGAGTCAGAATTGGGCGGGATACGGAAATAGGACCCGGTGCCCAGATTGATGGCGATCTCCCTACGGAATCCAAGATCAGGGGGAAGCCAAGGGCTACTTGATCGGGAAGGAAACAAAAAATTCCGATCCGATTCCAAGGCTGCTTTTAAACCAGATTTCGCCATTAAGTTTTTTGGTCAGTTCCCTTACGATGTTGAGTCCCAGGCCCGTTCCTTTGATGTTTCCCACATTTTTGGCTCGGTAGAAAGATCCGAATATTTGCTCTTGCTCTTCCTTGGGAATGCCCAAGCCGTAGTCTTTGACGGAGACTTCAAAATAAGATCCTCGCAGCTGCAGACTAACCTCGGGCTCGAGGGAGCCCTCGGAATACTTCAGTGCGTTGAGGATCAGATTTCTGAAAATATGTACCAGGAGGCTTGGGTCTGTCCACACGGCGACGTCTTTCTCCGGCATAGAGAAGGCTACAGTCCTCCTTTCGAAGTTCTCCCTGTTGATCGTATCCACCAAATCCTTCAAAAATTCGCCGATGAGGATTTTTTTCAGCGAGATTTTCATTTCGGGCTGTATGCTTTTTTCCAATAGTAGCACGTCGCTGGTGATGTCGGTGAGGCGGTTGGTTTGGGTGACGATCTTGTCCACGTGATTGAGGACTTTGGCCTTAATTTCCGGAGTGAAATCTTTTTTCAGTAGCATATCGATCAACAGCGCGCTGCTTAAGATAGTGGCGAGGGGAGTCCTAAATTCGTGGGAAGCCATCGACACAAAGCGGGATTTGAGCTGGTTGAGCTCTTTTTCCTTAAAGGCGATATCCTTGAATTTTTTGAGGGACAATTCCCGCTCGGTCACGTTTCGGCCTATCGCGATGATCGACTGCACCGCTCCGGCTTGCGTAAACTGCGGCTTGAATTCAAACTCAATCAGGAATTTCTTTTTCGTCTTGGGGGTAGTGACGGGAATGACCATTTTCTGATTGGGTTTCATCAGAGGAAGAGAGGGGAAATTTTCCAAAATCTGGTCAACCTTTTTACCAATTGCCTTCTTCACCGGAATCTCCAGCGTGTTTTGGAGTGACTGGGATACAAACTCCACTTCCATCGAGGCATTGGTCAGGATAAGGATGTCTTCGGATTGATCGAAGATCATTTGTAGGATTTCCCGCTCGGAAAAACCTGAGGGAAGAATGGGGTCGAGGGAAGATTGGTCCGAAAAGTTCAATGTAGCGGGGAACAAGGTGGAATTTACCTGATAGTTTTAGAATACCGGCGTGCTGTTGTGAATGCCGACCAAACCGTCTTTCTTTTGATGGTGCGCCTTTGGCTACAAAGGACGCTCGATCTGGAACAAACGCTAAATTAGGCTTTCCAACCACCTTCTTCAAATCCCTGATTGGTCACTACGTTTACAATTTGAAGCACATGAATCAAATTGGAGGGATGCCGCAGCAAGGTGAGAGAAAATTAGGCCGATGTTTCATAAATTGAAAACATGAAGAAGATCCTGATTGTCGAAGATGAAGCGGAGTTGGCCAACAATATCGGCGAGATTCTGTCCAATCTTGACTACAAGGTGGCGGCAATAGTGGACAACGCTTCGAGCGCACTCGAATTTTTGGAAAAGAATGAGGTCGATTTGATCTTGTTGGATATATTGATTCACGGGGATTTGGATGGGATCGATTTGGCCTACCAAATCAGGGAGAAGTACAATCTTCCGATCGTCTTTAGCACTGCCTATTCCGGCACGGAGTATTTGGAGAGAATCTCCTCGGATATCCATGAGGGATATTTGCTGAAGCCCTTTACCATGGACAGCCTGAAAACAGCGGTCTTTTTTGGGCTGAAGCGACATGAGGAAAAATCGACCAAGGATAGCAAGGCAAAAGGTTCGCTAAAGATCATGGATAAGGGGTACTTGGTGCCTGTGCCGTATTCTGAGATTGTTTATCTGCAAGCGGACGGGCTCTATACCAAGGTTTTTACCAAAGCCAAGTCATACTTGGTCAGGGATATTTTGAAGAGCTTCGAGGAAAAACTTCCCTCCGAGCAGTTTCTGAGAGTCCACAAGTCTTTTCTGGTGAATATTTCATTTGTGGCGTCGTTTAACGCCAAAAAAATCAATCTCGGTGAGACGAATATTCCAATCCGTAGAGGCTTGTATAAGGAATTGATCGACAAGCTGAACGTTTGAAATAGGCCTACTCCAGTGATGGGGCTAGGTTCTGGTGAAATTTCGCATCTTTTTTGAATTGCATTTTTATTTAGTCAGTATATGAAAAGATTTAGAGTTTTGATGATTGAGGACAACCCAGGGGATGTTCTGCTGACATCGGAGGCACTGGGGGAAAGCAAATATGTCATCGACATAGAAGTCGTTCACAACGGCGAAGAGGGAGTGGATTTTTTGTTCCAAAGGGAAAAGTACAAAAACAGCACACGTCCGGATTTGGTCTTGCTGGATATCAATTTGCCATTGAAGACTGGACATGAGGTTCTCCAAGAGATCAAGGCCAACTCAAAGACCCGGGAGATTCCTGTCATCATGCTTACCACATCCTCTACCCAGGATGACATCCTGACCAGCTATCAGGAGCAGGCTAGCTGCTACATTGTCAAGCCTTCGGAAGCGGACCAGTACTATGATTTTATCAAGGTTTTCGACCGGTTTTGCTCCACGCTTAGTTAGGATCTGTGGTCGTGATAGACGGATTAGCCCAGCATCAGCTAGCCGGGAAGGTGGATTTGGCTTTCTTTTCCTTCTTTTTTCTTCCTTGTGCCAAGCGCAAGGAGTACGATGGTCGTCAGGATAAATAGCGTTCCCAGCCAATCCATTGGGCCGAAATAAACGCCCAGCCAAACCACCGCCACTCCGGCCGCAGCCAAAGGCTCAACGCTACATAGCAGACTAGCTGTAGAAGGTCCAATCAAAGTCACAGATTTCAGGAAAAAATAGAAGGATATTACACTTCCAAACAAGATGATGTAGGAAAAAGCGATCCATGCCTCCAGATCCCAAATTCCTTCGACATCAAGAGGCTTGCTGAAGAATGCGAAGACCAATCCTCCCACCAGCATGCCCCAACCAGTCACGGTGGCCGGATCAAATTTCCGGAGCAATCCAACTGGCTGAATGGTATAGAAGGCTAAGGCTAGCGCGGAAAGCAAACCCCAAAAGAGAGCTGATTCGGAGATGACCAGCTGGTCAAAGGAGCCGTGGGTCACCAAAAGAAATGTACCAATCAATGCGAGTGCTAGCGACGCATATTCCGCCAAAATGGGCCATCTGCGATATTTGATGGCGTAAAATGCCACCACCAACAAGGGGCCTATGTATTGCAAAACCGTGGCCGTCGCCGCATTGGAGAGCGAGATGCTATAAAAATAGGTGTATTGGACGGCGACCATCCCCAATATTCCAAACAGCAACAGGTTTAGCACATCAGTCCGTTTTTTCCAGATCCGAAGCGTATCGTTGTTTTTCTTCGTCGACGAAAAGGTCACCAAAATCACTCCGGCAGCCAGTAACCTCCAGCAGACCAACCTTTCCGGGTCGAAGCCTTTTTGTTCGAAAAGAAATTGGGCGCAGGTCCCCGAAAGCCCCCAAAGTGCCGCCGAGGAAATTGCCATGATCAGACCATAGATTTTTTGGCGACTGCTGCTTGGGGACATATGGCTTGAATTTGCCTGCGAAGATATCTCGATGTGGACATTAATTGAAGTGTAGTTTTGGAATTTTTATCCGAAAGGTATAGGGTGAAGAACCCTTGAATAACAAGAGCTTTAGAGCTAGGGAGACAAATTTCTAGGAAAAGTTGGTTCTTTTTTTTGAGAACTAACTGAACCAAATTATCTTTGTGGCGTTAACAATACAAAACCCACCGAAGATGCTGACTGAAAAACAGAAAGAACTGATTGAGCGAATCGGAGTATTCCATGAGCATAAGGGCATGCAGCCCTTAGTCGGGCGTATTATCGGACTTTTGCTCGTGAAGGAAAATGCGGAGGCGACTTTTGAGGAAATCGTAGAGCAACTCGGGGTGAGTAAAAGTGCCGTGAGCAACGCGCTGACCTTTCTCCAAGCCAAGGAGAGAATTACCTACCACACCAAGCCTGGTGACCGCAAAAGATACTTTACAATGAAGGTAAATGATTGGAGGGCGGATTTCGAAAAGGAACTGATGAACATCGCCGAGATCCAGCAGTTCATCGACGAAGTATTGGATCTTCATAAAAACCAAAACACGGAATTCTGCTGCCGAATGAAGGACTTCTCCAATTTTCTCGAATTTTTCCGAAAGGAAATACCGGCAATGTTTGAGCGGTTTAAGAAACAGTACTCCTAAAAAATTTTCCCAAATAGTTCTTTTAATACAGAACAAACTATTAGTATCAAAATAAACTACTGACAAACAAAATGTTTCGAAAAAGCCTGATTTACGCATTCACTTTACTGATTCCAGGGGTGTTGTCGGCGCAAAATTCCGTTGCGGAATTGTCGTTTCCGGAGCCTTTGACTCTCAAGGAGACGATTCAGATCGGATTGGAAAACAACCGCAACTACCAGAAAGCCCTTTTGGATGAGGACAAAGCCAAGTATCAGCGAAATGAAATCAGGGGAGCCGGACTTCCTCAGGTTTCCGCTTATGGCGACTACAACAATTTTATTGATGTCTATCCGCAGGCGATCCCTGGCGGCGGCTTTTTTGGCGGCAGCCCGGAGGATATCAATGTCATCGCCTTTGGCGTCCCACAATCCCTTAAAGCAGGGCTTCAGGTCAATCAGCTCATCTACAGCAACTCCTATTTGATCGGGCTGAAAGCTGCCAAAACAGGAGAGGAGTTCTATAGACTTTTGGCACAACAGTCGGAAGAGGACGTGATCCATGAGATCGCGATGAATTACCTGGGCTCGATCCAGCTGGAGTTGCAAAAGGAAAACCTGCTGGCTACGATCGCCGAGCTGGAAGGCTTGGAGAATATCCTCCAGGCACAATACGAAAACGACTTGGCCCGAAAGGTTGACCTGAACCGGGTCAAGGTAAATCTCACCTCAGTTCGCTCCGAACTGGAGAATCTGGAGATCGCTATCTACCAGCGCCAAGGCTATCTAAAGCTCGTCATGGGTATCCCAGTGGACACAGAGATCAGCTTGGATCTGAAAGTGACGGACATGAACCATATGGTGAGGGAGTTTCAGATCGCCGACTTGAATATCGAGGACCGAAAGGACATCCAGATCCTCGGGGTGCAGGAGAAGCTCTATGAATACGAATACAAAAACATCAAGGCGGAGCACATGCCCCAATTGGTCGGGTTTGCTGACTTCAACAAAAGCGCCTTTTCCCAGGAATTTGATTTCGTTAGCAGCGGCCACAACTGGTACCAAGGATTCTTGGTCGGCGTGAAGCTGGAGATCCCCATTTTCAACGGAATGCAGACCAAGTACAAGGCTGCCCAATCCAAAGTCAATGCGGAGCAGTTGCAGCTGGACAAATTCCAGGCGACTGATGCTGCCGAGCTAGAGTACCAAAATGCGCTCAAGCAGTATTACAACTCGCTGAGCACGCTCAAGTCGCTTGAAGAAAATCTCGCCCTTTCCAACGATGTTCTCAACGAGACCCAGCTGCTCTACAAGGAATCTCTCAGCCCATTGACCGATCTCCTGGCGGCAGAGGCAGCCAGTAGACAGGCGCAGGGCAACTACAACAACCAGATCATCCAAGTACGCCTTGCCCAGCTGGAAATCCTCAACTCCACCGGCAAGATCAAAAACCTCATTCAGTAACGCCAACACCTACCTATCATGAAAAAATTACTTATCATCGGATTTTTGCTCATTGGCGTCAGCGCCATTGCCTACACACTTTACAACAACAAAACCGAACTGGAAGAATCGGCGACCTTGGCCATGAAGTCCAGCGAATACATCTCCGTGACAGTGGAGAAGGTAAGCGAGAAAGAAGTCAACCGGAATTTTGAAGCGAACGGGGTATTCGAGCCCTCACAGGAACTGAAGCTTATGTCCGAAACCTCCGGCACGATCGTCAAGATCAACAAGAGAAAAGGGGACTATGTAAAGAAGGGGGACGTCATCGTGCAGGTCGATGACCGTCTGATCCGTGCCGACTACACCATCGCCCAGCTCAACTTGGAGCAGGCCGGCAAAGATGTGAAGCGTTATGAAAACCTCGCCAATACCGACGCGATCACCAAAAAGCAGCTGGAGGACAATCAGAAAGCCTACAATATCGCGGAGGCGCAGTTTTCCGCCTTGCAAAAGCGACTCGACGATACCCAAATCAAGGCTCCAATCTCCGGCTACATCAACGAGGAATACTACGAAATGGGAGCCTTGGTCAGCCCTGGGATGGCGATAGCCGACCTGATCAATACTTCCCAGCTAAAGCTGTCCGTACACGTGACCGAAAACGAGATTTCCAAGGTGAAGCTTGGCGACCAGCTTTCCGTACGGGTCAACGCGATCAAAGGAGAAACCTTCACCGGCAAGGTGGACTTCATCTCCAAAAAGGCCGATGGTTCATTCAAATACGAGGTCATCATCGTCATGACTGGCTCCAACTTGGACAAGATCAGCCCTGGTATGTTCGGTACCGCCGAGTTTCAGTTTGCCCAGGAGGGCAAAGTTCTACAGATCAGCAGAAAAGCAATCGCTGGCAGCCTGAAGGATCCGGGGGTCTATACGATTCAAGACGGCAAAGCCGTATATAGACCGATCAAAGTTAACCCGCTCACGGAAGGTTCCATCGAGGTGCTCGAAGGTTTGGATCCCAACGATGAGGTCATCGTGTCAGGTTTGATCAATGTGAAAGAAGGTACCCCAGTCAAAGTACAGTAACCATGCAGATTACAAAACTATCCATACAGCGGTCGTCGCTCGTCGTCGTCCTATTTACCGTACTGACCTTGCTCGGGATATTCTCCTATACCCAGCTGTCCTACGAGCTGCTTCCCAAGATGGAGACCAACATCGTTACCGTAACGACGATCTACCCTGGCGCAGCGCCATCCGAAGTGGAGACATCCGTCACCAAAAAGATCGAAGACGCCATCGCCTCGCTCGAGGGGATCAAGGCGATGAATTCCATCTCCCAGGAGAGTATTTCCATCATCACGCTTGAGCTTGAGACCGGCATCGACGTGGATATATCCCTTCAGGATGCCCAGCGAAAGATCAATGCCATCCTCGGCGACTTGCCCGAAGGGGTGGATCCGCCCAGCTTGGGAAAATTCGATTTGGACGACATGCCCATCATCCAAATGGCGGTTTACTCCAATCTCAATCCGGCGCAGTTTTACGATTTGATCAAAAATAAGATCCAGCCTTCCTTGGCACAGATCAACGGGGTGGCTCAGGTCAATATGCTGGGGGGAACCGAGCGTGAAATCAAGGTGAATCTGGACCGCAACAAGTTGGAAGCCTATGGAATCTCCCCCTTGATGGTGATGCAAAAAATCAACACCTCCAATCTGGACTTTCCTACTGGTCGCTTGAAAAATAACGAGGGACAGGTTCTGATTCGCTTGGCGGGAAAATTTACCGCCGTGGACGAATTGAAGGAGCTCGTCGTCGCTTACCGAAAGGACGAATCGCCCATTCAACTCAAGGAAGTAGCCGAAGTGGTGGATACCTTCAAGGACGAAGATATCCTCACCCGTCTTAACAACAACGACGCAATTGGCCTAACGATCCAAAAACAATCGGATGCCAATGCTGTGGAGCTGTCGGAAATTATCCACCACGAGCTGGAGAAACTCGAACAGTCTTATGCGTCCGAAGGTCTTTCTTTCCAAATCTCACAGGACAGTTCCGATTTTACCCTAGAGGCTGCCAATGATGTAATCAAGGATTTGATCATTGCGATTGTCTTGGTGGCCCTGATCATGTTGCTCTTCTTGCATAGTATCCGAAACGCCGTGATCGTCATGGTGGCGGTACCAGCTTCCATCATCGCCACCTTCACGGTAATGCTGCTGATGGGCTTTACGCTCAACCTGATGTCGCTGTTGGCGCTGTCGCTGGTGGTGGGCATCTTGGTGGATGACGCCATTGTGGTGATCGAAAACATCTACAGACACCTGGAGATGGGAAAATCGATTGCCCAGGCTTCCTATGACGGGATTCGCGAGATCGGCGCGACCGTCGTTTCGATCACCTTGGTGATTATCGTGGTATTTGTGCCCTTGGCGATGACCAGCGGCTTGATTTCCGGGATCATCCGCCAGTTCAGTATTACCGTCGCCGTGGCTACCTTATTCAGTTTGCTGGTGGCATTTACCTTGATTCCACTGCTGACCTCGAGATTTTCCAAGTTGGAGCATCTGAACAAAAACTCCTTTTTCGGAAAGCTGGTCTATGGATTTGAGAGAGGCTTGGATGCCTTTGTGGACTGGCTGGTCGATATTCTCAAGTGGGGATTTGCCCACAAGTTTGTCATGCTCGCGACCACCTTCGTGTTGTTTATCGCCTCTTTCTTCCTGATAGCCGGCGGATGGATTGGAAGTGAATTCGTGTCCCAAGGTGACCGGGGTGAATTTCAGATCCGAATGGAATTGCCCAAGGACGCTACGCTGGAGCAGACCAATTTCAAAACCCAGGAGGTGGAATCCTACCTGAGGACTCTGCCAGAGGTGAGCGAAGTGTTTACCACAGTGGGCAGATCCAGCGGACAGTTTACCGGATCCCAAGCCTCGCCGTTCACCGCGGAGATAGCAGTGAAGCTGGTGGACAAAAAACACAGAACCCAGACTGGGCCGGAGTTCGCCCGGGATGTCGAAAACTATCTGGAGGAAAACATACCTGGAGCAGAATACACTTCCGTGCCGATCTCCATCATGGGCACAGCGGCCGATGCGCCGATTCAGGTTATCGTGTCCGGTCCTGATCGTGATTCTGTAGCAGTCACCGCTCAGAAGATCGAAGAAATCTTAAGGGGAATACGCGGTACCAGAAAGATCGAGAGCTCCCTTGAAGCAGGTAACCCTGAAATCCGTGTAGAAGTAGACCGCTTCAAGATGAATGAACTCGGACTTTCCATGGACCAGGTCGGAGGTACTCTCCAGGTTGCCTTCAACGGAAACGATGATTCCAAGTATTCCGACGGAGACTATGAATACGACATTCAGATCCGACTGAACGAGTTTGACCGACAGGAAATATCGGATGTCGAAAGTATTACTTTCCTCAATGACAAAGGTCAGTTGGTAAAACTCGCACAGTTTGCACAGGTGCTGCAGTCCGAAGGGCCGACAAAGCTCGAACGAAGAGACCGGGTGGGATCGGTGAAGATCACTTCCCAGGTGGCAGGTGTGCCTTCCGGTACCGTCGGCGCCCAGCTTACCGAGCAGATCAACCAGCTCCAGCTGCCACCTCAGGTTCAGATCAACTACGATGGGGACATGAAAAACCAAAGTGAAGGCTTCGGCAGCTTGGGCATCGCCCTGATCGCATCCATCCTCCTGATCTATCTGATCATGGTAGCGTTGTACGATTCATACGTGTATCCACTGGTGGTGATGTTCTCCCTGCCCATGGCTTTGATCGGTTCACTCTTGGCTTTGGCACTGACCAAAAGCACCCTGAGTATTTTCTCGATCATGGGTCTGATCATGCTGATGGGTCTTGTGGCAAAAAATGCGATCCTACTGGTGGACTTTACCAACCAGCTGAAAGAAGCTGGCGTGGAGGTGAAAAAAGCCTTGGAAAAGGCCGTGAAAATCCGATTCCGTCCTATCCTCATGACCACGCTTGCGATGGTGATCGGGATGCTTCCGATTGCCTTGGCTGGTGGCGCAGGTGCAGAATGGAAGAACGGCTTGGCTTGGGTAATCATCGGGGGCTTGATCTCCTCCATGTTCCTGACTTTGGTCGTCGTGCCGGTGATTTACTACCTCTTTGACCGCTTCTTGGTGAAGATCGGTAAGTCTGAGAAAAAGGAGATTGCACTGGATGACACTCCGGTGGAGGAATTTGAATCTGAGGCCGCCGCTTACGTCTGATCCGAATTGGTTGATGATGAGGACGGAGCAAGGGCCTGATTCCCTTGACTGGGATTCGGACCCCGGCCCAGATTTTATGGAAAAGAATAAAAAAAATAAAACCAACTAAAGCGCTGTGATATGAGAGGAGTCAATATTGCCAAAAAGCTGTACAAAGTATTTGAGTCGTATGGCATCAACTACGACGGAAGACAGGGGAACCTTCACCTGAAAAACGACCTGCATATGGATGAGGTCTTCATCAACGGCCTGATCTTCGAACTGGAATATGTGTCTCAGAAGAATCTTGAGAAGGACTTCGCAGACCTAGAACTCCGTCCCGCTAGATTGATTGCCGAATTCGTCTCTTGATTAGGATCTAGTAAACAGTTGATTTAATTGCCCGCCCGGATTGGTTTCCAGTCCGGGTTTTTACTTTTACTTTGACAAAAAATACTAACCACAATGCAGCAAATGGTTTTTCGGGCAGCAACTTGGGAGGATTCTGATCGGCTATGGGAAATCATCGAGCCCATCGTACGGGCAGGAGAGACCTATGTGTTTTCGCCTGACTCATCTAGGGAAAAGATGCTGGAATATTGGCTAGGCTCCGACAAAGACACCTATGTGGCGGAGCTGCACGGTGAAATCCTCGGGACTTTTTACCTCAAAGCCAATCAGCCAGACCGGGGCTCCCACGTCGTCAATGCCGGCTATATGGTGGAGCCAAAGGCGGGAGGAAGGGGCATTGGCAGAGCTTTGGCGGAGTTTTCCTTTGCAGAGGCCAGGCGCTTGGGCTACACGGCCATGCAGTTTAATTATGTCATCTCAAGCAATACAGTTGCTGTGAGTCTTTGGGAAAAGCTGGGTTTCAAGATTGTGGGTCAGGTTCCCGACGCGTTTATGCATCCCAAACTCGGGCCCACGGATGTCTATGTGATGTATCGTAAGCTGTGATGGAAGTAGCAAGACCTGAGTATCAAGTATCAAGAAGCTAGACACTAGAAGCAAGATCAAAGAGATTTTTGATTGCGATTTTCGAGATTAAAATTGGGGCAAGGTAAAGGCCCAGATTGGCGTCCGAGAAGCTGAACTTTCCAACGCTTGTTTTGAGCTTGTCGAAGTATGACACTTTCCAACCTCCGACTTCCTGCCTCCGGAGGCTTCGACTCCGCTCAGCCTGACACCTCGGCTTCCAGAATACCGGTCATCGGACATCGGACATCGGTCATCAGACATCCAAGCCTCCTAGCTTCCAACCTCCAACTTCCCCACTTCCTGCCTCCCGTATTCCCGCATTCCCTCACATTTCTTTTGCAGCTCTCATCATTCGGAGCTAATTTCCGCCCCAATTAATTTCCCAAAGTTTTATGTTCTCAAACCGCAAATCGATTTGGATGGGAACGGCTCTGATTTTTTCGGCCGTGTCCGTCCAAGCGCAAACCAAGCTTCAGCTGGCTTCCTTCCAAAACAACAAAGGAAGCTGGAGTGAAGTCGCAAAGGTCTGGGCTGATCCTACCCAGTCCAGCCACGAGCTGCTTTCCGAAGGGAAGGGCAGCATCCTTCTCAATTCCCCCACCAAGAAAAAGCCTGGGACCGACATCGTCTCCACCGAGAAATTCGGAGATGGGGAGATCACCCTGGTTTACATGATGGCGCCCGGTTCCAACTCCGGCATCTACCTCCAGGGCCAATATGAGATCCAGCTACTCGACAGCTGGACCAAGACCCAGTTTAAAGCAGGAGACAACGGTGGCATCTATGAGCGCTGGGATGAGTCCAAGCCAGATGGCCAAAAAGGCTACCAAGGATATGCCCCACGCCTCAATGCCAGCAAGGCTCCTGGCGTATGGCAAACCCTCAAAGTCCAGTTTAAAGCTCCTAGGTTTTCCGCATCTGGCGAGAAGGTCGAAAACGCCCGCATCGTATCTGCTACCCTGAATGGCGTAACCATCCACGAAGATGTGGAGCTGTTTGGTCCTACCCGTGGCGCACTGCCCGGCGGTGAAGTGGCCGAAGGACCGATCCGGATCCAAGGCGATCATGGTCCGATTGCCATCCAGTCTTTGGAAGTGAAGAAATACGATACCCCAGCTCCGGAATTCAGCAGTATTTCCTATCAGGTTTATCCGGGTTCTTACACCACTTTGCCGGAAGAATCTACCCTGAAATCTTCCTCTGTCGGCAAAATCAAAACGTTCGATGAGTTTGTGGCGGGTCTAACCTCTGCCTCCCTGAGCAAGTTTGAAGGAACCATTTCAGTGAAAAAAGCTGGAAACTATACCTTCAGAATGGCTGTGCCCAACAATGGATTGGGGGCTATCCAGATTGGAAATGGCTCAGAGCAACTCCAATTGAGGCAGGGAATGATTTCTTCTGAGAAATCTCTTCAGCCTGGAGAGGTTCCCTTTGTAATCTGGGTGTCCAAGCCCACCGATTGGACTGCACAGGGATTTTACCTCACGGCGGAAGCAGAGGCCATGTGGCCAACTACCTATAGCAATCCTGCTGGGATGGATTCTTGGTCCACTGACCCAATTCTAGTCGATACCCGTGAGACTCCTGTGCTAAGATCTTTTATTGAAGTGCCGGGAAGGAAGAAGATTTCCCATGGGATTTCAGTTTCTTCTGCTGCCGGAGCAAATTATTCTTACGATCTAAATTCCAACCAGCTCCTCAGAGTTTGGAGAGGTGGATTTTTGGATGCTACTCCAATGTGGGACAGCCGTGGCAACGGAGTATCCAGACCAGTGGGGGTAGTGACCGAACTGAACCAAGGATCATCCTTGCTGCACAACGCGGACTTTAGCGCAGCTTCCAAGGAATGGCAAGCCAAAGGCTATCAGATTCTGGGTGATGGTGCGGTAAAATTCATGTCTGTTTCCAAAGACGGAATCCAGCTGAAAGACCAGATCCAGGTAAAAGCCGACGGAAAAGGCGTAGACAGAATCCTGGAACTTGCTGGCAATAGTGCGCCGATGCTGGTTTGCGTCGCACCCGGCAAGACACTCACCAAAGTTTCGGACAACACGTATTTGGTCGAAGAGACCGGCGTATTTCTGGTTTCAGGCCAGGCTCCCAAAGTCGGTACCGATGGTATCTACCTGCCTGTCACCACCGCACTGACCTATAGTCTGCTGTTTTAATCCTGTTTAGAAAGAAAAAGATATGTTTCGATTGAATTTTAATTTGAAATCCTTGACTCTGGGTGCCTTGGCATTCGGAATGAGCCTTTCTTTGCTAGCTCAGGAGTCACCCAAAGAGGAGGACTTTTTCAAGATCCTCAAAGTACCAGCGCCGGAAGGCACCCTGCTTGAAGTAGGGGGATTGGCCATGATGCCAAACGGCAATTTGGCTGTTTCTACCCGCCGTGGCGACGTGTTTATCGTAGAAAATCCCACCTCCCAGAGACCCTATTTCAACAAGTTTGCCTCAGGTCTTCATGAGATCTTGGGCTTGGCTTACCATAACGGATCGCTCTACATGGTGCAGAGGGGAGAACTGACCAAGTTGACGGATCTGAACTCCGACGGAAAGGCAGATTGGTACGAGACGGTAGCCAGCTGGCCGCTGTCCGCACACTATCATGAGTACAGCTTTGGCCCAAAAATAGCCTCCGATGGCAACTTCATCGTGACAACAAATGTGGCTTTTGGTGATCAGGAATGGTGGAGAGGCGAAAGCAAAGTGCCCTTCAGAGGCTGGACGCTCAAAATCCATCCGGACGGTACCATCGAGCCCTATGCCACGGGGATGAGATCTCCGGCAGGCCCAGGAATTCTTCACGGGGAAGTGTTTTACACCGAAAACCAAGGTGACTATATGGGGTCTGGCGGTCTTTGGCACCTGGAGAAAGGCGACTTCTCAGGCCACCCGGCGGGTCTCCGCTGGTCGGACTTGGAAAACTCACCGATCAAGATGACTCAGTCTGAATTTGACGCGGTGGTGGATCCGATGAAAATCAAGGGTGCAAATGGCAACTTTATCAAGCCCGAAAACGAAGTCAACGCTCCCTTCATCACTTTGGCGGAAGCTGAAAAATCCCTGCCGGCCATCAAGCTTCCTGCGGTTTGGTTGCCTCATGGCATCCACGGGATTTCCAACTCTGAGCCGATCATGATTCCTGAGAACTACTGGGGTCCATTTGGTGGACAGATCCTGGTCGGAGACCAAGGACAGAGCAAGATCATGCGCATCATGCTGGAAAAGGTAAACGGAGTGTATCAGGGAGCTTCGATTGACTTTAGAGCTGGGTTCCAGTCTGGAGTCTTGAGAATGGTTTTCGCAGAAGACCAGTCACTCTTTGTGGGTGAAACCAACAGGGGTTGGGGTTCTGCAGGCGATGCCAATGAAGGCTTGCAGCGTCTGGTGTGGAACCGAGAGGCTCCATTTGAGATGAGAACTGTAAAGGCGAAACCTGATGGATTCGAAATCGAATTCACCAAGCCGGTGGATAAAAAGTCTGCGGAGGATCTGACCTCTTACATGGTTTCCAGCTTTACCTACAAGTATTTTCCAGTCTATGGTAGTCCTCCTGTGAAGGCGATGGATCACGAAATCTTGGGCGTAGAAGTATCGGCTGACGGCCGCAAGGTTAGAATCGCGATCAACAATCCCCAGCAGTACCACATCCACAAAATCAGTCTCCCGGGTATCCGTGAAGCGGTCAACTCCCACGAGCTGGTGCACATGGATGCCTACTACACGCTGAACCAGATCCCGACAGGTGACAAGATGGTGATCAAGCCCAAGCCCGCGCCGGTTGCTGTAGCACCTGCAAAGACTACTGCTGCGTCATCTACCAAACCTGCGGCGACTACGGCTGCTAAGCCCGCTGCCAACGCCGTTCCAAGTGAAGCGGAGATCAAGACTTTGCTGACCAAAAACACCTGTAATGCCTGCCATCAGACAGACAAGAAGGTGGTAGGTCCACCATTTACAGAGATCGCTAAGCGCAACTATACGCCTGAGAAGATTGTGGACCTGATCTACAATCCCAAGCCGGAAAACTGGCCTGGCTATGCGACGCCTATGGCTCCCATGCCCCAGGTACCGCGTGAGGAAGCTCTCAAGATCGCAAGATGGATCAATTCTTTGAAGTAGGAATCCGACCACATCATATCAAAAAACCGAAGTCTAGAGCTTCGGTTTTTTTGTTTTCTTAGCAAGTGAAAAAAAGCATCGCAAAGAAGAACGTCACTGATTTCGCGCCTGAGCCTCTTATTCTTGCGAATTGAGTGATTATTTCTGTCAATTCTGCTTCAATACAAATCCAAGGCTTTAGTTTGGAAAACATACTATCTTGAGCTTGAGATCTAACCCCCAAAAAAGCTCCAGAGCTCCGACAAAAAAATGAGATACATTTTGCCCTCGATTGTCATTGCGCAGTTTTTTTGTACCTCACTTTGGTTTGCTGGCAACTCAATTATCGCTGACCTAGGAAAGGAATTGGAGCTGGATCAGGGTTTTTTGGCACATCTCACCAGCGCGATCCAGTTTGGGTTTATTGCAGGTACTTTGTTGTTTGCAGTGTTTACGATTGCCGACCGATTTTCGCCTTCATTGGTTTTTTTCCTCAGTGCAATCTTTGCGGGACTTTTTAATCTTGGGATTACCCTAGACGGGACTGGTCCCGCCGAAATCCTGGCATTCAGATTTTTGACTGGCTTCTTTCTGGCGGGAATCTATCCCGTTGGAATGAAGATCGCTTCCGATTACTATCAAGCAGGCCTGGGAAAATCGCTCGGTTTTCTGGTAGGGGCATTGGTGCTCGGAACTGCTTTTCCGCATCTTCTGAAATACCTTACCCTCGGCCTACCCTGGAAATTTGTGATGTATGGCACATCTGTTCTGTCGTTAATTGGCGGCATGGGTGTTTGGTTTTTTGTGCCGGACGGTCCCTTTCGTAAGTCTGGACAGGGCATTAAGCTCACTGCCTTTATGAGAGGGTTTAAAAACAAAAATTTTCGGGCAGTCGCTTTCGGCTACTTCGGCCATATGTGGGAGCTGTATGCCTTTTGGGCTTTTGTCCCGGTGATGCTATCAACCTACATCAGATCCTATCCCGAGCTTTGGCTGAATGTTCCCCTGTATGCTTTTCTGATCATTGCCTCCGGCGCATTTGCCTGCATTTTCGGTGGGATTCTTTCGCAGTATTTTGGGGCAAAGAGGATAGCTAGCTTGTCTCTGCTTATTTCCTGTATCTGCTGTTTGGGTTCGCCTATCTTCCTATTATCCAGTTCGCCAGTACTGTTTTTGACGTTTCTTTTTGTTTGGGGGCTTTCGGTCATTGCCGATTCTCCCTTGTTTTCGACATTGGTCGCAACGCATGCTCCTGCGGAATCACGGGGATCTTCTCTTACCATCGTGAATTGCATAGGATTTTCGATCACCATCGTCAGCATTCAGGCGATCAATTTTCTGTCATCACGCTTGAGCTTCCAATACCTTTATCTCTTGCTTGCAATCGGGCCGATACTGGGATTGCTGGCGCTGTCGAGAAGTGGCGAGGCAACACGCGGTCGATCAGTTGCCAACCAATGGTCATCCGGACCGCTTGGGGATAGTCTAGGGAAATAGGGCCATAGAGGTCAAAAATGGAAAAAAGATGGTGGTAGATCGAAAACAATTCATGTTTAACAATAGGTGCGTTGTCGAGAAATTGAGGATAAGTGTCCCGTACAGGTATGGGGTCGTTTTTGACAACGAGGCATGTTTTCTTTATTTCAAAGCCGGTGGCAGCATGGTCTATTCGCCGACTGAGAGCCTTGGGATCGGTGTCTCCGAAGGGGTGTTGATGAAGTGCGGCAGCTACTTCGCCGAAATGATACGAAATCCGGGCACAGAACATTGCGAAGTATTTGCGGTCCATTTGCATCCTGACATTCTCAGGGAATTGTATCGGGACGATATTCCCGGGTTTGTGCGGCCAGACGGGCAGCACCACTTTGTCCAAAAGTTCGAGAAGCGGGAGATCCTCAGCGGGTATATCGAAAGCCTTGATTTTTACTTTGACAATCCGAGCTTGGTGAACGACGATTTGCTGAGACTCAAAGTGAAGGAGTTGATTTTGTTGCTGATGCAAACCAAAAACGCTGAAAGCATTCTAGGCTTGTTTTCCTACCTTTTCACTCCAAGGCAGGCCAATTTTAGGGAAGTAGTCCAGACGCATCTCTATTCGGACTTTTCCCTGGCGGAATTGGCAAAGCTCTCGGGGCGTAGCCTGTCTGCCTTTAAGCGGGATTTTGAAACTTACTTCCATTCTACTCCGGCTCGCTATATCAAACAGAAAAAGCTGGTGAAGGCAAAAGACCTCTTGTTGACGACCGATTTTACGATCGGTGAAATAAGCGATCAGGTCGGGTTTGGCGATGCAGCCCATTTTTCGAAGCTATTTAAAAAGAGGTACCATCTGGCCCCTTCTGAATTTCGCCGCCAAGCCCATTCCGTATCCTGAACCTAGAATGCCTATTTTTGGACTTTTTGGACGCATCCGCCTCAACGGTTTAGTCGAATTTTGTACAGATTCAAGCGAAATGCTTTAGCCGATCAGATTACTTTGGTCGCCGTGGACTCCAAGGTGGTTTTATCTCTCAAGGGCAAATGATCCGCTTGCAGAAATCCGAAACAAATTCGACATGAAATTACTTAACGCAAGTTCTTGGTTTCTCGCAGTCTCCATGCTCGTCTTTGGGCTGCTCAAGTTTTTAGATCCGTTCAAATCCTGGTACGGCGTCCAGATTACGAAAAGCGGCCTGGGAGAGCTGTCCTATGCCATGGGGATAATTGGGGAAATAGCTGTAGGTGCTACGCTGGTTTTATGCCTGCTGTACCGCGCCAGGCTCTCACAAACCCAGTTTAGTATCTTGACGATTTTCTCCTATAGCACAATTTGCGTGATGATGCTAGTGGGCATCTACGTTCACTTGCACCCGGATGTTCCCGGAGAGGTCTTGCCACTCAAAATCAAGCCTCCATATATTCCCCTATTCTTTTTGCTGCTCGCCTTGACCCATGCCTTGCTTACGGCTGGGAAAATCAGAAGCAAACTTGAAAACAAATCCTGACTTTCCCATTTTGCCGATCTTATTCGGGTCGGTGGGGCCGATCGGACTTCCGCAGGGATTGTATTTCCAAAAGCCTTGTGAAAGCAGCCACCAAACGAAATGCCCCCTGAAAGCGAAAAGCTCGCAGGGGGCATTTTGATACTGGGACTAGTTTTGGGCTATTGTTGCGCAAGCTGAAAAAATGCAGTGTTAAGTTGTATTGAGCTCAAAGCAGCTGCTCTCTCAGCATCAGTTTGGCCTTAATCAGGTGGTTTTTGACAGTGTTTTTTGAAATCATCAGCTTCTCGGCTATTTCCTGGTAAGAAAGGTTTTGGAAGTAGGAGAGTTCAATCACCTTTTTGCGCTGAACTGAAAGCCCTTCCAGTGCATATTCCAAATTGGTGAAGATCTCCTCCTCAGCGGCGGACATCGAATCGCCGGATTCAATCCGGTTTTTGTAATAGTCCTCGATGCGTTCCCTGTCTTTTTTGAGCTTTTTGAAGTAGTCGATCACTTCATTCTTCGCAATGGTGAACACGTATGCATTGATGCCGTCATCCGTGCAAAGCTTCTCCCTTCTGCGGATGATCTTCATGATCACTTCATGGAAAATGCTTTCTGAGTCGTTGGTATCCTTGACCATGGATACAATAAATCGCATGACAGGCGCTTTATAGAAGGTATAGACCGCTTCGATGGCGTGCTTTTCTCCGTTCCTGAATGCTTCAAAAATTGATCGATCAAGTGGGTTCATTTTTTTTGTGTTTTTCTTTCGGGTGAAATTTTCAAAAAAATAAACACAAGTTCTTACGCATATCACGCATATCAGACCTCAATTTGCGAAAAGTTTGTCGACCCAAAATTACTGGTATATGTCTTAAAAATCAGAAGGTTGGCGTCGTTTTACCAAGAAGTTATCATTCTGGGAATTTTTGGATGGTTTTGTTGGTGAATCAGCAAGGATAGACTGAAATGTTAACGAGATGTTGTCTTATGCGGCCTCTTGGCAAAAAGTAGAAATCATGGTTCCGGCACCGGCAAGTCGGCGTTAACACCATGTTTTTTCAGAAGAAAAAAAAGGAAGACAAGAAACCCGTCTCCCTTTTTCGATAGTTAATCCGCCATAGTTACTGAATCACTTCCAAGTATCTGCCCATCCAGTAGGGAAGAAGCCAGATGTCGCCCGGACTATATTCGACCCGTCCGTCATTGCCGCCATCTAGGGCAAAGCGGTTGGCATTGTGTCTTGCGATACGTGCCTCGCTAGGTGGAAGCACTTCTTTGGTCGTCTGGTTTCGAAAGTTAGGCTCCATCAACTCGATGTCTTTTCTGTGGCTGTTTTTGACATTCCAACTGATCAGGTCGATGGGGTGCTTTTCGAGAAACCAGATCGCTTCCTCCAAGTCGAAGTTTTCGGGCTGAACTAGCGCCGTCATGATATTCCAAAGTCCTTCCTTTTCCGGACGTTCTGCTTCCCAGTGATCTACGATGCTTTCCTTGTACTTTGCTTTGAGCTTTTCATCAAAGGCATAGCGGTACAAGCCCCAATACCCGACGTAGTACATTTCATCGTCGGAATGGTTCCAGCCGTCTGAGAGCATTTTGCTCCAGTCATCGCTGCCCTCGCCTGATCTGCCAATGCCAGACATCGGACGCATCATGTTTTCCAGATAGCCGTACTTGTCCATCAGCTCAAAAGCCTTGTCTTTGTACATTTGCTTGCCGGTGAAATGGTACGCGGTCTGAAGCATGCCGGTGATGTTGGAGGAATTGAGCTTGCGGTCGCCTACGCTGGTTGGGAAGCTGTTGACGTAGTCCGGGTTCCACTTGCCCCAGAGTGTTGGCTTGCCGTCGTAGTCGATGAGGTACATGTCGTTTTTCACGATGTGGGTCATGAGCGCGTCAAGAAGCTCTATGGATTTGGCTTTGACCCAAGGGTCGTCCACTACCTCAGCAAGTACTCCGAAAACAAATACGTGTCCGATGGCCTCATCCGATGAAGTGGTAGCCTTCCAATCCCACTCTGGGTCGGAGGCATGCTGCCATCTCTCCGGGTCAGAAAGCTGCTCGATGTAGCCTCTGCGCTCGAATGATCTGGAAGGGAAGCCTTCGACTGGATTGATGGTGAATAGGCGCTCCATTGCCAAGAGGGACTCTTTGCAGTTCTGCAGGGCTTCAGGAGATTTGGTGACCGCATAGCGGAAAGCTTCTCCGGCGAGGTACATCGTGGTCCAAAGACCATCGTTGTCGGAATCGGTCAGTCGGGCGGTGCCAAGATTCCCCGGCTCCAGGAGGTCAATGGAGGAGTTGAAGCCATGGCGGATATGGCGCTCCCGCATCTGCTTGTCGAGGATGGCAGCTTTCTGTTCCAGGGTCATTTCCTCAAACACGATAGTTCCAAGGCCATTTTCGGTCAGCACGTGGGTCTTATTGTCTTGTACGATGAGGTCTTTTACCTGCTCACCGGGCATCCAGCGCTTGCCGTAGTAGTAGCTGAAGTTACCGTCAGCATCCATTTTGAAGGCCCCCATGCTGGAGCCAAACCAGATGTCGTTGCCATTGCTTTGCACCGTGGTGATCTCCGTCCACGGGAGTTTTTGGTTTACTTCACTTTGTTTTTTAGCCTTGACGTCGTAGGTAAAGTAGCCGTTTTTGGTACCTACGACCAATTGGTTTTTGGCAGGATGAAAAGCCAAGGCAGTCAGCTGCTCCCCACTCAGGGCTTTGTTGACCGTTTTTCCGTCGGGAGAAAAGGAGTAGATCTCTTTCTCAGTCAAGATCCAAAACTGGTTTTGGGCCGCGTCAAAGACAATGTCCAAGACTATGGAGCCCGCAGGCAGCTCAAAGGAGTGGTGTGCTTGGTCTTTTTGGAGAAGTTGGAGTTTGTTTTTTGCGGCAGCCAAAAAGACAAAGTCTTTTCCGCCGGCAAAGGCAGTGGGAGCTGCCAGACTATGCTGTAGGTAAACTGACCCAGCCCAAGCATTGCTGAACACTGCCTTGTCGTCAAGATAAACCAGTTGGTCTTGGTAGCGATCTATCGCTAGGACCTTTTTGTCCTTCATGGGCAAGTAGGTTTTGTCCGGGACAAGTTTGCCATCCAGTTGGAAATGCCCCCCATAGGGCGTCAGAAGTTGGTTTGCCTCCAAGACTTGAACTACTCCGTTGCGGTCGGCGGCGAGGCTATACTGGTGGGCAGTGCTGAGACTTGCGTTATTCTTGACCGCATAGTCTTGCAAAAACACCCGGTCTTTGTGCACCTCTTTTGTGGGTGTATTCTGTGCCGAGGTCTGCATCCCAACTTGGGTAGCCAGAGCTAAGGCCAGTATCAGTGGTTTTTTCTTCATCTTACTTTAGTGATTCGGGATTGATACGCTTATATACAATTGTTTTGCCTCCAGGCTTATGGCTGGAGTAGGTGATGTGGATCGTCCCAGAGTCGTCCTGAATGAGGGAAGGGTAGGAGAAGCCTCCATTTTTGCTTGTGTCATTCTCCAGGTAGAGAGGCTGACTGGACCAGGTTTCCCCCTCGTCGGAGGATATCCAGAGGGCAAGCTGGTAGCGCCCGTCGTGAATGTCATTGCCCACGAGTATCCACCTGCCATCCGCCAGCCGAAGCAGTTCCACGCTTGCCGTGTTGGGCAGGGAGGTCTTGGTAGCGGGTGTCCAGCTTAGTCCTTGGTCTATGGAAATACTCTTTTGGATAAAGTTGGGGCCGTCGCCCGAGTCCCGGAGCATGGCTACGATTTCGCCGTTTTTGCGCTGGGCTAGAGCTGGCTGGATAGGGCCCCTGCCGACCAGTGGGAGGCTGGGCTTCCAGGTTTCCCCATGGTCTTCCGAGATCGCCATGAGCGAAAGGTTGAATCCGTCGGAGTAGAGCGGCAGGATGATTTTTTCTCCCAACACCAAGGGCTTGATTCGTGTCATCCAGCCAATGCTGCGGTATTTGGGATTTTTGGAGGCCTCTACCGTGAGTTTGTCGTAGTCGGGTGCGTAGGCTGACCATCCGTGGTGGCTGTCGGGGAGTTGTTTCAGTTTTGTCTCCACTTCTTTTGCAAACTCCTCACCGGGCTTCAGCAGAATATTGTCCTGCCAGTTCCAAATCGGTGCTCCGCCTTGGTCGTAGTTTTTGCTTTTGCGGGTTCTCAGGATGGAATGTTCCCATTGGTTGCCCAATACGGCGATCCAAGCGAGGGTCAGTTCGTTTTTGGAATTGAGAAACAGCACCGGGTTGCAGTCGGGGATTCCTGGCGTATCGGCCATCAGGAAAGGAGCGGACCAATTGGAAGCTCCTTTGCTTTTTCGCGCGCCTAAAATCCGCACATCATCCGCTGTCCGTTCTCCCGACCCTTGAAACCAAGCTGCAAGAAGGTCTCCATTGGGCAAGGCTACAATGCTGCTGCCGTGGGCATGCTCAGCCTGGGGGGCGAAAATTTGCTGGCTGGCCTCGGTCTGGACGGCCGTTTGTGCCGCGAGTTCCCCAACTGCTAGCATGAGAAAAAGGATTGGTAAGCATCGGGTTATTATGCGCTTAAACTTCATCTTTTGATTTTTTTGAGAAGAATCCACTTATCTCCCTTTGGTCCCGAGATCTATTGGGAGGGGAGTGCGGTACTCCAAATGTTGAATGTTGTTTCTTTACTTTTCAGCCGACGGTATCCTTGGCTGAGACTACAGTCCTTCGACCTTGAATTTCCAGAAGGCGACTTTCTGTCGGTTCCAGGTGTAGGTCATGATCAGGTTTTCACCGTCGAAAATGATGCTGGGATACGAAAACTCTGTCTCGGGATCTTCGCCTTTTTCTATGGTCTGGTCAATGGCCCAGGTTTTGCCATTGTCCAGGGAGATGGCGAGGTTGATCGGGTTTCGGTCACCCCAGTTTTCACCAACGGGGTTGTAGATAAGGGCGATTTTTTCCCCTCCGAGATGAGCGACGTCAATCCCGCTGTTGTTGTTTGGCAGGTCGGTCAGGTAAATTGGTGACCAGGTTTTTCCATAGTCTTTGGAGTCGGTGCGGGCGATTTTTCCGCCGGACGTTCTGAGTAGGGCGTGGACGTTGCCAGGAGAGGATTCCCAAACAGTAGGCTGGATGACGCCCTCTTCGGGAATGAGTGTTCTGTCCAATTCGATGAAGGGCGTGGCTTCCCAGGTTTTTCCGCCATCGGTACTCCTGTCCATAAAGGCATTCCAGACTTTGTTTTTCTCGTTGGAGGCTGGTGCTAGCCAAGTACCGTCTGACAATACGATGTTATGATTTCTGACAGGGCCTCTTCCGCCTTTGTCCCCGGGTACCAGTTCCACGGGTGTAGTCCAGGTTTTTCCCTTGTCTTCGGAGGTTTGCACCCAGGTTTCCCAGTCGTCGATTTCCTTTCCGACTTTGAAATACAGGTAAATCTTTCCATCGGGAGCGTTGAAAAGCACCGGATTCCAGTGCGGATCGTTTCGGATCTTGGCTACTTTCCGGGGTATTTCCCAGTTGTTTCCATCGCCTTTTGCCATCCAGATACTGACATCGTCGTGCTTTTCGTGTGTGCCTCCAAACCATGCCACGAGGTATTCTCCGGGATTTACCGCTATAATCGTGGAGGCATGTCCTTGGGCAAACTCCGGATGGCTGTCAAAGATCTTGCTCGAGCTGACCTGGGTCAGGCTCAGGGAATCGGAGCCCGCATCGTCGGATTCTTCTGAGCTGCTGGAGCCAGCACAGCCGACAAAAAGTAAGGAGCTCGCAAGAGCGCAGCAGACTACGGACAGCAGACGAAATGGGAAAGGTGTCATTCGTTTCTTTATTTTGGATTAAATACTAGATGAGCTTCAATTAGGACTAATCCGCCCACATAAAAATGGGTTTTTGCCAAAAAATATTTCCCCTTGCAGTATGAATAATTAATAGAAACGAGTCATTATTGGAGGTCTAAAAAATCGCCCTTCCCCCACCCATGAAGAAAAGAACCTCCTTACTTCTTCTGATTTTCCTGATCTTCTTTGTAATCTCCCTCATGTCCAACATCCTGGGGCCGATCATTCCGGACATCATCAACAGCTTTTCCCTGAGCCTCTCCCTGGCGGGATTTCTGCCCTTTTCCTTTTTTGTCGCCTATGGGGTGATGTCCCTTCCATCGGGGCTTCTGGTAGAAAAGTACCGGGAAAAGCCCGTCCTTCTTCTGGCTTTCGGGCTGGCTGCGCTGGGAGCCTTGGTTTTCGCCTTCAACCCGCAGTTTAGCTTTGCACTCATTTCCCTGTTTGTGATCGGCTTGGGCATGGCCATGTTGCAGGTCGTGATCAATCCCTTGCTGCGTGTGGCAGGAGGTGAGGAAAACTTCGCCTTCAACTCGGTCTTGGGACAGCTGGCTTTCGGAGCGGCCTCCTTCCTTAGTCCTTGGCTTTACAGCTACTTGGTTCAGAATCTCCACACGGGAAATGATGCATTCCATTTTCAGTTTTTGGAAAGGCTCGTGCCCGCCGACTTGTCTTGGGTTTCGGTGTATTACCTCTTTGCGCTGATCGCCCTTTTGATGTTTTTGTTGATCCTAGGGGTGAAGTTTCCCAAAGTCGAACTCAAAGAAGACGAAAAAGTCGACCTGGGCCAATCCTTGAAAGCCTTGATGGGACAGCGCAAAGTCTGGCTGTTTTTCATCGGGATATTCTGCTACGTAGGATCTGAGCAGGGGATAGCCAACTGGGTGAGCAAATTTCTCCAAGAATACCATGGCGCCGATCCAGCCACTACCGGCGCACAGGTGATTTCCTATTTCTGGGGATTGCTGACTATAGGCTGTCTGCTGGGCTTGCTTTTGCTCAAGCTGATGGACAGCAAGCACGTGTTGATGGTTTTTTCCCTCGCTGCAATCGCTGCCTTGGTGATAGGTCTCACTGCCGGGGGGAACCTCGCCTTGATTGCTTTTGCGCTGACCGGCTTTTGCCTTTCCGTGATGTGGTCCATCATCATTTCCCTTTCGCTGAACTCGGTGTCTTTTGCCCACGGGACCTTTGCGGGGCTTCTGTGCAGCGGGATCATTGGAGGAGCGGTCGTCCCCTTGGTGATCGGAGCGATCGCGGATTTCACGGGGCTGAGGGTGGCAATGTTTTTCCTGCTGATTCCACTAGGCTATATCTTTTCTATCGGGATTTGGGCGAAACCCCTGATCTCCAATGCCCGTGTGGGATCATTGAAAGAGCTTTTCTCTTAGCGCCCCATGTACAAAGTCATCCTGCTACTCGATTTCGGGGAGGAATACAGCAAAGCCCTGCTAAAGGGCATCAGCAAGTATTCTTCCGAAAACGGCAACTGGAGCTTTTGCCGAATGCCGCTTTACTATCGTGAAACGATGGGCGTGAAGGGAATCGTAGAATGGGCCAAGGAATGGAAAGCCCACGGCATAATCGGGCAGCTGTACAACGAAATGGAGACGGAGTTTTACGAGTCCCCGTTTCCGGTCATCGCACAGGACTTTAAAGAACGCTTCAAAAAGCTTCCTAACATTACCGGGCTTTACCGACAGACGGGAAGGATGGGGGCGGAGTATTTTTTGAAGAAAGGCTACCAAAACTTTGCCTTCTATGGCTTCAACAACATCGTGTGGTCCCGGGAACGTGCGGAGGGTTTTGAAACGGCGGTGAACAAAGCCGGCTATCAGGTCCATTACTTTGAACACAAAAAAGCCCGATCCACAGACATCTGGTATTACAAGAGCAAGTCACTCAGCAAGTGGCTAAAAAGTCTTCCCAAGCCCGTTGCACTGATGGCTTGTGACGACAACCAAGGCGTACACATCACCGAGACCTGCAAGCATAACGATATTCGGGTGCCACAGGAAGTGGCAGTGCTGGGCGTGGACAACGACGTGATGCTCTGTGAGCTCTCCGACCCGCCGCTGTCGAGCATAGAATTGGATATCGAAAAAGGTGGCTATGACGCGGCCCGGGCCTTGGACCTGATGATACAGGGAAGGGTGAAGTTCTACCGGGATATCCCCGTGCCACCGCTGAAGGTCATCACCCGCACCTCTACCAACATCTACGCCTCCTCGGACGACCATGTAGCCGATGCCTTGGACTTTATCCACCGCAATATTGAAACCAACCTACAAGTGAGTGACATCGTCAAGGAGGTTCCCATGTCCAGGAGATCTCTTGAAAAGCGTTTCCTTGAAGTGACAGGCATGCCCGTGTACAAATATATTTCCAATCTGAGGATAGAGAAGATGGCCGAGAAGCTGATCAGTTCCGACCAAACCATTTTTGAGATTGCCCTGGACATGGGTCTGCAGGACAGCAAAAACATCGCCCGCCAATTTCGACAAGTGATGGGCTACACCCCGGTGGACTACAGGAGGATTTTTGGGGAAAAGAAAGCTGTGGGAACGAAGTAGTAGGCAGTGAGCGGTCGCAGTAGCCGCAAGTCGGTCGTTTTTTTGGATTGCCATTCGCCGGGAGACTCGTAAATCCCAAATCAAAAATCGTAAATCATTTCCCCTGACTTCCAAAGCTAGTCCCTTTTTCGGTCTTGAAGGTATTCTACACAAAAGACTAGAACATGACCCCCAAAATCCTCCCCATCCTTTTGACCGGAATGACACTCGGCACCGCCTGGGCTATACGCGGGCAGTTTGGACATGAGCAGGGAGCGGCCTGGGCCGGAGGCATTGCTTGTGTGATGCTGCTGGTTTTTGCGAGGAAGAAGGAGTGGATATCTGGTGGCCTCAAGGCGGCTCTCCTCGGTGCCATAGGTTGGGGACTAGGAGGCATGATGAGCTACGGACAGCTCGTGGGCTATGGGCGGATGGATGACTTTCCCAATGTCGCCTATGCCATGCTGATGATGTTTATTGTCGGCGGGCTGTATGGGTTCCTTGGCGGCGGGCTTTTTGGTCTCGGTCTGCAGGAATCAACTACTGGTAAAAAAATCGCCTGGCACCAGATTTTGGTGGAGATATTTGCCGGAGCGGTGATCTTCTACTATTTCGTAGTGGAGCAGTTGGGTATCCTGATGACTCCTCCGCGATCGGAAGCTTGGGCGCTTTGCGCGGGTGCAGCAATTGCCTTGGCCTATTTTTGCAGCCGTAATGGCTTCCACGGCCCACTCAAAGTGGCTGTCTATACCGGTCTCGGTGCGGGATTTGGCTTTGGATTTGGCGAGTTTCTGGTCGTGGTTGGGAATGTATCCGGCCTGAAATTCAACTTCTGGAATATGATGGAGTACTCCCTGGGCTTCTTTGGGGGGATAGGTATGGCCTATAGCGCTTTGAAAGCAGACTTTGGGATTTCAAAAACCGAGTTCAATTCCCAGACTTCGGGTATCTCCTGGCCGGTTTTCGGATTGCTGGGTTTGATACCCTTCATCGTCTGGCATCAGTCATTTTGGGAAAAAGACCTGCTTCCAGCTTACACCAATGCCGCCCCGGGCAATCCCGAATATTGGGCGAGCTTGGCGGTTTTATTGGCCTTTGTCGTTTTCCTCGGCCTGGCGACGTTTGGCTTTTTTGCTTCGAAAAAATGGAAAAACAGCGCTATCGGGCAACAGGAGGTGATCCTGAAGCAGATAGGATTGACGCTGTTTGCGGGATACTTAGTGTATACTTTCCTGATAACCGGTTCATACCTGAGCTTCTACAGGCCTGAGCAGTTTTTGTACATAGTGAATTTCGTTCTCATCCTGGCTTTGCTACCCTACAGTAGGGCAAGCTTTGCCACTGCGCACTTTGCGGTCAAAAGATCCCTCTACCTTCTGTTTGGTATAGTGGTGGTGCTGGTGCTGCTCTCCGTCCTTGCAATCTCCACCCATGACGGGCTGAAGGGTGCCAAAGGCAGATTTGGAGCCGACGCGGAATTGGTGACCGAATAGGTGGCTCAGCAATCCCGGGCGGAGAAATATCTTAAATCCGAAATTTTGTAACATAGCTATAGTGGGTTAAAGAGCCTTCCATCTTGGAAGGTTTTTTTTTGCGCTTATGGAAATGCCCGGCTGGGACTTCATGGTTCGGTTTGCATTGCCGGATCTGAAAAAAAAATCCCAGCCAATCATTGGCTGGGATTTTCCCCTTTTCTTTAGGCTCTTTGTCCGGCGTGTTTACCCTCCCGGAATTCTT
>CAZTJM010000038.1:0-33615 GCA_964613865.1 uncultured Limnohabitans sp. | reverse complement strand
ACGCCGACTCGGACAAGAAGAACTTAAAAAAAGAAGACCTCCTAGAGATTTTTAGGGATTTTCACTCGCCGATACCCGAGGTCCTGAAAGCGACCTCCTCACCAATCATCTGGAATGACATCCTGGATCTCCCTCCGCTTTCGCGATTTGCTTTTGACGACCTTCTGCTGATCGGAGATGCGGCACATGCGACCACGCCGAACATGGGCCAAGGCGCTTGTATGGCTTTGGAAGACGCGGCTATCCTGATGGTCTGCCTGAAAGAAAGTACCTCTAGCACTGAAGCTTTTTTGAACTTCGAAAAAAGACGGCTCAGCCGGACCCGGCAGATCGTCATCCAGTCTTGGACCTTGGGAAAAGTCGCGCAATTGGAAAATCCATTCGTCATTTGGCTGAGAAACCTCGCTTTCCGCACGATGCCCGCATCGATCAACCAGAATCAGCTGGAAAAGCTCTATAACGTGGATTTGGATTGAGACAAAAAAAGGCGAGCTCTTATGCTCGCCTCAGAAATCCTAGATTTTCAGTAGGGAATCACTTCCTATTTCATCGGTGAAAAAGCCCAAGGTTTAAAATAAACCGCATCTACCTTTTCGACGATCTTACCGGATGCTTCAGAGGCATCTCTAGCCTTGATCCATTCCGGATCATTTCGGAAGTTTTCAAAAGCCTTGTCAAAAGCTGCACGATCCTCATGTCCCAAAAGGTAAACTAGCTTAGGCTGGCTTCCGTCTTTCTCCACGGTCAGCCAATAGGGGTAGTTTTTCAAGCCCTGCTTTTCAAAAAGCGCACGGGTATGGTCCCTGAACCTCGCCTGAATGTTTTCGATTTTGCCGGGGAAGCAATGGTAAGTTCTCATCTGGATAATCCCACTGCCCGTGGGTATGGGTGTATCATTTAGCTCAGGAGCCAAAGTCATAAAGGTCTGTTCTATTTTCGCCACAAGAGGACCATTTGCATGGGATTCCTCGTAGGCTTTCTTCCACTCTGGGTCATTCATAAAAGAATCCCACATCTTATCCCGCGCCGCTGCATCAGGGTAGCCCAAGATATAGGTCATGGAGTTGTCCGTGTTTTCCTCCGGAATGAGGTAAATGATATTCTCCATTCCAGCCTTTTCAAACAGCTTCATGGTATGGTTTTCAAATCGCCTCATCAAATCTGGAAGTTTGCCCGGATGGGCATAATATTTCCGGATTTCAAAATACTTGGACTTGGATACTTTGGGCAGCTGGGCAAAGGCCCCTAAACCAATAGTCATGGCAATCAGAAATAGAAAGAGTTTTTTCATAAGGTTAATGGGTTTGTTGTGTGTTTTAATTTATTTTTTCCAGGCCTTATATAAGGCTGGACTCAATGCCAATGCAATAATCAAAAGTCCAAAAGTCTCCCGATTCTCCTCCATTTCTGGCGTCTTCATGGTCAGATCTTTTTGGGCCCACTCTTGGGAAACCCAGTCGCCTATCCCTCCGGGAAAGAAGTAAACTGCACCTGCCAAGCAGAGGACAATCACCAACGTAAGAGGGATTTTTGGGAAAATACCACGAAACCCAAGCAGGCAAAAAACCATCGCTGCTCCGTAGATGCTCACCCAAACTTCCGGGTCGGGATCATTAAACTGCCAATAGGCAAACAGTGCAAAGAGAAAGAACCAGATTCCGAAGTAGTACTTATTAAAATTCATGTGTTTTTGTTGGGTTGGCAACTTTAAAACTAAGAAAATTCAGGATGAATACGCCGCCGTCCGTCAAAAGCTTTTGTCGGGAAAAAGTATGGAAATAAAAGCGGGTTTGGACTAGATTCGCAAAATTTCACGCCAATGATCCTTTTCAAACCTGCGGAAACAGAACGAGAGCTGCTCGGCATCCTGAGCCTCCAAAAGGAAAATCTCCCACGAAACATTTCCCAGGCCGAAAAGGCAGCCCAGGGCTTTGTCACTGTAAACCATTCCTTCGAGCAGTTGGCTGAGATGAACGCAATCGCCCCGCATCTCATCGCCAAAGACGGCGAAAATGTCGTGGGCTATATCCTGGCGATGACCAAGGGTTCCAAGGATCTCATCCCGGTACTCATCCCGATGTTCCAGCAGTTTGAACTCTTGGAATTCGCGGGAAACAGCGTCGCGTCGTACAATTATCTCGTGATCGGCCAAATCTGCGTCAGCAAAGACTATCGCGGGCAGGGCATATTTGACAGGATGTACGAGGCCTATGCGGATTTTTTCTCGACCTGCTTCGACTTTGCGATCACCGAGATTGCCGACTCTAACATACGCTCGATCAAAGCCCACCAACGGGTAGGATTTGAAGTCATCCATAATTTCAGCGACAGCACGGAGGACTGGTCTATTGTCGCCTTAAACTGGAAAAATCAAGAAAGCAGGTCAGACAAGGACAGTTTGGACTGGGAGAAGAAATAATTTCACTCTACTTATAGGGTAATAAGTAAATGATTGGGTAAGGGAACGGGGGCCAAAGGCTCCCGTTTTTTATTGGTCAAAAAGGCTAAATACCGCATTGGGCAAGTGGGATTGTCCGATAAGGGCTTCCAATTCTTTCACTTTTTCGGGGTTTTGCGCTGCCAAATCAGACAGCTCCCCCGGATCCTTGGCCAAATCAAAAAGCTCCAAAGTAGTCTTTGTCGAGTCTTTCACTTGGTATTTGACCAGCTTCCAATTGCCCTGAAGAACAGCCTGTCTACCGCCTAGTTCGTGAAACTCCCAGTACATGTAGTCGTGTTGGGCTTGCGACCCTTCACTTAGAAGGCTAGGCAAAAGAGAAATTCCGTCTATTTCGGCTGGCTTTGGCTCCCCAAGAATATCGGCGAATGTCGGCAGCCAGTCCCAGAATGCGGAGACCTGATCCGAACTGCTTCCCGCCTTCACCTTGGCCGGCCACTTCACGATCATCGGCACGTGGATACCACCTTCATAGAGATCTCTTTTGTAGCCACGAAATGGGCCGTTCGAATCAAAAAAGTCAGGATCCGCTCCGCCTTCACGGTGGGCACCGTTGTCGGAAGTGAACACGATTAGCGTATTTTCTGCCAAGCCTAGCTCCTCCAATTTCTTCACTACTTCTCCGACAAATCGGTCGGTTCGCTCCACCATTGCAGCGAATGCCGCATGGGGATTAGCTTCTGAATGGTACGCGGAAATCCGCATCTCTGGCCCATAATCTCCACCCTGAGGTGCCACATGCGGCTTTTCCTCACCAAACTTGGCCTTGTACTTTTCAAAAAGCTCATCGTCCGGCGCAGCCAACTCGGCATGCGGCATTACGATGGGCATAAAGAGGAAAAAGGGTTTCTCCTTGTTTTTTTCGATAAATTCCAAAGTCTTGGCCTGAATCAGATCCGGCGCATAGGTGGATTTTTTGGTCCAATCGTTTCCGGGCAAGTCCACTTTTTGCCCATTGTCCCAAAGGTATGCGGGATAATATCGATGTGCGTAGCGCTGGCAGAGATAGCCATAAAACTCCCCAAAACCCTGATTGATCGGCTCTCCAGAGGTTCCATTCATGCCCAGTCCCCACTTGCCGAAGGCTCCCGTCACATAGCCGGCTTTCTGGAAGATCTTGCTGAGCGTCTCGACGGAGTCTGTCAGCGGCAATTGTCCCTCCGGCTGCACCTCGGAATTTCCCCGAATCGGCGTGTGTCCCGTGTGCAGGCCTGTCAAGAGCGTGGATCGGGACGGAGCGCAGACAGGCGAACCAGAATAGTGGCGGGTGAAAAACATCCCCTCCTTGGCCAAGCGATCAATATTGGGAGTCTCAATGTATTTTTGTCCTAAAAAACCCAAGTCTCCATAGCCCAAATCGTCGGCTAGGATAAAAACAATGTTAGGTTTCGAATCCGTTTCAATGTTAGGTGTTTTTTGGTCGCATGCGCCAATAGCAAAAAGAATTAAGAATAGCAGTCTGTTCATCGCGGGATCGGAATTTTTCAGAAATTGGAAAGAAGCTACTAATAAAGCCCTTTTGAAAGAAAACGACATGAAACAGCTCTTGATATTCTTGATATTGGCCGGGCTAACCCTTTTCAACACCGCGACTTCACAGGAACGAACACCCGTAATCATCTCAACGGATATTGGCGGAGATGACCCCGATGACTTTCAGTCCTTAGTTCACTTTTTGCTTTATGCCGATCGGTTTGAAATTTTGGGGCTTATCTCTTCCCCTCCCGGAAAAGGCCGGAAATCGGATATTCTGGAAGTAATTGAGGCCTACGAAGCCGACTTTCCCAAACTGTCCAAAATTTCAGATTCCTTTCCCAGCGCAGCTTACCTCAGGACAATTTCGGTACAAGGCGAAATAGACCCTCAGGCATCAGATGTCCCGGACCGAATCAGCGCTGGCGCGGGCTTCCTGGCGAGTCAGGTGCTCAAATACGGAAAACCGGTATACGTGTTGGTTTGGGGATCGATCACGGATTTGGCCCAAGCCTTGCATTTTCATCAAGAAATCAAACCCCTGCTCCGTGTTTATTCAATCGGCTCCTGGAACACCAAACAGGACCAAAAATCAAGAGACTACATTGACGCCAATCATCCTGATCTCTGGTGGATAGAAAACAACACTACTTTTCGTGGCATGTATATGGGAGGAAATCAGGACTCCCCTTGGGGCAATTCCAGTTTTGTCAAGGAATTTGTCGAAGGGGCGGGTTATCTCGGAAGCCTGTTTTTTGAGAAAAAACAGGATATAAAAATGGGTGACACGCCAAGTGTGCTATACCTACTACATGGCGTGGCAAGCGATCCTGAGGGAGAAAGCTGGGGAGGATCTTTTTGTAAAAGAGAAGACAGGCCAAACTATTGGACAGATTGCCAAAACCCCGAATTGGCAGAAAACGGAATGTTCGGAGCCAAAACCGTCAACAGATTTAGGCAGCAATATCTCGCGGACTGGAAAGTCAGGATGAATAGGCTAAAATGATCCTAAAACAGAAACGGGAAGGATTTCTTACGAAACCTTCCCGTTTAATGAACTGGAAACCATAGCCTCCAACTCAATCCAAGCTACAGTTATTATGGCTATCCCTCAGTTACCCGAGTTAGTGACGATTCATTTGAAGCCTCCTTTCATACGATCGGATGTCCCTTTTGGGGCCAATCTGTTTTGTACTTCTGCGGTTTCCCGTCTCAGACATTTACCCGGTGGTAAGTGCCCCTTTGTACCCGATTTCAAACTTTCAAACAATCGCCCGACATTCTATTGTCGGCCTTTTATCTCTTACTTGATAGGTTTAAAGTTGACTGATTATCAGCAGGATTCCAAATTTTACCCCAAATACTTCTCCACTATTTTTCCACTCAAAACGGATGTATTTCCACATTTTATAAACACTATTCCGGTTTCTGCGCTTCTTCTCAAGTGCCTGTTGCTTCTTTTTTGCTATTTTGTATCGCCCAACCCAAAACAACCATGACCGACCGCAGAAACTTCCTGAAATCCTCCTCACTATTAATTGGCGGCCTTTGGCTCAGCCCAAACATTGCTGCCGCTAGAGCGAGGATCGCCCCCAGCGACCAAGTACGCGTCGCGCTCATCGGATGCCGCAATATGGGCTTTGGCATACTCAAACACCACTTGGCACTACCGGATGTGCGCTGCATCGCCCTCTGCGACGTGGACCAGAACGTCCTGGAGGAAAAGCTCGGAGAAGTCGAAGCGGTAACCGGCTCGCGGCCGGAGGGATTCCAAGATTTCAGAAAAGTCTTGGAGCGCCAGGACATCGATGCCGTGATCATAGGTACGCCAGACCATTGGCATTGCCTGATCGCGGTTGCAGCTTGCCAAGCGGGCAAGGACGTCTACGTGGAAAAGCCCATGGCAAACAGTATTGGCGAGTGCGACTTGATCCAGCAAGCCGGCAAGCGATTCGACCGCGTCATCCAAGTGGGCCAGCAACAGCGATCCGGACAAGCTTTTATAGAATCAAGGGATTTGGTCAAAAGTGGCCACTTGGGCAAAATCCGTAAGGTCAACATTTGGTCAAACTTCAACTATGGACTAGGAAATGAAAAAGTCCCCAACTCTCAAGTCCCCGCCGGAGTGGACTATGACTTTTGGCTGGGACCCGCGCCACAGTGGGACTTCAATCCCAACCGATTTCACGGCAGCTGGAGGCATTTTTGGGATTATGGGGGTGGGCTGATGTCGGATTGGGGAGTACATCTTTTGGACATGGCGATTTGGGTGGAAGAAGAGCCAGCCGCCCCATCCAGGGTTTTGACCTATGCCCGCAACGTAAATACGGA
The DNA here is from genome assembly GCA_964613865.1 of uncultured Limnohabitans sp. Lineage (GTDB taxonomy): Bacteria > Bacteroidota > Bacteroidia > Cytophagales > Cyclobacteriaceae > Algoriphagus. Next base: position 27,353 of record CAZTJM010000038.1, on the reverse strand, counting down.
AAACCGAGATCGAGATACGTTTGACACGATGAACGTGCTTTTTCCCAAAAAAGACTTTCTGATCAACTATGACATGAACGGCGGGCTGCAAACCGGCCCCTACGAAAAGCCTTATGGGATAGCCTATGTTGGAGAAAAGGGAACCTTGGTCGTCAACCGAGGTGGCTATGAAATCTATCCCGAGTGGGACGGAACAGCCAATGCTCCAAAATGCGAAGCCAAAAAACTGGAAGGCACCAAAGAGTCCCATAACCTGCACGTGGCGAATTTTGTAGAATGCATCAAAACCCGGAAAGAAACGGTATGTCCTCCTGAAGCAGGCAGAATAGCGGCCCTCCATGCGCATATCCCAAACATAGCCGCAAGAGTTGGCGCTGAAGAACTGTTTTGGGACGACGCAAAACGGGAGTTTGTTGGAAACAAGGCAGCAAACGACTTGATCTGGCCGGATTATCGAAAACCTTGGACATTGCCAAAGCTTTAAAGGGAACTAAAACCCATGTGCTACTTCATGAGAAGTAGCGCAACCCTAAACTTTATTTCCTCCGCTCAGCCTGACAATAATCCATAGTCCCAACTTCCCAACCTCCTAGCTTCCATACTTCCCAACTTTTAGCTTTCTCACTTCAAAGCAATCCTCATCAAATACGCATCAGCCGTCATGTATAGGTGTTTTTCACCTGTATCAAACCCACAATTTGCTGTTCCGTTTTCGGTCAGAATAGAACCGAGCAATTTCCCTTCTGGGCTGATGATCAACACGCCTCCAGGCCCTGTGGCAAACAAATTTCTTGAAGAGTGCACTTTTAGCCCGTCCGGAAGACCTTTTTTGCTCTGGTTTTGCAAAGCGGTCACATCCAGCAACACTTTGCCTGACAGCACATTCCCATTTTCATCCAGTGTAAATGCATAATATCTCGCCTTCTCCGGATCAGACTGGGCTATGTAAAGCGTCTTTTGGTCGGGGCTCAAGGCTATTCCATTGGGCCGACTGAGGGAATCCACCAAGAGATTGACCTTGCCATCCTGATCCAGACGATAGACACCCTGAAAATCCAGCTCCTTTTCATCCCAAGGATCCATGCCATAGGGGGGATCGGTGAAAAAGAGTTGCCCTTTGGAATTATACACCAAGTCGTTGGGACTGTTGAATTGCTTGCCTTCATATCCGGTAGCCAGGGCTTCAAATTCAGATTTGGGCGCATCAAGCGCTGCCAGCATTTTCCCAACCTGCCTTTCTCCATGTTGGCACAAAATCAAATTCCCTTCCGCATCCAAAGCCAAACCATTGGCACCGGGTTCACGCTTATCTGTGCGATCTCCCAGGTATCCAGAGGGAGTCAAACACAGCGATAGACTGTCCTTCTCTGTCCATTTCCAGATTTTGTTGGTAGGCACATCCGTAAAAATCAAGGCCTGCTGCTCCTCCAGCCAAAGCGGCCCTTCGGCCCATTCGAAGCCGGAGGCCAAAACTTCAATCTGGGCGTCGGAAGCAATCAGTGAATTAATGGCTGAATCCAGTCGCTCTACGGAGCCAATCGTTTGGAATTGAGCGGGCGCTTCCGCGATTTGTTCTTTTGGGGAAGTACAGGACAGCAAAATCAGGAAGGAGACGAATATTGAATAGTGTTTCATTTCACTGGCTATGTTTTCTCCAATTTAAGTAATTTGACTTAGCCCAACCCTACATGCTATGGCCTTGCGACGCTCCATTTATTTCCTTTTCTTCTTTTTGCTCCAAGCCTCCTCTTTTCTTCAAGCTCAAGAGTCTCCTCCCAATATAGTTTTTATCCTTACCGACGATTTGGGCTACACCGACCTGCCTTCCTATGGCAATCCCTTTCAGGAAGCTCCCAATCTGGATTTCCTGGCAAAAAATGGAATCCGGTTTACCGATGCCTATTCTTCAAGTCCGGTCTGTTCTCCTTCCCGGGCGGGCTTGCTGACGGGAATTCATTCCACCCGATACGGACTCACCAATTTTATAGCAGGCAATCGCAAGGCAGACTCCTTAGCCATCGATCCAGCATCTTGGAATCCGTATTTGGAGGGAAGTCAGGTTACATTGCCCGAATTGTTTCAAGAAAAAGGCTACCAAACGGCCATGGTCGGAAAGTGGCATTTGGGCAATCAAGACGATCAGGCGCCTTGGACCCAAGGGTTTGACTATTCGAGAATGATCGGAAAAAACGGCCTGGAATACTACCATTATGGGATTTTTGAAGATAGTTTTGAAAAAATCTTTCAAGACTCGGGCACTTATTACCTGACCGATCGACTGACGGATTATGCTTTGGAGTTTTTGGAGAAAAAGAAGGAAAACCAACCCTTCTTCCTCTATTTGAGCTATTCGGCTCCTCATGTTTTTGTGGTTCCAAGAGGGGATAAAGTCAGCAAGTATCTTCGGAAATACGAGCAATTTGGAGGAAAATTCAATCCCTACTACGCAGCCATGATCGAATCGGTGGATGACGGAATCGGTTTGATAATGGAAAAACTGAAGACAAAAGGACTGGACAAAAACACACTGATTATTTTCACCTCGGACAATGGAGGAGTAGGTTTGCCTGAACTCGGCCCCATCCCCACCAATCTGGATCCCCTTAGAAAGTGGAAAGGGCACCCTTACGAAGGAGGAATCCGGGTTCCTTTGATCGCTTATTGGCCTGAGAAAATCCAGCCTCAGGTCAGCTCCTTTCCGACAACCAACTTAGACTTTGCCCCCACTTTCGCAGAAATCGCCGGACTCAACCTCCAAACCGGATGGGATGGGGTTTCCTTGAAAAACATCTGGCTAGGTAAAAAAGAGTTGGCTAGGGAAACTCCTCTTTTTTGGCATTATCCTCATTTTTCCAACCAATTGGGAATGCCGGCCGCCGCGGTCAGAAATGGAGACTGGAAGCTGATTTTGCATTACGAAACTCAGAACATCGAGCTCTATCACTTGGCTGAGGATATTTCGGAATCCAGAGACTTAGCGAGTGAGAATCCTGAAAAAGCCAGAGAACTCTACACCGTCCTGTATGATTGGCTAATTGAAACAAAAGCCAATCTTCCTATTGAAAAATCAACCGGCAAGCCCATTGTTTTACATGCTCCTAAGTAGGCCGATTGCGAGTCATTTCCAGTCTCCCTCACCACCAACTTCATAAATTCATTGAAATTTGTGAAGTTGATTTCATAATTTTATCCAAATTTGTGAAGTTGAATTCATAATTTTTACTAAATTTGTGAAGTTAGATTCATGAATTTAGATTAAAAGGACTCGTGCAGGTATCCCGAACCATTATCTCCCAACTAGAAGATCAGCTTTTCAAAGGAAAAGTTCTGATCCTCTATGGTGCCAGACGAACCGGGAAAACCACCTTGGTAAAATACCTACTGACAAAGTTTTCAAAAAAATCGGCTTACATCAACTGTGAGCTTCAGGAATACAAAGACGCCCTTTCCACCACAAATTCGGGGCTTTTGGCTGAATTTATAGGAAATCGGGAGCTGATCATTTTTGATGAGGCACAGCATATTCCAAACATTGGATTGGTATTGAAAGTACTGGTAGACACCTTTCCGCAGGTTCAATTTATAGCGACAGGTTCTTCCAGCTTTGAACTATCGGGAATGGTCTCCGAGCCTCTGACGGGCAGGTCGCGTCAATTTCTATTACTTCCTTTTTCTCTCGAAGAAATCGGACAGTCGCTCAATCCAATTCAGATCAAAGCCAATCTACCCAACTTCCTGAGATTTGGACTCTACCCCCAAGTGTTCAACAGTATTGGAAATGAAAAAATCGAGGAACTCGCCGAGATCTCTTCCAACTACCTGTACAAGGACCTCTTCCAATTTGAGCAAATCAAAAAGCCTGACTTGCTATTCAAGCTTTTGGCAGCCATTGCCTTGCAAACCGGAAGCGAATCCTCACTGAATGAGCTTGCGCAAATCACAGGCACAAACGTGCATACGGTCAAGCGATACTTGGAGCTGCTGGAAAAATCTTTTGTGATCTTCCGACTGAATTCATTCAGCCGAAACCTGCGGAAGGAATTGGCCAAAAGCCAAAAAATCTACTTCTACGATGTGGGAATCCGCAATGCAGTGATCCGCAACTTCAATGAAATGAACCTTAGAACGGACGTGGGAGGACTTTGGGAAAACTTCTGCATCACCGAACGGATCAAATTCAACCAGAACCATCGAAGGTTTGTCAATATCTACTTTTGGAGAACCTACGACCAAAAGGAGCTCGACTACATTGAAGAAAAAGACGGGCACCTGACCTGTTTCGAGTTCAAGTATGCAGAAGGGGCTCCGGGCAAGTTTCCGGCAGAATTTTCCGAAACCTATCCGAATTCAAGCTTCAAGGTGATTACTCCTGGTAATTTCTATGAGCTTTATAAGTGAGTTACAACCCGCTCGCCTGCGTATCTTTCCCCCGCTTTGCGATCAGTTTTTCTCTGATTTTTTCCTTTCTATAAAAAGCCAAGGGCTCAGCCTCCCCCCCACTTTGGATGCGCGCTTCCCGCACCAAGGCTCTGACGTCAGTCAGAAAGGCAGCTTGCAAAATTTCCTGCGCTCCTACCACATCGCCTTCCATCTGGCACTGGGCCAACTTGGCACGATCCACCAGGAGTGCCTTCGCATAGGCTTGGGCAATGGATTCTAGCGCTTGGATTAGGTCCTCTATCGGATCTTTCGTATTGTGGCTGGCATCGATCATCCAAGAAATGCTCTCCCAAGCTTGGGCCTTTTCCTCCGCTCCGCCGACCAACTCGCAGAAAATAAGGAAAAGTTGATAGGGCTTGATACTGCCTGTACTCAGGTCATCGTCGCCAAACTTGCTGTCATTAAAGTGAAATCCCGCCAACATGCCCTGATGTATCAGGGTGGCTACGATTTGCTCGATATTGGTATTGGGCAGGTGGTGGCCAAGGTCCACGAGCACCTTGGCTCGCTCCCCCAGCTGCCTGCATAGGAACGAGGAGGTACCCCAATCCGGAATCACGGTATGGTAAAAATTGGGTTCGTAGGGCTTGTACTCCAGCAATAGTTTCCAATCATCCGGCATCTTGGAGTAGATGGACTTCAAGGAGTCCTCCGTCCATTGTAGCGAGTTTCGAAAATGTGCCTGCCCAGGAAAATTGCTTCCGTCCGCCAACCAAACGGTCAGCCCTTTGCTGCCCAGACTTTTTCCGATTTCAATCACCTGGATATTGTGTTCCACCGCCTGTTGACGAATGGCTGCGTCCGCATTGCTAAGGGACCCCATCTTGTAGCTGAGCGATTGTCCATAATCCTGGAAGGTATTGCTGTTCATTGCGTCAAAGGATATACCCAGCTCGGCCGCTTTTTGTCGAATGGCTTGGACGTCGTGGGGAATATCCCAGGGAATATGCAGGGACACCGCATCGGTCTTCTTTGTCAATCTGGCCAATAGGCCTATATCATCGAGTTTCTCTTCCAGATTCCTCGGTTCTCCGCCAATTGAAAAGCGTCCAAAACGCGTGCCTCCGGCTCCCAACGCCCAGCTGGGCACAGCAATTTGAAAAGCGGATATCTTTGATACAAGGCTTGAAAGGTCAAGTCCTTGTACTGCAAGCTGCTCAGCAAGGAGGGAAAGTGATTTTTGGTGGAATTGGGTTGACATGGGAGGGTGGTGGATAGAGTTATTAGGTATTGATTTTTTTCTTAAAATGACCAATTATCAAACTCAATATTCAACTATCAAAGTATTCCGATTCTTTGGGCATTGATGATTAAAAATTGATTATTGGTTATTGAATCAGTTCTTGAATGGAAAATTCAGTCACTGAGACTGTACTGTGACTGTTCACTGCCTACTGGATTTATTGATCCAAAAAGGGGCAGTGCCCATCCAGGCGACCATCCCTATTCCCATCCAAAGCTTCATAGGATCCATTTCCAGTTTTCCAAGGAAAAGCAAAACAGGCGGCACGATAGAAAGCGCCAAGCCGGCAAAGGATACAATTTTCAGGATGTTTTTCATGCAGCAAGGGATTTGGCGATGGGATATTTCACTTTGGAGAGGATTACAAAAATAGCCACCGCTACAAACCAACCCGGCAGACCGAGGAAGAAGATTTCCACACCATAAAACAGGTTGAGGCCGAGGCAAAAGATCAGCGTTAACACCCAACTGAGAAAGGCTGGAATGCTAAAGTCTGACCTGGAGTTTAAGGCTCCCTCAGACCGAAAGCCCATTTTCTCCGAAAAGTAAAAATCAGCAAAGATCACCGCCCCCATAGGCATTAGTAGCAAGCCATACAGTGCTACAAAATCCAGGAGCTTCATGACCAAGGCGGGAAAACAAGCAGCCAGCGAGGTGATTCCCCCCACCACCGCCGTGATTTTCCATGTAGCGACTTTTGGGAAAATCCCCTGAAGCGCCAACCCAGCCCGGTAGATCGTGGGATTGGCCGTGGTCCAACCCGCAATCACCACGCAAACGGCACCGGCTATACCAAGCGTCTGATAAGCAATAGGCCCAGGTGCAAATTCCTGCGAACCGGAGTTTGCCTGCAAAAACACGGCGTATAGCACACCTGAAGCAATCCAAGCCACAAAGTGGCCCAAATAAACTCCCGCAAACACAGCAAAACCAGAGGTCCAGGACTTGGCATACCGGAGAATAGTCAGGTCAGACATGCCTATATGCATGGCCATATTGCAAAACCAAGCAAAGAAGATCACGTGCCAAACCGAAAACCTGGACATGCCGGGAAGTGGCACGCCATTCCAGATCACCTCCCGCGCTACCGACACCAGGCTTTCGGCAGAGCCAACCCCCAGCTGGGAGAGCCCCACGATAGCCGCAGAGAAAAATATGAGAATCATCCAGGGTGACATCACATTGGCAAACTTGGACACTTGAGAATAGCCCTGTATCGCCACCAGCGTCACCACTGCACCAAGGAGAAGGACTGTCACCACCCAACCTGCAGTCCGGGGAAACCAGTCCGCGAGCGTCGGCATCTCCAAATCAAAGGGAATGCCTACAGCAGTGGCGGACACTGCAATCATCGACCCAGCCAGAAAACAGAACATCAGGGCGTTGACCAGATTGTACCAGCGGACGACGTTTTTGCCTGCGATGCGCTCCAGCTGATAGTAAAGCGTCATTCGCTTGGCAGTGGCAATCGGTGCGGTGATCAGCGCCCAGCTCAGCACTGCGAGAAGATTACCGATCAAGAGACCAAAGACCAAGTCACCAGCACTTACTCCATGGGCGACAAAGAGCGGCCCAATTACAAACTCAGTTCCTGCGGTATGCTCCCCTGCATACATTCCCAAAAAACTCCTACTACCCTTTAGACTTTGCTCGGGGACAGGAGTCCGCTCGAATTCGTTGGTGCCACCGACAATTTTCTTGAAAAAACGATTGCTCATCTGGGATTTTTTTTGGCTGAATTAAAGAAACAGACTTACCTGCTCTGTCCTGCTGTGTCCGAATGAAATTATGCCGTTTGTCCTATGTTTATTTTGGAAACTGTTAATTTCAAGGCAAATTTTCAGGACTTGAATCCTAAAGACGGAATTCCTTTTTCCTTAGCAAAAATAAAAAGTCAAAAAAATCAATCATCACTCAAGACACCACAGGATACCTATTGGCTTGATTTCAGGGAAATTCATCCTGTCACTAATAGACCTGTTTAACAATGAACATACCGATTATGAGTTTCAAATATGTAAGCTACCTATGGGACGAGGCCAAAGCAGCCAAACTGGAGGGCAATGAGGTCGACCTTTTGATTTACCGATCCAATATTCTCGGTGCAGACCTGAGAATCACCAATTATGGTGGTGGAAACACTTCCTGTAAGACCACCGAACTCGACCCCCTGACCAAAGAGCCGGTGGAAGTCATGTGGATCAAAGGCTCCGGAGGTGACATTGGTACCATGACCCGTTCCGGACTGGCGGGGCTATACGTGGATAAGCTCCGTTCATTGAGGGGAATTTACCGGGGCATCGATTTCGAAGACGAGATGGTGGAGTTATTCAACCACTGCATCTACGACTTGGCTTCCAAAGCTCCTTCCATCGACACGCCTCTCCACGGATTTTTGCCTTTCAAACACATAGACCACCTACACCCTGATGCTGCGATAGCGATCGCTGCTTCCAAAGAAGGGGAAAAGATCACCCAAGAACTTTGGAAAGGCGCCATCGCATGGGTTCCTTGGCAGCGTCCGGGCTTTGATTTGGGGCTTCAGCTCAAAGAAACCTTGGACAACAACCCCGGCATCCGGGGCATTATGCTCGGAGGACACGGATTGTTCACGTGGGGAGACACTGCCTACGAATGCTATATGAACAGCCTTGAAGTCATCGAGACTGCATCGGCTTATTTAGCTGATAACTACGGAAAGAAAAGGCCGGTCTTCGGAGGGGAAAAAGTGTCCTCGCTGGCTCCCGAGCAGAGAAAGGCTCAGGCGGCAAAGCTTGCTCCAATCCTGAGGGGTTTGGCTTCTTCCGAAAAAAGAATGGTTGGCACTTTCAATGATAGCGACACCGTCCTGCAGTTTATCAACAGCCACGATCTGACCAAATTGGCTCCGATGGGAACCTCTTGCCCAGACCACTTTTTGAGAACCAAAATCAGCCCGCTCGTACTTGACCTGGCAGCAGATGCTGATCTCAGCGACGTTAGCGAACTGAAGGAATCCATCGGTAAGGCATTCCAGTCCTATCGCGAGATGTACGCGGACTATTACGAAAAGCATAAACATCCCAACAGTCCCGCCATGCGCGACCCGAATCCGGTCGTGATCCTCTGGCCTGGAGTCGGCATGTTCAGCTATGCAAAAGACAAGCAGACGAGCCGCGTTGCCTCTGAGTTCTATATCAATGCCATCAATGTTATGCGTGGCGCAGAAGCGGTTTCCGAATACGTTTCCCTTCCGCTTCAAGAAGCCTTTGACATTGAATATTGGCTTCTTGAAGAAGCGAAACTTCAGCGTATGCCCAAGGAAAAGCCTCTTTCCAGAAAAATCGCCCTCATCACGGGCAGTGCCGGAGGTATCGGCAAAGGCATAGCCGAAAGATACGTGCAGGAAGGTGCCTGCGTCGTCCTGACCGACATCGACCAGTCTCGCTTGGACGGCACTGTGGCTGAGTTTGAGAAGAAATACGGTAAGGACGTCGTGCTTGGCGCTCAGCTGGACGTAACCAATACGGAGAGTTTGGCAAGTGCAATCCAAGCCACCTGCCTGAAGTTTGGCGGGATAGACATTGTCGTGAACAATGCTGGCATCTCCATCTCCAAAGGTTTCGAAGATCATACAAATCAGGATTGGGATCGTCTGAATGATATCCTTGTTATGGGCCAATATCACGTGTCCAGAGCCGGGGTCAGCTTGATGAAGCAACAAGGCTTAGGAGGTGATATCGTGAATGTTGTGAGTAAAAACGCTTTGGTAGCTGGACCAAAAAACGTAGCTTATGGTACGGCAAAGGCCGCGCAGCTACACATGTCCCGACTGATGGCTGCAGAACTGGCGGAAGACAAGATCCGCGTCAACGTGGTAAATCCCGATGCTGTGATCGAAAACTCCAACATCTGGGAAGGTGGATGGGCCGAAAATCGGGCCAAAGCCTACGGCATCGACGTCAAAGACCTTCCGCAATACTATGCAAACAGAACCTTGCTGAAAGAAAGCGTCAAAGTGAGCGACATCGCAGACGCGGCATTCGCCTTCGTCGGAGGACTGCTCTCCAAGACCACCGGAAATATGCTCAATGTGGACGGAGGCTTAGCAGCTGCCTTCCCTCGATAATTTCGATTGCAGATTACCCTATTTGCCCTAACCCAATAACCCAATAACCTATGCTTCTTGACAAATCCGAAAAAATCGCCGTGGAATCGCGCACGCCGAAGTACCTCCAGGTAGTCAATTTGATCCTGGAGGACATAGAGAAGGGAAAGCTCAAAATTGGAGACCGCATTCCTTCTATCAATGAGACCAGTTTTGATTTTTTGCTTTCAAGGGACACCGTCGAAAAAGCCTACAACGAGCTGCGTGACCGAGGAATCATCTCCTCGGTTCGCGGCAAAGGCTTTTATATCTCCTCCACGAATATGGGGCACAAATCAAAAGTACTCTTGCTTTTCAACAAGCTGAGTTCCTACAAAAAAATCATCTACTATTCCATCATTGAAACCTTGGGATCCCAAGCTTCGGTGGATCTACAGATCCACCACTACAACAGAAATCTCTTGGAGGATCTGCTGGAGACCAACTTGGGCAATTACAATTATTATGTCTTGGCGCCGCATTTCTTCGACAATGCTGGACATCCGGAGACGGGCTACGATCTGATCAAACGCATTCCAAAAGACAAGCTGCTGATTATAGATCGTGCTGTCAAAGACCATGAAAATGAGTTTCCAGGCGTCTATCAGGATTTTTCCAAAGACATCTTTGAGGTTTTGGAATCGGGTATTTCCCATCTCAAAAAGTACCAGCGATTGATCCTGGTGTTTCCAAAAGGGGACTTATACCCAGTCGAGATCATGGATGGTTTCAAGCGTTTCTGCTTTTTCCATGACTTCAAAAACCTCATCGTCGATGGCGTGGACGACGACGAGCCTTTGGATGAAGGGGATTGCCACATCGTCTTGGCGGAATCGGACTTGGTGAATATCGTGAAGAAATCAAGAGAACAGCTGCTCAAACTAGGACGCGATGTCGGAGTCATCTCCTACAACGACACCCCACTTAAGGAAATCCTCGCCGACGGCATCACGACCATTTCTACCGACTTCCAAAGCATGGGCAAAACCATCGCAGAGCAAATCCTGGGAACTGAAGACCGGATTCCCATCAAAAATCCTTTTCGGATGACGCTGAGAAAGTCTCTATAAAAGGTTGAGGAGTTGAAAAGCAAGCTCAGACTGAGCGTATGCGAAATCCTCAATTGAAGGATTGGTATCGAATGCCTGCCAGACCTGCGGGACAGTAAAATTGGGCTATCCCTAGATTAAATAAGTACCGTCGTCAATCGCCTAGCCTGCTAGACGCTGTTCTAAGCGCCGGAAATCGTATTTCGTGAATTGTAAATGAAAAAAATCCCCGTTACCGCTGTCTTTGATATCGGGAAGACGAACAAGAAATTCTTTCTTTTTGACGAAAACCTCAAGGAGGTCCACAATACGTATACTCGCTTGGATGCCATTCCGGATGAGGATGGCTTTCCGAGCGAACCTGTTCTTCCCCTGAGAGAGTGGATGCTCGAAACCTTCACCGAGGCCCTGAAGTCGGAAAAATTTGAAATCAAGAAACTGAACTTCTCCGGCCATGGTGCGTCTTTCGTCCACACGGATGAAGTAGGCGAACCGGTCACTCCTCTGTATGACTACCTAAAGCCTTTTCCCGAGGATTTGCTTGAGAAATTCTACACCGAAAACGGTGGTAAAATGGCCTTTTGCCAGCAGACTTCCTCACCTCCCTTGGCTATGCTCAATTCCGGCCTGCAGATCTACTTTCTAAAGCACGCCAAACCGGAATTCTTCAAAAACGTACGCCACTGCCTACACCTTCCCCAATTCCTCAGCCTGATCTTCACGGGCGAGATGGTGTCTGATTACACCAGCATAGGTTGTCACACTGGACTCTGGGATTTTGAGAAAATGGGCTATCACGAGTGGGTGAAAAGGGAGGGCATCGAGGCCCTTCTTCCCCCAATCCTGCCAGGCGATGCCTTGCTGACAACCAAACCTGAACTGGGCTCTATCCCTTGTGGGATCGGTGTGCACGACTCGTCGGGTGCACTTTTGCCTTATCTAAAACAGGAAAAAGAGCCCTTCGCCCTGCTCTCCACCGGCACTTGGGCCGTCAGCATCAATCCGTTCAACAAAACGGCACTTTCCGAATCCGAACTGACCAAAGATTGTCTCCAATTCCTCAGCATCAGTGGACAGCCGATCAAGATCTCACGCCTTTTCATCGGAGAGGAACACAAGTATCAGGTCGAGGAAATGTACGCATTTTGGCAGCTCCCGCTCGGTACCTACAAAAAACTGAAGTTTGATCAAACGCTGTACGAAAAAGTCAGCGAAAGAGACACTAAGCGAATAGGCTTCAAATACCTCAAGCCCCAAGACTATGGACTGGAAAGAGCCGAAGCAAGCGATTGGGCAAGCTTTCCGGAATTTACCGAAGCCTACTACACCTTTTTGCACGAGTTGACGGACATCCAAGTCGCTTCCCTTAGGCTTGTGCTGGACGGCGCTCCCGTGCAGAAGCTCTATGTGGACGGAGGCTTCAATGCCAACCTGATCTTCCTGGAGATGCTTCGCAAAAAGTTACCCGGACTGGATATTATTCCAAGCGATTTCCCCAACGGCTCCGCATTGGGGGCGGCGATGTTGGTGAATATGGAATCCTGACCTTAACTTTCTACCATGATTTCCGATTCTCCAAAAATTGGGCTTTTCATTCCTTGCTACGTAGATCAATTTTATCCCCAAGTGGGAGTGGCAAGTCTGGAACTGCTCGAAAAACTGGGCTGCAAGGTCTCCTATCCCATGGGCCAAACCTGCTGCGGTCAGCCTCTCGCCAACTCAGGCTACGAGCGTGATACCGCCGGCGCGACAAGGCATTTCATCGAACTTTTCAAAGACTTTGACTATGTGGTCGCTCCCTCGGGAAGCTGCGTTCTGCATGTGAAAGAGCACGTTCCTGCTATTCCGGGTTTGGAAAAAGAACAAGCCAAGCTGCACCACAAGGTGTTTGAGCTGACCGAGTTCATCACCGATGTACTGAAAGTGGAAAAGATCGAGGGCAAATTTCCGCACCGCGTGGGTTTCCATTCCTCCTGTCACGGACAGCGAGGACTAAGGCTTTCGTCGAGTTCGGAGCTCAACCAGAACCCGTTCAACAAAGCCAAAAAACTACTGGAAAATCTGGAAGGCCTGGAATGGGTTGAGCTGAGTCGTACAGACGAGTGCTGCGGCTTTGGGGGGACGTTTTCCGTCACCGAGGAGGCCCTTTCTGTCCGAATGGGCAAAGATCGGCTCGAAGACCACGCCCAACAACAAACCGAAATCCTCACTGGAGGAGATATGTCTTGCATCATGCATCTGCAAGGGATAGCCACCCGAAACAAGCAGCCTCTGAAGTTTCTCCATATTGCGGAAATCCTAAACCAAGCAATCTCATGAGCCATCCTGAGAATGCCTCCGAATTTCTGAAAGACCAGGCCAAAGCCAAGTGGCATGATGAAACTTTGTGGTTTGTCCGAGATAAGCGCGACCGCATCAGCAAGACCATTCCAGAATGGGAAAACCTGCGAAACCTCGCCTCCCAGATCAAGGACAATGTACTGGCCAACCTAGGCTCTTATCTGGAGCAGTTTGAGGAACACGCCAAGAAAAACGGAATCCAAGTCCATTGGGCTAAGGACGGAGAAGAACACAACCGCATAGTCCTTGACATCCTAAAGCGCCACGACTGCCAAGCCATTGTCAAGAGCAAATCCATCCTGACTGAGGAGTGTCATCTAAACCCTTTTCTTGAAAAGAACGGGATCGACGTGGTCGACACTGACTTGGGCGAGCGAATCGTGCAGCTCCTCCACCAGCCCCCAAGCCATATCGTCCTTCCGGCCATCCACCTGAAAAAAGGCGAGATATCAGAGCTCTTTCACGAAAAACTCCATACCGAAAAAGGAAATGAAGACCCCGCCTACCTTACGCATGCGGCTAGACTTCATCTGCGTGAAAAGTTCCTTGGTGCCAAAGTAGCCCTGACTGGCGTAAACTTCGGCATCGCCGAAACGGGCGAATTTGTCGTCTGTACCAACGAAGGCAATGCCGACATGGGCGTACACCTCGCGGATGTCCATGTAGCCTGCATGGGGATCGAGAAGATCCTTCCCAGGAGAAAAGACCTCGGAATATTCCTGAGGCTTCTTGCGAGGTCTGCCACCGGGCAGCCCGTGACCAACTACAACTCGCATTTCCGCAGCCCCGCACAGGGAAGAGAACTGCACATCATCTTGGTGGACAACGGCCGCACCGCACAGCTGGCAAGGGAAAAATTCAAAAACTCCCTCAAGTGCATACGCTGTGGTGCCTGCATGAATACCTGCCCAATCTATAGAAGGAGCGGAGGATTTAGCTATGGTAGCACCGTCCCCGGGCCGATTGGATCGATACTTTCTCCGGGCTTGGATATGAAAAAACACAGTACCCTACCCTTTGCGTCCACACTTTGCGGCAGTTGCTCGGATGTCTGCCCCGTGAAAATCAATATCCACGAGCAGCTCTACGAATGGAGACAGGAAATCACCAAAACCCATGGAGAGCTGGGCAAAGGCCTGTCGATGTGGATCGCTGCGGGAATTTTCAAAAGCCCTCTCGCTTATAAAATTTCTGGGAGCCTAATGCGAAAAGCGCTCAAAACCCTTCCTGACAGCCTGATCTACCACCCGATCAATGCTTGGGGAAAAAGCCGCGATCTCCCTCCCCCACCCAAGGAATCCTTCCAGCAATGGTATCAAAAGAACCGATCATGAGCAGCAGAGAAGCCATCCTATCCGCTATCCGAGGAATTGACTTAGAACCCAAGCCCCTGCCGGAAATCCCCGATTTTGGCATTCAGGGAGAGATCGAGGCGACTTTTGTGCAGTCCATTTTGGGTAATAAAGGAGAAGTATTAAGCAATGCAGAATTTGAAACTTGGTTGACTGCATCAAATCACCCCAAACTGATTTCACGCTCGGCACATTTTTCAGACTTATCCACTATCAGTCTTCCCGAAGATCCCCACCAGCTAAATGATCTCGATCTGGCGATCTTGGACGGGCAGTTTGGCGTGGCCGAAAACGGGGCGATTTGGCTGGAGGATGCGGATTTGGGCTTGCGTGTCTTGCCCTTTATTACCGAACATCTCGTGATCGTTTTGAACAAAAAAAACCTGGTGGCTACTATGCACCAAGGCTATGAGCGTATCGGCGGCGCGACTTCTGGATTCGGGGTATTCATCGCTGGCCCCTCCAAAACTGCGGACATCGAGCAAAGCCTCGTCGTCGGTGCCCACGGGGCAAAAAGCCTGAGAGTGGTATTGATTTGATTTTCAAGAAAAAGGCCTGTCGACATTTGAAAATCCGACAGGCCTTTTTTGACAGGCTCGATTCAGTTTCGCGAGTGTATGGCAATACGGTTGCCCTCCGAATCCAAAAACACACCCATATACCCGATATCCGGGGCGATCAGTTTCTTATCTATTTGCACCTTTCCTCCAGCTGCTTCCACTTTGGCTAGCTGTACCGCACAGTCTTCTGAAGAAAAATAGACTAAGGTGCCTGCGAAATTGCTCGTTTCGTAGAAATCCTTGTGATACACCAGACTCCCCCCTGCACCCTTTCCATCATCGCCCCAGGGAAACCAGGCCATTTCGAAATCACCCATGACTTGCTTGTCCAGCTTACAGTCAAACACATTTTCATAGAAAGCGATGGCACGTTCCATGTCATTGACCGGAATTTCAAACCATCCTACGGTTACTTTTTTCATGGCTTTAGTTATTAGAGATTTGAGATTTAAGACTGCGCTACCCGCCAATCCTCTTGATACTAGCTACTTGGTACTGAATACTAGATACTAAATACTCACTACACTCTGGTCAACTTGATCGGATAGGTTTTTCCGGCATTCCACTGGCAGACATAGATGTTCTCGTCCTGATCGATACACACATCGTGACAATGCTTGAACACCGGCTCCTTTTGAAGCATAATCTGCAATTCCCCATTTCGGTATTCCGGAGCCGTTCCACCCGGATTGGAGACAACCTTGTTGTTTTTGTCCAGGATTGTGACGAAACCTGAGTTGTCCGTCTGCTCGAGGTATCTCAGTCGTGACCAGCAAACCCCGGCATAGAGGTTTTCCCCATGGATCACGGGACGGCAGACAAATGCCCCTGGGAGAAAAATGGTCTCCAAATAGTCTCCATCCATGGTAAACCGCTTGAAGGAATTGTGTCCTCTGGAGGTACAAAGAAGCGTCGGAGTCTTTCCTCCACGCTGGTCGATCGCGATCCCGTGGGCCGTGCTAAACTGCGTGTCTTGATTGCCCTTTCCGCCAAATTTCCGGATAAAGTTTCCGTCTTTGTCGTATTGCAGGAAAAACTGGGAGCCATAGCCATCGGCAATGTAAAGATCTCCGTTAGACGCAACGGCTGTTTCTGTCGGTACCCAAGGCATTTTTTCCGTGTAGATACCGGAAGCGAGCGGGGAGGAAATCTCCGCCACCACTTTACCATCTAGGCTTGTCTTGACCACTTTGCCCCCATTGTCCACTACCCAAAGGTATTCGGCATCGCCTTCGTCCACCAGAGAAAGTCCATGCGCACGATCCAATCCAAGTGTCCATGTGCTGAGAAGCTTCCCGGACTGGTCATAGATGATCACGTTGTTTTTGGCCTCGTCAGTCAGCATGATCATGCGACCCTTGCGATCCATGACCATCTCGTGGCAGTTGACCACCGGGACTTTGGTCGGATCGAGATTGCCCCATTTGGTGTCGACTTTGTATTTGAAATCGCCGTGACCGAGTACCTGGTCTTGGGCCGCCAAAAAGGAAAAATCGGGTTTAATGCTCATTGCTAATCCTAGTAAGGAAGTGTTTTGGATAAATTTTCTTCTTGAATTCATAAATAGAATGCTGGGCAGACAATTTAGGGAAAATGCCCTTAACATCTTTCCTGAATATTCAAAAATCCATAGCTTACAGCATATCCAAAATACCCTAGACTATGAAATTCAAATCCCTGTTTTTGGCGATGTTCCTCATCGCTCCCCTGGGTCTGAAAGCTCAGGAAATTGCCCTTCAACTTTACTCCCTTCGAAACGAGATGAAGGTCGATCCTGTCAAATACCACCAAATGATCTCCGACTGGGGGATATCGGCTCTCGAAGGAGGCGGAGGCTATGGCATGTCGGATGCCGAATATTCCAAACTGCTCAAAGACAACAATCTCCGCATCGTAGGAGTGGGTGCCGACTACAATAGACTGAAATCCGATCCCGAAGGCATCATCGCCGATGCAAAAAAACACGGTGCCAAGTACGCCACCTGCTACTGGATCCCTCATACAGAAGGGCCTATTTCTATGGAAGACATGAAGGCGGCAACGGAGCTGTTTAACAAAACCGGCGCAATGCTGGCCAAGGAAGGGATAACCTTGACCTATCATCCCCATGGCTATGAGTTTGCCAACTCCGGCTCTGGAACTCCCATGGACTACATGTTGGAAAATGCAAAAAACTTCCAATTCAACATGGATGTGTTTTGGGTAAAGATGGGCGGTGGCGACCCCCTGGCCATCATGAAAAAATATCCCGGCAAGTTTCCCCAGCTCCATCTCAAAGACCGGAAGAAAGGCACGCCGGGATCCGCTGATGGACACGGCGACGTAGAAACCAACGTCGTACTGGGTACAGGGGACATCGATATCGCAGGATTGATCCAAGAAGCAAAAAAGCAGGGAACCAAATACCTCGTGATCGAGGATGAAAGCAGCCGGTCGGTGGAGCAGATCCCTCAGAGTGTGGCTTTTATCCAAAGTCAATTGAAAAAATAGGACCCAACGCCTAGTGAATACCTAATCCGACTGGGGGAAGCTTTGCAAGAAAGCTCCTAACCCAGTCGGTTTTTTTGTAGCTTTC
The DNA here is from genome assembly GCA_964613865.1 of uncultured Limnohabitans sp. Classification (GTDB taxonomy): domain Bacteria; phylum Bacteroidota; class Bacteroidia; order Cytophagales; family Cyclobacteriaceae; genus Algoriphagus. The sequence continues at coordinate 9,668 of CAZTJM010000038.1, read as the reverse complement.
CCTCCCAAAATCCATATCAAACAAACCCATGAAAAACACCAAATCCTTGTTACTGGCCTTCGCTCTGTTCATCACTTCGGCCTTTGCCGCAATGGCACAGCTGCAAGCACCAGCAGCTAGCCCTTCCGCGTTTGTTTCCCAAAACGTAGGCTTTACCAAGATCAGCATCTCCTATTCCTCGCCTGGAGTAAAGGGAAGGAAAATTTTCGGAGAACTCCACAAATACGGAGAAACCTGGAGAGCTGGGGCAAACAACCAGACCATTATCGAGTTTAGCACCGGAGTCAGTGTCGGCGGAAAAAACCTTCCTGCAGGCAAGTACTCCATCTTCATCACGCCGGCCGCTACAGGAGATTGGACAATCCACTTGAACAAAAAAGCTGAAAGCGTGTACGCCTATACTAAGGATGGCAAAATCGACGAAGCAGCCGTGGCTGCCGATGATGCCGTCGCGGTAAAATCCGCACCTAAGATGGGCGAAAACACCGAGCGGCTGATCTACACCATCTCCGCTGAAAACAACAAAGTCGCTACCGTCACTATGGCTTGGGAAAAAGTATCCGTCTCATTCCAAGTAGACACACAGGCAGACCAAAAAATCGAGCAGTTCAAGACTCAGTTCTAGTAGATCTTATTTGCCCAAATCCCGCTTAGCGAACGCTGGGCGGGATTTTTTTTTCCTAAAGTCTCACCAAACTATTGATTTTCATCCTGCCAAACGGTAAATTTAGATTCATTGATTTTTACGTCTAAACTTTTTAACCATGACCTACAACCAAAAACTGGAGCAGCTGCTGGATTTCAGCCTAGAGGACTATCCGAGTACAGCCTATTCCCTCATAGAAGAGATGCCAAGATCACGTGGGCACCTCCCAGAGTATTTCTCCTACCGCTTTACTGAGACTCCCATTTACGGCCTGTTTGGGAAAATCGAAGTCGTCACTGAAAACTACATCACCAACCGCAGAATATCTCTTGTAGACGAAAATTTTGTCTTGTCCCAATTGGACACCCTGAGATCCCTCATTGACCAGCTCACCGAAATCTACGGAGCGGACGAAAAAAGAAAACTTTGGCTAAGCGAAGAAGAGGAAGAAGAGATAGCGCTAAACAATTGGGAGGGGCGATACTGGGAATTTCCAAACAACGAAGACATCCGGGATGTTTCAATCTTCCTAGATGCAAATCGACTTTCTCTAGTAATCTATGAGCGGGGAAACCTCTTGGATTTCATCTGAATTCATTTGGGTAATGACTGTCCCCTTTTTCACATCGATCGGCGAATCTCCGCCCCAACCCTCGCCAAAAAAAAGCCGAAGCCCCGATTTCGTCTGTAGCTCCAAGAGACTATTGTGGCCTTGAATCGTCGGCAGTCCCACGGCGAGGCGATTTGCATCCACCCTTGCCAGCGCTTCTGCGCTCACCTCCTCCGCTAAAATCCCATAAGATTCGATGGTTCGTCCGGACTCGATGGACTGGTGCCAATTGTCGATCAGGGCAAACTCAAAGGGCGAAATTCTTCCCTGTGCGAGCTCGTTTCGAAGATCCTCGCGGATTGAGGTATAAAGAGTATCCGCCTTGGCAAAACTCTCCGAAATCGAATTGTAGTGAGAGAGGATAGTAGAGCCCCATACCGAATTGCCGATCAACATCTCTCCGGGATAGCCTAGACTATCGATGATACTTTGAATTTCCTCAACCCTCTCCCTTGCCTTTGGCGCAAATTTCTTTTCGGCATAGCGATCCTGCCTTTCTGATGAAAAGGTGAACAAAGCCCCCAAGGCCTGCCATTGATCCTGGATGAAAAGCCGCTTTACCTGTTCCCGGACTTCGGGGTAGGCGAGGGGAATTCTCCGTGTACGTTTTGATATGGATTTCAAGGAGTCGCCCAGCCAAAACTCAAAGTCGGAATTATCCCTAAGTTCCTTTTTTGCTTTTTTCCAATCCCAACCCCTTTCAAAAGCCTTTTCTGAAAACCTCCGGAAAGACACGGAATTCCCTACGCGATAAGCAAGCTGGAGTGCAATCTTGAGGTCTTTTTTGAAAAGAAATTCGAAATCCCGCTCCAATTGTACCGAAAGTGTCAAAGCCTCCTCCCATTCCTCCTGCAGAAGTGAGGCTTCTATCACTCGCACAGAATGGTGGTAGTCCGAATAATCCTGCCCTTCGGCGGAAAAGAAAACGGATAGTAACCCAATAAAAAGAAACAGACGGATGAGCATCTTGGAAGTTGCACACGAGCAAGCTTGGCTCCTAATTAAAAATTCTCTCCAAAGGTTAAAATTCCTGCACGCTGTCAGCTGACTCTGCTTTCATCTCCTGCCTTTGGCATCGTTTCGGCACCTGTCTTTAAAGCTGGCTCGGAAATCCATACCCTTTCCGGGGCTTGTTTTCAATAAATGGGATTTGTGGACCGGGAGAGACCAAACGTTTGGAACTGCCTGAGAGAAGGGTACCGAGTACACGCATTCCCCATCTGGGGAACAAATTCCCGACCTGATCGACTGAAACAAAAAAACTTAACACTTCTAAACAAACCAACTATGAAACTTCTAAATCCAACCACAATCGGAGATCTTCAACTCAAAAACCGTATGGTCATGGCTGCGATGACCCGCAGTCGCGCACCTGAAGAAGGACTGGTCCAAGAAATGACCGCCACGTATTATGCCCAGCGAAGCGGTGCAGGTCTCATCCTAAGCGAAGCCACCAACATCTCGAAAGACGCAATAGGAAGCCCATTCACTCCCGGTCTATACACATCGGGACAGGTGGAAGCTTGGAAAAAAGTCACCGAAGCCGTTCACGAAGAGGGAGGGTTGATCTTTGCGCAGCTATGGCATACGGGCAGAGTCGGACACTCCATCGACCGCTCCAACAAGCTTCCCCTCGCACCATCGCCCATTGCGATTGAAGGCCAGAGACACTTCACTTCGGAAGGCATGAAAGACTTCGAAACCCCAAGGGAAATGTCACTTGAGGATATTCGGCAAACCATCCTCGACTACCGACACGCAGCACTTCACGCAATGGAGGCAGGTTTTGATGGAGTCGAGCTACACGGGGCCAATGGCTACCTGCCCAATCAGTTTCTTGCGGACAGCGCAAACCATAGAAAAGACCAATATGGAGGATCAGTGGAGAACCGATGCCGTTTTATGCTGGAGGTTTTGGAGGCAATCTGCGAGGCGATCGGCTCCTCCAAAGTCGGCGTGAAACTATCTCCCCTGGGCACTAACAATGGGATCAGACTGGACGACCCGGTTGGGACCTTCTCGTATCTGATCGAAAAAATCAACGGTTTGAACTTGGCCTTTGTCGAACTGGCTCGTCGAAGTCCCGACGCAGAGCTCTTACCGGGGTATCCAATTGAAAACGACGTCGCACTATTTGGCGACTTGGTGAAGACTAGCCTCATCGCCAATGCCAACTACGACCGAGAGTCCGGCGAAAAAGAATTGATTAAAGGAAAAGCGGATGCCATTTCCTACGCAAGACTTTTTCTCGCCAATCCTGATCTTCCAAAACGATTTGAACTGGATGCGGACCTAAACGAAGCCGATCCCAAGACCATGTACGGCGGTACAGAAAAAGGATATATCGACTATCCTCTCCTAAACCAAAAAGTCGAAGTCTAATCCGGCTAGGCAATCGCAACCGTATGAGCATTTCCGATACGGAAATTTCCCGGATATCGCCATAGTGACTATATTTAGTCAGGTAACATTTGCAATTTCTCAAACTATCAAAATTCCTTGCCAATGGATTTTATTGATTATTACCAGGCGCTTGGTATCCCAAAAGATGCCACCGACGCAGATATCAAAAAAGCCTACCGGAAACTCGCTCGGAAATACCATCCCGACGTGAATCCGGACGACAAGGAAGCAGAGCGGAAGTTTAAGGAAATCAACGAAGCCAATGAAGTGCTCAGCAATGCCGAAAAGCGTAAGCAATACGACAAGTATGGCAAGGACTGGAAACATGCGGAGCAGTTTGAGAAAGCCGGCGCCGGGGGCTATACCTATCGCCAAAGACCAGATACTGGGGATTTTGGAGGGGGATTTTCAGAGTCGGACTATTCGGATTTTTTTGAGTCCATGTTTGGAGGCAGCGGCGGGGGATTCAGTCAGGGCGGCAGACGGGCGAAGTTTAGGGGACAAGACTATCATGCCGAGTTGCATCTAAACCTCAGGGACGCCTACCGCAGCCACCAGCAGGTACTCACGGTAAATGGAGAAAAAATCAGGCTCACTATCGCTGCAGGGATTGCCGACGGGCAGACGATCAAGATCAAGGGAAAAGGCGGGAAAGGAGTTAATGGAGGTCCTGATGGCGACCTATACATCAAATTCCATCTCGAAAACGACACCGCTTTCCAGCGGGAAGGAGACCAACTCTTAGCCACAGTAGAACTGGATCTATATACCGCGATCCTCGGCGGAGAGATCGTAGCGGAAACCTTCGATGGAAAGGTGAAACTCAAAGTGCCCCCTGAAACGCAAAGTGGAACCAAGGTCCGCCTAAAGGGAAAAGGCTTTCCCCGGTACAAAAAGGAAGGCGAATTTGGAGACCTGATCCTCACCTACGCCGTGAAAAACCCAACCAACCTAAGTGAAGCTGAAAAACAACTTTTCGAACAACTGAGAAAACTCCGACATCATGGCAAATCCTAAACTCATACTCATCGAAACCCTATGCACTCACTATGAGATCGAGGTTTCCTTCATCGACTCCTTGAGCGAGCTGGGACTGATAGAATTGCATACGGTGGAAGAAATCCAATACTTGCCCGAAGAAACACTCAGCTTGCTCGAAAAAATGATTCGGATCCATCAGGACCTCCACATCAACCCAGAAGGCATAGACGTGATCTTTCGCCTACTTGACAAAGTGGAAACACTCAACAAGGAACTGCAGGAGACGACGCGCAAACTCAAGGAACTGGGCGTAGAAGAAGACGAAAGCTTCTAGCCTCTCTAGTTCCGAAACAAATCCTGGTCCTACCCCCACTATTCCAAACCCAAAATCCTGAATGACCCCAACCATCCCACGCACCCAAAGACTGGTTTCTTTGGATCTGTTTAGAGGCCTGACCATGTTTTTGCTCATTGCGGAGGCAGCCCATGTTTACGATGCTTTGCTAGAGCTTTTTCCAGATGGCAGTAGACTCCATCCCTTTTTCCTCCAGTTTACCCATCACGAATGGAACGGACTTAGATTTTGGGATTTGATCCAGCCCTTTTTCATGTTTATCGTGGGTGTGGCCATGCCTTTTTCGCTCAACAAAAGACTGGCTCTATCGGAAAACCGCAGCGCTGTCACACGCCATATTCTCAAGCGATGCCTGCTACTGTTTCTCTTCGGTACAGGTCTGCACTGCATCTACGCGGGTAAACTAGTATTCGAACTCTGGAACGTATTGACCCAGCTTTCCTTTACGGTGCTGGTCACCTATCTCCTGATCGACAAGGGATGGAAAATCCAACTGGGTACTTCATTGGGGCTGCTGGCCTTGACCGAAGTCCTTTACCGGATTTACAATCCTGAAACGCCTTTTGTCCACGGCACCAACTTTGGCAACTACACCGACCAAATCCTCATGGGCAAGATCAACAATGGGGGTTGGGTCGCCATCAACTGCATCCCGACGGCTGCCCACACGATCTGGGGAGCGATTTGCGGTAACCTCCTGCTTTCTGCCAAACCCGCTGCGGAAAAGATCAAAATTTTTGTCATTGCCGGCGTCATCGGACTAGCGATAGGATACGGACTGGACTCGGCGGGGATTACCCCGATCATCAAACGAATCAGCACCACAGCCTTTGCCTTCGCCTCGGGAGGATGGGCGCTGCTGGCACTGGCCTTCAGCTACTGGCTTGTAGACGTCAAAAACAAGCGCCAAGGCATCTTCCTCTTTCTGGTCGTGGGGATGAATTCGATCTTCATCTACCTCTTTGCCGAGATCCTCGGCCGTTGGCTCAATCGCACCTTGGCCATCTTCACCAGCGGGTTTCTTTCTTTGACAGGCTTGGGAGAACATGGATTGGCGCTGGTCTCGGCCATAGCCACGTTGGCGGCCATGTGGGGGTTGTGCTACTTCCTCTATCGAAAGGGGATTTTCTTCAGGATATGATAGAAATAGGCACGAGAAAAAACCACCACAAAGACAATTACCAAAAATGATTGACCAAGATTTTTGCGAATTTTTAGAATATAAAATATCTAAAGCATTTGAGCATTCAGACAATGAGGAAACAAAAGGATTTTGGTGTGACGGGGTTCAAACAAACCTACCAGACAGTTACTATTCTCAAAAATTTGTAAATGACAACAGACAAATAGTATTGAAAGCATTTATTGGCAGAGACGGACAAACAGAATATAAATTGACTTTGAAATTTGGCAACAATGCATTGAGCCGATATTCAAATAATTTAGACATTAAAGAATGTGTACCAAATTCAGAAAAACAAAATTGGTTACACATTGATACTAAACGAAATAAAATTGACCTACAACTTGACTAAAGACAGAAAGCAAGCAGCTCACAACCAGGTTTTCTTTGGGAGCGAAGCACACCTTATCCCGGTATGACGGGAGACATCCCGCTCCTATCCCCCGCCAAAAACCACCTTCCGAGCCTTAACGGATAGCCTGCGAAGATAAAACGTTCGCTTCCGAGCCTAACTGGCTTCCCTCTTTGGATAAAAAGTTCGCTCAGTCAGTGAACTTTTTACGTGATTCGGCGAAACATTTGCCCGTCGAAGACAACAAGTTTGCTTCCGAAGTTAAAAAGTACGCCTCGCCGGTGAACTTGTTCGCTGACTCAGTAAACGGGTTGTCTTCCGAAGTGAAAAAGTTATACTCGGATGATAACTTTTTACAGATTTTATAAAATATTATTTGGCTTTCGGGTGAAATAATATCTTTAGGGAAAACTCGTAAGGGGATTCCGGGCTGCGTCTAAATCTCTTTACGTTAGCCCACTTTATAATAGAAACAACTGAGCGCCCAAAACATCCAACCAATGCCCAAGATTGCCGCAACTCACTTCCGAAGACTGCTTGGAGTTTGGAAAACTTCCGGACAAATCCAGTCTGACAAACAGACGCTGACGCTAAGCGGAACGGACAGCTACGAATTGATCCTCCACGGAAACTACATCCTGCACAAGGCAGATGTCCGCATGGGAGACGAGAAGAGCGAAACTTATGAAATCTTGGCGATCGACAGTTCTTCCGGCAAAGCGGAAATGAGGTTCTTTAACTCAAGCGGAGAGAGCGGCGTCATGACAGCCCAGATCGTTGACGATGAGTTCCGGATTGACGGTGATAGACTAAAGTTTGCCGGAAAAATCAACGATGGCGACACAGAAATTGTCGGTAAGTGGTTCCGGCAATCTGACGATACCAGCTGGAGTGAGTTCATCGAATTAAGGCTGGAAAAGCAAAAATAATCTCTGATTAAGGTCAGCTGTTCATGCGCCAAAATCAATCCGTCAAGAAGCTTTCTTCTTCCTTTTGTCCCACCATATATACATCCCGAAGATCACCATACTTGCCAGCGACCCCCAGAGCAGACCGTTTTTAAGTGAATCGGTATTTGATCCGGTAAGGGCGAGCAAGATTAGAAGGGGTGCAACACCTATCAGGGTGGCCAGGATAAATTTCAAATAATTCATCTTTAGCATGCCTGTCACGAAACTGATTGCGTCATTGGATAAGAAGGGATTGAGGCGGGTCACAGCAACCGCCCAGAAACCATAATCCTGAACAAAGGAGCTGACCTTCTTCTGCGTCTTCTCTCCCAAAAGACTTTTTATAAATCGTGAACCCACAAATCTCCCGATAAAATAACCGACCGAAGCAGCAGTCGTCACAGCAATAAAGCTAATCACCGATCCCCATTCCGGGCCATAGGCAAGTATGGCTACGACCATGATCAGTGTCGTGGGAATTATCAATAAGAACATCTGGATGACCATCGCGAGCACCAGCGAAATAGGGCCAAACCAACCGAAACCTTCTACCCAAGCTTTGATGCGTGCCTCATCGTCGCTCGTAAGTACGCTCCAGACATCCCGGAGAAAATGATTGACCGAGGGGATCGTAAAATAACATGTCACTAATCCGGCGACTAAAATAATGGAGAGATAAAGCGGTATGTTGTTTTTTTTCCTTGTGAAACCGGAACGTGCTTCCTTCATAGTTGCCGACAGTGTGAGATGGCCACTTGCTTGGGTTCTAATTTTGCCGGGAAAGAGAGGTCCTTTTTCCGGTTGACCCACTTTTACATAAAAAAAGTGCGGCTCAGTCTGAGCCACACTTTTACTCATAGAAATCCGATACCCGTCAGACGATCAGATTTCCCTCGATGGAATCGTCCATCGTTTTTCCCGATATGGCACTTATCAGGACTTTGATGCCTGCAACGGCATTGCCGTGCTTGTTGTCCCAATAGTAACCCGTATCCGGTATAAATTCGATTACTGATATCCTTGGATCGTCTATGCCCTCTGTAAACCAAGCCTTGACCGTAGGATCCCAAAGTTCCTCTATTTTCGCGCGGTCAGTGCTGACAATCGCATGCCCATTCAGCTCAAGAAAATCAGAGTAGGAGGATCCCTGAAAATACAGCGTAACGGTTTTATCCTGTGCAAGCTCCATGTTTTTGACGCTGTCTTTCGCGCTCAGAAACCACACATGCCCAGCTTCATCCGTCTTTTGCACCGCCATGGGTCTGGATCGGTGAGAGGCATTAAAGTTGGCCTGGGTGACAAAGAAGCAAGAGCCTGCTTTGTCGATCAAGGAGCGGATTTTTTCCACGGCCTCTTTTCCCTGTAGATCCTTTTTATGGTTTTCAGGGGACTGCTGATCAATAGAATTCATAATAAGTTGGTTTAGTTAAAACGTATGATTTGCTAGGGAAAATGATTGGGATAACTGCAATATGTCCAGTTTACTCAGAGAGTTGATCGTTTCTCCACATTCTACTTTGGACTTTTGATACGGCCTAGGTTGTCGTAGGTGATCACTTGCTTATCCTGCACAGGATTGTCAAATGTGATCTCGAAGTACTCTATGGCATCTTCCGTATATCTTCTCACATCTTTGATTTTGTCAAGTGATGTAGCCGGATCCTTTTGCAGAATCACGATCAAAGGTTCCGGAAGCTGTAGCGTGTCGGCAAGCTCATGCTGTCCGAGGGGCTTAGCGTCTTCCAGTTTCTTCATGTTGATGTCATCACCATCAAGTGGTCCTTTTGTCGCCACTTCGTCTTGCATTGCATCGGTGTAGGAATCTTTTTCGCTCTCCCCGCAGGCGACGAAGAGCATCCCGACTATTGCGGGATATAGGATGAGTTTCGTTTTCATAGTGTTGATAGTTAAGGATATCCCACGCTAGGGCCTGAGACACCACACTACTTTATTCAAAAGCACTTCCAGAAGTAGATCCCCCTACAGAATCGAAAATCCAATAATCTCAGCAAACAAATTATATTTCTATCATTTCATATAAAACCAAACATATCAAAATAATAATTCTGAAATCAAGATAATTTCAGACATATATTTCGAAAATCTAGACATATAAAACCCCGGCAAAGCGGCGATTTCAAATCCAGCCTAGCTGCGTTAATCTTTACGCCTTCCCCACCTAGGGGAC
>CAZTJM010000037.1:0-33618 GCA_964613865.1 uncultured Limnohabitans sp. | reverse complement strand
TCGGTGTTTGTACTGCTTTGGCAGACGAAAGCGGGTCTCGGAAATCGCCGGACTGCTCGGTCCGGAGACCACACCTCGTAGCCAGGTAGGCTTGTTTTGCTCCAGATATTGGTAGAAATAATCCACCTGCTCTTGACTAAATCCTTGCAGGGAAATCCAGATTCCGGCATTGGGATGGTACTTGACCAGTCTCGTATGTAGGTCTTTCAGAAACGGCAAGACCTCCTTGGGATGGTTGTGTCCCGGATCGCCACCTGGGAAAAAGATGTTGTCCAGTCGGGGCACTTTCGGGTAGTTGGCCTCGTGGATATCCAGTTCCTTCGCCCGGACGACCGGATCGGTCAGGTCCACCGTGGCAGGAGTCCAGATCCAATATTCCAAGTCGTACTTTTCGCAGATCTCACTCATTCTCACATTCATCTCCTCGCGGGAGATTTTGAAATGGGGACTGTTGTCATTGCCCCCATCAGGAGGGATGTTTTCAATGGCATTGGTGCCGAAAAGTGCCAGTTCACGGATATACTGGTCGTACTGCTCCACCGACCAGGCATCGTAGGAATTGGCCGTATTGCGATAGCCTATCTGATGTCCACGCAGGGGATACATCGGAGCAGAGGCAATATCCAGCTGATCGTCGATGAGGAATTGTCCTTTGGCAAAGGAAGCAGTCCTGAGCAGCTCCCCGATCCCGAAGATCATGGCTCTGGAGTCTGCTCCGATAATCCATAACACATTATCTTGCCAAAGCAACCGGTAGCCCTCAGACTTTTGCTCGGGTAGTTCTGTACCGGAGCGTGTCGGAACCTTCCTCCCATCCAGCTCTCCGCTACCAGTGAGCACCAGGGCGATGGTAAACCTTCCCCCTTCGGACCAATTAGCAATCGGGCTAACATTGATTTTGCTGCGCTTTCCGATTTCTTCCCGCAGAATCTCCAAGGCAGATTGCCTTACCTGCGGCTTGATATCCTCGGAAATCAACACACTAAGCTTGTTAAGATTGACAGGCGCAGCTTGCCCAAGGTTCAAAACCAAGATCAGAATACTGCACAGTAAGGTGAATTTCATTCGCATGGAAAAACGAAAATTGGGAGGAGGCGAATTCCTCCGGGTGATTTGGAACTTCTCATCTCCAATACCAAGCGATCTTGATTTTGGGCTAGTCCATAGCCTATTTTTCTTGCAAATCAGTAATTCATTTTGGAATCCTGTACTTCGCCAAGCCTTTCCTTTCCCCCGAGTATGAAAATCTCCCCCAAATACCTGCTAGCCATTTTTTGCCTAATAGCGCTATGCCCTGTCCAACTCTATGCACAAATCCAGGGTTTTGCTGCTTTTGACCGACTGGAGATAGTCTTGGGTGAGAAACCGAGTGAAGTGGAAAAAAGGGTGGCCGAACTGCTCAAAGACCGTATCCTAGAAAAGTCGCCTATCAGTATCACCATCAATCAGGCTATGTCAGAGAAACAAACCGATGGTTTAAGTGTTCTGTTGGGCAGGCCAGAAAACCACTCCTCACTACAGGCCCAGTTTGTCAAGCATCGCATCCAGAATTTGACCGAACTCGCACCGGGTCCGGAGGGATTCTTACTTCAAAACACGGAAACAAACATCTTGCTCGTCGCGGGAATAGACGACAGAGGGAATCTCTACGCCGTGGGAGAACTGCTGCGCCAGTTGAGGTACGGAAAAGATCAAATTCTGCTCCCTGAAAATCTCCTCGTCAGAAGCGCACCCGCTTTTGAGATCCGCGGAACCCAGTTTGGGCAGAGTGGCGTCGCAAAAAACCTGGCAAAAGTCCGAAGCTGGACCGAAGAGGAAACCCAACGTGTTATCCTGGACTACGCGCTTGCGGGCGCCAATATTTTTAGCGTGGATGAGGGCCCGATGTATGAGTTCATCAAGTCCTTTGGGTTGATGACCCAAGGGGGCTTCGGCGCCAATACAGCACCAGAGGCAAAAAACCCCAAATGGAGCGCGTTTGAGTCCATAGGCAGGGAAGGTTATGTCTGCCCATCAGTTCCAGAGGCCAGAGCCTATATGCTAGAGAAATTTGAAGTGTTTGCCAAGGAAGCTCCAGATTATGACCTGCTCAAGTTCCACGGAGGGGACGGAGGAGGCTGCGAATGTGACAGATGTGATCCCTATGGATTGACCTTTATCCGATTGGTAGAGGATATGGCAACGATTTTCCACCGCTACCATCCCCATACTAGGATCTATTTTACCAACCAGAAATTTGACAACGCCGACGACCAGGCCATTTTCGACTACCTCAACGAGAAGCCTAGGGAATGGCTCTGGGCTTGGGGATATGGGCCGGGCTCCGATGCCACGACTTGGCAGCCTGGCCATCGTCAAACCCACCGCATGGACCTCTTCCGCTACCCGGGTTTTGGGCCCTATGGACTTTATCCCAAGGAAATCACCCGGCAAATGCCTGCCCGACACCAGCTGGTCTACTACAACGAAATCACACACTGGAAATACGCCCAGCACGCTTACATCCAGATGTACCCACGTGCTGACAAAAATGGCGACCTCCCATCCCACTGGGGGCACGACGTCTATGAACGCAGACCCGACCAGTATTTGACGCAGGTCTACAATAGACTGACTTTTTTTGCTTGGCCAAGGCAATACCATCGCGTATTCAACGACCTACTTCGCTACGGCGTAGGCGACATCACGCACTCATCCGGCAATCACGATCACTTCAACCAGTGGATGTGGCAGCGTTTGCTTTGGAACCCCCGGGCCTCGGTCGAGGAAGTGGTGAATGAATACGCCAAAAATTGGTTTGGTCCGGAGGCTGCTCCGCTTATGGCAAAGGCCATCTTTCAGTTGGAGGAAAACATGGAGGAAATCCCCGGAAATCCTCTCCCTGAGAAAGAGGGAATTCAGCACTATTATGAGCTGGTCGCAGAATCGGGAAAACTGATGCCTGAAAACTGGCGTCAAAACAATTGGCTTTGGGGCATGTATATGCAGAAAGCTGCCCTTGACCGCTACATTCAGCTAATGGTCTCCCAACAAATGAATACCCAAAACCGAATAGAAGATATAATCCGGAAAGACGCTTCAGACCAAAGTCTTCAGGAAGCTCTTGCTTTACTTGTAAAAGCTAAAGAAGAAAGCCCGGAAATGATAATCCTAAAGACCGAAGCCCAAAGACTCGGGGAAGAAAGCGACAGGCTTTTTGGCACGAGAAGCGAGGGATTTTTCAACCTGAAGCACGATTTTATCGGCTTGGGATGGATGGATCGCCAGATTCGCCGCGCCCTCGCCTCCAAAGGTATCCAGCGAAAAGAGCTCGTCGCCCTGATCACCGACTACGAAAATCCGGGTGAAGGCGGCCAATACGACAACCTTGGCACAGCCAACCATGCCCCCAATGTCACTTTTGGATATCCCTACGACCACGGGCAACCCTACCTACAGGAAATGCTTTCGGAGGGGAATCGTCCGAGCCAGCGCTCTATGCACTTCACCCAAGACGAGGCAAAGGGCGTCACGCTGCACTACCGCAACCTCGATCCCACAGCACGCTACAAGGTCCGTATGACCTTGGTCAGGCCTTGGTATCAGGAGCGCTATGCGATTCGGATGAACCAGAAATCGGAGACGATCTTTGCTGATGGGAAGATTCTTGCAAAAAACTTGGAGCTTCCCCTGCAAATGAGCGACTTTTTCACCTTTGACATACCCGCGGAACTCACAGAGGACGGAGAATTGGTGATTCACTTCCAGAAAGCGGAGGATGTAGCCAACGGGGATCGAGTCGCAGTGGAACAATGGAGAAACTCCGGCGGCTGGGGCACCTTGGTGTCAGAGGTTTGGCTGATTCGAGACTAGGGAAATCGGAGCTTTTGCATGAAGTTTATGTGAAATTATCGGAGCCGGATAGGCTATTTCTCATGATTTTCTACTTTCGGCTTTCCCTTTTTCTTTTTCAAAAAAAACAAAATCATGTTTAGACTACTTCTTGCCTGCTTGGCTTTGCTCATGACCACGGCCCTTTCTTTTTCCCAAGACAGCTTTCACGGCAACCCCGTGATTGCGCATCGCGGTGCATGGAAGACCCTCGCCCTCCCCCAAAACTCCCTTGCGTCCCTTGACCACGCAGTCAATCTAAATTGTGGTGGAAGCGAGTTTGACGTGTGGATGACAGCCGATGGCGTGCCTGTAGTCAATCACGATGCGGACTTTCTGGAGATGCCCATCGAAACCACAACATTCAAAGAGCTGAGGAGCAAAAAACTCCCCAACGGCGAAAAAATCCCTACCGTCAAAGAATACCTCAAGCGTGGCATGAAGCAAAAGGGAACCAAACTGATCGTCGAAATCAAACCGTCCAAGATCAGTGTGCAACGCAGTGAAGAACTGGCCGAAAAATGCGTGGAACTGGTGAGGGAAATGAAGGCTGAAAAGTGGGTGGACTACATCACCTTCAGCTACGATGCGGGCAAAAAAGTGATCGAACTCGATCCTAATGCAAACGTCGCCTACCTCAATGGGGAAAAATCCCCTGCGGAACTGAAGGCGGACGGATTCTTCGGATTCGACTACAATATCCGTGTCGTCAAGGCAAAGCCAGAATGGATCAAGGAAGCCCAGCAGCTCGGCCTCACGGTAAATGTCTGGACCGTAAATAGTCGGGAAGATATGCAATGGCTTCTGGATCAAAAGGCCGACTTCATCACCACTGATGAACCGGAATTACTCTTTGAGCTTATCAACGAGAAGTAAGCATCCGAGGCAGCCAGCACATGCAAAAACCGAAAAAGCAATCCGCGAAAGCGATCTTTTGTTTGATCCCGTCTGTGACTTCATCTGATACTGCCAATATTCTATTTTCTCATAATTGAGACAATAAGAGCTTTTCCTGTCTCGATTTGGGTATTTTTGGGTATCTTTCTCCTTTCAAAAACCCAAAACCAAATGAAACGACCCATTACAATTCTCGCAGCTCTTGCGATCGGAATCATGGCCTTCAGTCCCAAAAGCGCGACTGTAGACCTCCGGCATTCCACAGAATTCCCCGTTGCCAAAGCCAAAAAGTTTGGAGGCCTGGCCCTGTACACCGTGCGTGATGCAATGGGAAAAGATCCCAAGGGAACCCTCAAAGCGGTAGCCGACGCGGGCTATGCCTATGTCGAGGCAGCCAATTATTCAGATGGTAAATTCTACGGAATGACCCCGGCTGAATTCAAGTCCTATCTCGCGAGCCTTGGCCTAACAGCCAAGAGCGCCCATATGGGAATGGTCAACATGGAAAATGCGGACCAGCTCATCGCGGACGTGAAGGCTGCCGGCATCTCTTATTTCGTAATTCCCGTACCTCCCATGGGCATGTTCACCTTTGACCAGGCCACCAAATCCATGGCGATGAAAGGCACTGCCGACGAGCTTGTGAAAATCATGAACACGCTGGGCGAAAAATGCTACAATGCCGGAATCAAGCTACTTTACCACAACCATGACTTCGAATTTAAGCCCTTGGCCGATGGCACGGTGATCGAAGATGTGTTACTTGAGAAATGCGATCCCAAATTCGTCAACTTCCAGATGGATCTTTTCTGGGTAACCAAGGCCGAAGTCGATCCGCTGGCTTACTTTGAAAAATACCCTGGAAGATTCATTGCATGGCATGTCAAGGACATGAACGACGAGGGGCAATTTGCGCCGGTGGGGACAGGCCATATCGACTTCAAGCGAATCCTAGATGCGAAGAAGAAGTCCGGTATGGAGTTCTATCTGGTGGAGCAGGACAACACCTTTGGCCTGGATCCACTGGAAGCGATCAAAATCAGCCACGAGGGATTGGAAAAGATTGGCTTCAAGTAATCAGGAAACTGAAAAAAGGACAATGAAAGGGGAGCCCAAAAGCTTCCCTTTTTTTTTGTCAGATCAGGTTTCTCTCCGCTATCGCAAAGCGGTCGCTGTATTCTGCGCAGACCAACTCTGCCCAGGAGATATCACGAGGTTTAAAGAAAAATCAGGCCGACCTACTCGGCATCCTCAGTCTCAAATTCATTTCGGTTGATTACTTCTCAAAAGTGATCGCATCGGGCTTCGCGCCCAAGTCCTCCAATATCCCACTGATAGTCTTGACCATCTTGTCAGGACCGCAGACGTAAAACTCCTGCGAAAAGTCACTGACATGCTTTTTCAAAAACTCCTTGTCGATCATGCCAAATTCGTGGCCTTTTTCCTCCTTCTCAGTCAGCGTAGATAAAAAATTCTCGCCCAAAATCCTTCGGAAATAATCCTCCAAGATCACGTCTTTTCCTGTTTTGTTGGAAAAAAACAGGCGATTTCCCGCCAATTTTCCCTGAGCCTCCAAGTGGCGGATGATGCCTATAAACGGCGTGACGCCCGCACCTCCTGCGATGAAAATCCCTCTTCCTTTATATTGGATTGCTCCCCAGGCATCGTCTATGATCACTTCGTCACCAGCCACCAATCGATCGATTTGATTCGTCACTCCGTCGTGGTCACGATAGGACTTGATCACAAACTCCAAATAGTCCGCGTCGGGAAGGCAGGTAAAAGTAAATGGCCGCTTCTCGTCTTTCCATTTCTCCTTGTTGATCGACAACTCCGTCGCCTGCCCAGGTATGAAGAAGAACCCCTTGGGCCGCTGCAGCCGAATTTGCTTGACGTCATGGGTAAGTGGAGTAATCTCCAAGATTTTTACGGTAGTCGCCATAGGGTTTTAGGTTTGGTTAGAGTATTAAAACGAAGCAATGCGCAAATTCGATGCTTTCAGAGTTCGGTTTCCGGCGTCCCTTTAGATCAAAAGGCTAGGAAAAACACCATACTAAACAAGATATCAGTGAATTTAAAAACCTCACCAAATAAACTATTTAACCCAAAAAAAGCCATCCCACAGGTGCAGAATGGCTTTTCAGTTAAAAAAACAGGTGATATCAACCCAGCAAAAGCGTCAAATTGCGATGTGTTGAGATATGCCCGATATAGCCGTATCCGTTGGTGGTACGGGCCCAAGCCGTGATGATAAAACTGTAGGCACAGGATTGGGGTGGTCGCCAGTTTCCGGATTCAGGGATTGTTTTCGATATGAAGCCCTGCCAGTTCCCCTTGGATAGATCATAGGCCTCGGAGTAAATCCCCGTCGAAAGTCCCGAGCCATAGGTCGCCGCAAAACTCACTTGGCGAAGATTTCCCTCAGGGTCATGTCCCGTTATTTTGAACTTCAGTCCGTCGGGAGCCGCGCCGATCGTCTCAATGGCACAGGCCGAAACCTCACTGGCTCCGTGCTTGATGCTATCGATATTGATGGCAGGAAGGTGGTTGTCGATATAAAGCCCCAGCGTCTGGGTAGCATCTGGTACCTCCACTGCGAGGACTCTCTTGTAAAAGGTGACCTTGATCTGATAAAGACCAGGAAGCAAAGCCGAGGTAGGGAACTGGATCAATAGGTCATCGATGGAATAGTCATTTCCGGGATTGGCCAATTCATAAAAACCCAGTGCGCTTGGCGAGAAGGTCTCCAGGACATAAGTGGTTCCGTTCCAGCGATAGTTGGACCAGTTGCTGATGAGCTTTTGTGCGGATCCTCCGGGAGGTGTGATTTCCACCTTATATTTCTTTATACTATTGTCCCAAAGCTGTTGGATTTTGGTCCGGTTGCCGATCAGATTGAGTGTCCCGCCAAAAGCCGCATTTTGCACAAAAACAAAATAGCCCGCATCAGTAGTAGCCCTTCCCGACGCGTTGATTTTGGTTGTTGGAATCAGTCCTACGCTTCCGACCAAGGGACCTAAGTCGGCTGGGGGAATCACAGGCTTTCTGGACAAAATCAGCTGACGTAGCTTGGTGAAATCCTTGTAGAAATTCCCCGGAAAATCCGTAGTAAAAGCCGGATTGGACGACCTGACCCGAAATCCAAAGTAGGTATAGGGCGTGCTCAACGGCCAGGAAAGTGCCACATTGATCTCCTTGAGGTCGATCTGGAATTTCCATATTCTGTGGGAGGAAGACGAGTTGCTGCTTGCACCAAACTCCTGCCGGACTTCACTGAGCGAGGGGTCGGGCTGCAAGCCTGTCCACGTAGCTGGACCGAGATAAAACTGCTTGCCCAGTTTATTTGCTTGCCCAGGGTAAAGTCCGTAGTTCACATCCTTGTTTGCCGTAATGGCCCGATCTCGATTGACGTCAAAGCTGAGCCAAAAGTAATCGTTTGTCCCTGCATCGTTTCCATGGTCTTCAGTGAGATCAAGTGCGAGGTAGAGAAAATTCGCATCGTTTTTTGCCAACACAACTCCCCTGGAAAATTTCAGTGTACCAGCATCTTCCCAATCGCCTGAGCTCAGAGGCTTGTTGATGTCGATCGGTGTTTGTGCCCACTCACTTTTGAAGGGAAATGCGAATAAGATGGGCGTCGTAATGGAAAGGCTTTTTACAACTTTTGCCATGTTTTTTTGGGTTTATAAAAGTATGAAAAGATGAAAAATGGCTCCTCAGTAAAAATCCGGAGCCGGTCGCTAACTATAACAATCCCTAAAACAACCTGAAGGGAACCTTTTAGCAGCCGTGGAGACAAAGCTCAAGAAAACTGCCTAGCAATCAGAGGATTAAATTAAGTATTAAAAAAGATAAAACACCATAAAACAAAAATAAATTGCCACGTCTATGACTTATTAAAGATTTGTTTTAACTATCTCGATACCCAAATTAGTCCGCGAAGAAGCCTAGGATCCAGCCGCAACAATCTCCGCAAACCAAAAAAACTTCTTTCCCTTTTCTCCATTTGCAAGCGTAATGTCGTAGGATTGTTCTACAACATTTTTGGTTGAAACAGGAATGGCTGTTTCAAAAATTGGCCCTGCATAGCAAAAGCTGTGAAATTCGCCGTTTTCTCCGCAGGGGTCTACGTCGGCTGGCAATCCTGCCAAAAACTCTAGGTCAAAATCCTTTCCCACACGATTTTTGTCGATCAGATCCCCGTCAGCTGCGCAGATGACACTTTTGAATCCAGCCTCTATGAATTCCCACGCTGTTTTTGCCGTGTTCGATTTCCACAAGGGGAATACTCCCGAAAATCCTCTCGAAGCAAGGTTGGACTCCCGGTACTTTCTCAAATCTTCCAAAAAAATATCCCCGTAGGCCAAATGCCGAATTCCATCCTGAGCTAGCCCGTCGAGATATGCATTGATTGCCTTTTCATAGGCCAAGTTGTCTCCGCTGGCGGGATAGTAGATCTTATCCAGAGGAACACCCAAAGACTCAGCCTGTAGCTCAATGAGCTCCTCAGCTATCCCATGCATCCCAACCCTCCGGGTCTTTTCGCCCAGCGTAGTGTGCAGGCGCTTCACCTCATAGCGGGAATCCCGAAGCAGGTGAAAAAGCGCAAAAGCGCTGTCTTTGCCCCCAGACCAACTCAGGGAAATCGGGAATGGCTTGATGCCCATCAGTAGCTAGATTTTGGCTGGAAGGATCTGCCCTTTAACTTCACCAAAGCCCACGCGAACTCCGTCCTTTTCCGCAAAACCACGCATGATCACGGTGTCACCGTCTTCGATAAAGGCACGTTTTCCGTCTCCGTCCAGCTGCAACGGTTGGGAACCGTTCCAGCTCAATTCCAGCATGGAGCCGAACGAATTGGGAGAAGTACCAGATATCGTACCTGAGGCCATCATATCGCCCACGTTGATATTGCACCCATTCACAGTATGATGGGCGAGCTGTTGGGCAACATTCCAGTATAGATGTTTGAAATTGGAAGTGCATACCTTGCTTGCTTTGCCTCCTTCTGGCTGAATCAATACTTCCAAGTTGATGTCAAAACTGTGCTCCCGCTCACACTTCAAGTAAGGAAGCACTTCAGGCTCTTGAACTGGGCTGGCGGTACGAAATGGCTCGAGAGCCTCCAGCGTCACCACCCAGGGAGAGATGGATGATCCGAAGCTTTTCCCCAGAAAAGGACCAAGCGGCACATATTCCCAAGCCTGGATATCCCGGGCAGACCAGTCGTTGAACAGTACAAATCCAAAAATGTAGTCCTCAGCCTCCGCTGTCGAAACAGAATCTCCCAATCGGGTCTGCTTCCCCGTGATGAAGGCCATTTCCAACTCGAAGTCCAGCTTGCAGCTCGGCCCAAACATTGGAGTGTCCATGTCGGGACTTTTGGATTGACCCTTGGGCCTGTGGATGGGGGTACCGGAGACGACTATCGAGGAGGCCCTTCCGTGATAGCCCACGGGAAGATGCTTCCAGTTTGGGAGAAGCGCATTTTCGGGATCTCGGAACATCTTGCCAACGTTGGTCGCGTGCTCGACGCTGCTGTAGAAGTCCGTGTAGTCTCCGATTTTCACCGGCAACAGCATCTCGGCTTCTTTGCGAGTCACCATCACCTTTCCTCTGGCAGAGTGGTCGCGAAGCTCACCGTTTTCCTCCAAAAGCAGACTTTGGACCCGCTCGCGGATCTTCCGAGTCTGAACTTTCCCTAGGGAAATGAGCCCATTGAGCGAGTCTGTAAGGAAGATTCCCTCTGGCAAAAACAGGTTTGCAAAAAAACCCTCTTGGTCCAAGACGCTCAGATCGACGATTTTGTCCCCGATTGCCATGCCGACCCTGGGGCTCAGCTTTTTGTTTTTGAAGATACCGAAAGGGAGGTTGTAGATCGTGAAGTCGGAGGTTTTGGGTACTTCCACCCAGGTACTGAGGGCGGGAATTGGGCTGTCGCTCATGTTCAAAAATTGTTGAAGAGGCAAATTTAACCCGATTGGCTGAAATGAAAAACCCGAGGGGAAATAGGCACTCCATCGCAACCGAATGATCTTTCCCCCCAGACCATTTGTAAAAAAGGAAGGGCAAGCTAAAACGATCTTCCTAACTTGTTATTTTAAAACCAACCCAAATGAAAGCGCTAATAAAAATTTTGCTCGTCGGAATGCTGATGGCAGCGAGCATCGACACTTTCTCCCAAGAAAAACCCATTCTGGATCGTCTGGAAGAAGTAGCCCTCGTGGACCAAAAAGTCATGATGACCATGCGGGATGGCGTACGACTCGCAACCGACATCTACCGCCCCAAAGGTGACGGCAAATATCCAATCGTCTTTTCCCGTACCCCTTACAACTTCAACACCTACGGAAACGGGGAAATGAATACCCGCACACTTGAAACAGCCCTGTCTTGGGTCAACAAGGGCTATGCTTACGTCGTGCAGAATGAGCGTGGCAGATTCTTTTCCGAAGGGGATTGGGACATTCTCGGAACGCCATTGACCGACAGCTACGATGCTTTTGACTGGATGTCCAAGCAGCCTTGGAGCAACGGGAAGATCGGCCTGCTTGGCTGCTCCTCCACTGCCGAATGGCAAATGGCTGCAGCTTCTCTGGATCATCCAGCCTTGGCGGCATTGGTACCGCAAGGCTATGGCGCCGGCGTGGGGCGCATCGGGGAGTTTTACGAGCAGGGCAACTGGTACCGCGGTGGAGCTGGACAGATGCTCTTTACCGCTTGGCTATACGGAACCCAGCATGATCCAATGGCGCCGAAGCTCCCGGTTGGGATAGAGCAAAAAGACCTGCTCCGCCTCCAGCGTTTCTATGATATGGCTCCCGAATACCCTCGTGTGGATTGGAAATTGGGTCTGGCTCACTTGCCAGTACAGGATATCATCAAGAATGCAGGTGGTCCAATGGGCATCTACGAAGAGATGATCACCCGAAAGCCCAACGATCCCAAGTGGTATAAGGGCGGACTTTACCACGACGACATGCCCTTTGACAAGCCCAGCTTCTGGTTTGTGTCCTGGTATGATGTCTCTTCATCTCCCAATATCGCACTCTATAATCACGCCCGCCAGAATGCAACGAGCCAGCAAGCCCGTGACAACCAATACCTGATCATTGCACCAGTACTTCACTGCTCCTATACCCGCGCCACGGAAAACACCATGATCGGAGAGCGAAGCGTGGGAGATGCCCGACTGAATTACGACGAGATCATTACGGCATGGTTTGACCTTTGGCTCAAAGGAAAAGACGACGGCACCATCGCCAAGATGCCAAAAGTGACCTACTACACCATGGGAAGTAATAAATGGCAATCCTCAGATGTATGGCCACCTGCCGAAGCGGTGATGACTCCGTTCTTTTTGGATTCCGAAGGGAAAGCAAATACCAGAAACGGTGATGGAAAACTTGTAACCAAGGCTCCTAAAAAAGCCAATCAGGACACTTTCAAATACGATCCGATGAATCCTGTCAATTCCTACGGGGGCAATGTCTGCTGTACTGGGAATGCGGTGACAGGCGGTTCCTTTGACCAAAGCGAGATGGAGCTGCGGGACGACATTCTGGTTTATACCTCCGAGGTTCTGGAAGAGGGCGTGGAAGTTTCGGGATTTATCGAAAGCTATCTCTACCTCTCATCGGACGCCAAAGACACCGACGTCACCATCAAGCTGATCGATGTCTATCCTGATGGAAAAGCCTACAATCTGGACGAGACCATACAGCGCGTGCGCTATCGAGAGGGATACGACAAGGAAGTCTGGATGGAAGACGGCAAAGTCTACGAGGCCAAAATGACCCCTATGAGTACATCGAACTATTTCGAAAAAGGACACCGTATCCGCATCGAGGTCAGCAGCTCCAACTTCCCGCGCTTTGACCGCAACCTCAACACCGGAGGCAATAACTACGACGAAACCGAAGGTGTGATTGCCACCAACTCCATCCACCACGGCGGCAAAAGCCTGAGCAGGATTGTCTTGCCCATGGTGAGGAAGTAAAGAAGTCAAAAATAAAATTGGTTTTATTATTCGAATGAGGGTGGGACATAGAACTTCCACGCTCATTCGAAACCAATGGATCCAAAGTGTGAAAAAATAAAGCAGGCTCAATCAAAAAGTACCATTGAAGGAAGATCAAACGACTTCCAAGAAAATAATCACAATAACCTAAGAGCGAAGCATTAGCACGGTAGTACCCGATACTCCCTCTATTTTGGTAAAATCAAGCAAAGCGGCGTTGAGGTCATTCAAAGTGGTCGCTGCCAAATGCAAGATAACTCCGAACCCCGGCGCATCTCCCACTACCAATTGTTTTGCATTCGAAAGTGACTAACTTCTCAATGAATCTTTCGTCACATTCCTGCCTTCGATTAAAATTAATGTCTCTATCATGTCGATTTGAGTTTGTTAAAAATATACAATAAAAAATCCCTCATACATACGTTCCGGGACAAGCTTTTGATTATCATTAAATTAAAAAAATAACAACCGGTTTCAAACGACTTTCACTCTTTCAAACTTAGAAGCAGATCAATTCGACACCATCTTTCGAATTATCGACCTATTTCAAATTGAAAGCCACGTCTAGAAATCACATTAAGTTTACTCGATTCGTCCAACTAATGGCGTGTCCGCCATCGCTCTCTTCACATTGGCATGAAACTCATTGATGGCTTTGGTATGAAAATACGGGTAAACGACCTTGTCCCTGAACCATGAACCGCTGCGGTAAAAGGTATGGTGTGAGACCTCAGTTTTGCCATTCTCCAAGGCTTTGAAGCGAATAAACTGGCTTCCTTGGGACTTGGAGTTTTCCAAATAACAAATCCTGATCAATCCTTTGCCCTGGTCGATTTCCATCACTTCGTGGCCTACTGTAAGCCGGATTACCCCGCCCAAGACATGGAGATCCAAGATGATCACCTGCCCCACTCCCATTCCTCCAAGATATTCCTGACCGGGAAACACCTCCTCGCCCGTCTCCCTAGAGAAAAGTTGCCTGAAATGGATCATCCGTCCAGACCAAGCCCTCCCCGGATCAATCGTCACATAGGCATTCCACACCTTTTCGATAGGCTGATCATACAGGTACTTTTCGAAATGTTGGTGGTAGTCCGGATCGGACTCGAGATAACAGATGGACTTTAGCTTGGAATAAGGTGAGATCTTCGAAATCGGGGAAGCGGACATGTTCGAACTCATGAACTTTAAATAGAAATATTAAATCGCCTTAAAGAAAAGGAAAGCAGGACTATCGCAAAACCGTTTTACAAAAAAGGGAGCTTTTTGCTCCCTTATATTGTCCACCTTTCCTATTCCCTATTCCCCAACAATGGATCGGAAATGCTGTCCTGTCCGTTTTCCAGCCTGCCTGCAAAAGACCAGGAAAAGCCATCGCCGGCGACGGTGAAGTCATACCAGCCTTTGGAAGACTCAAAGTCCATTTGCGCCAAGGATTTTTCAATCGAAGTTATCTGGAGTGATTTCTCGGATTTCCGATAGGCATTTTCCTTCAGGTTCGCTTGCAGTGCTGTGGTTGCAGAAGCTTCGAGTGATGCAACACGGTTTCCTTTGAATTTGAAAATTGGTTTAAGAGAAACTTGCAGTCCGCTGCTTTGAGCATTGCCGGAGTATTCCCTATAAAACCCGTTTGGACCATACAACCGCAAGTGGTATTCCCCATTTTCGAAGTTTTCCAAGGGCCAGCTGTATTCTAAAGTATCTCCGGCTTTCACCGCAAAGTCCCAAGATCGGGCAGATTCCCATTCTCCGGTTTTGGAATTCCTATAGCTTCCTGGCGCATAGACTTGGAATGGCGCTGCCCAGGCATCTTTTCCAAAGATTTCCTCTGAGGCCTCCATACTGATCGAAAACTGACCACCCTGCAATTTGCCAGAGACCCTCAGGTCATAGTTGAGCGCATTGGAAGGCCGTGTTCCTGACTCCTGTGCAGGCAAAGCGCCCTCTTTTCTCAGCTTGGCCGCATTCCAGTCCTTGGCCTGTGAAGCTGGTATTTTGACAAAATTTTCCGGAAGCCCCTTAAACTGCGCCTTATGGATTCCTTCCATAAACGCATTGCGGTCGAGGGGTTCCAAGCGCTCCAAGGCGTCTCCTACATACGGCCGAAAAGCGGAACTGAGGTCGCCGGAAATATTTCTGCGCCAGCCGCTAATATTGGGTTCAGACACACTCTCCCCGGTTTTTTTGCTCAGAAAAGTCTCCAAAAACTGAATAGTCGACGTGATGTCGGACACCTGAGAGTTGACCCAACCACCGCGAGTCCAGGGGGAAGCCACGATCAAAGGCACTCGGTAGCCTAAGCCTACGGAGCTTTGTCTTGCATCTTTTTCATTAAATCCAGCTTTCAACTCTTCTTCTTTCGTCACATACTCGCCTGTTACATCCATTCCCTTTGAAAGAATTCCTTCTTCCTTGCTGGCTGGATTCGGTACAACGAAAGGCGGAACGTGGTCGAAATAGCCGTCATTTTCATCGTAATTGAGAATAAAAATGGTCTTTTTCCAAACTTCCGGATTCTGGGTCAGGATGTCCAAAACCTCCGAAATGTACCAGGCTCCATACCAAGGTGCGCTCGGATGGTCGGAAAACTTCTGCGGGGCAACCAGCCAGGAAACCGTGGGTAGCCTCCCTTCCTTCACATCTGAACGAAACTGGTGCAGGATGTCGCCTTTAGGCACGGACACCTCTCGTTCCTCTCCGTTTTCGGCATATCGGATCTTCTCGATCTTATGGTAGTCTGGATCTCCGCTGTTTACCGTGAAGGCCTTGGCATGAAGGCTTTTTTCAAATTCGGGGAGTTTGTCAAAGTTTTTCGGATCGTATTTTTCCAAATAGTTGATCACTTGAGGAAGTTCTGCCCTTCTTTTTTCCAGCTCCGTCCTATACTTCTCGTCCGCGTCTTGGGGCAAACCTTCTTTTTCGATACGCGCAAATTCCGTTTCGAGCTCCTTTTTCCGGTAAACCAAAAACTCGTAAAAGGCCGGGCTGAAACGCACATGATATTGCTTAAACCACTCCAAGTTGTTGTCAGTGAAGTTGGCCAAAAGGGAATCATCCTCCACGAGGGTGTCAAGGCTAATTTCGTTTTGGTAGACTTTCCAAGCAATCCCCAATTCCTCTAGTCTCTCTGGAAATGTGGTCCAATCCCCTTCCCTATCGTAGGTTAATTCTCCATTTCTGACCTTTGCCTTCTCTCCGTCTTTCCCGTGAGTTTTACCCGACCAGAAATAGCTGCGATTGGTCGTCGTCCCCGTCAGTGCGGCGCAGAAGTGCTGATCAAAAACTGTAAAGGCATCCGCCATGGCATAGTAGAAGGGAATGTCCTGCCGCGTATAGTATCCCATCGTGAATGGAATATGGCGATAGTCTTTGTTGCCAGGGCGCTTTGCCTCGATCCATCCATCATATTTGCCCTGGTTGCGGGCATCTACCTGATCTGTCCAAGAATGCGGCACGCCGCTCATCCAAGTAGCCTTGGTCTCTTTGATATCCAATCGGAAAGGCGGAAAACGAGTCCCCTCTCTATCGGGTTGCATCCAAACCGGAAACTGGTCTGGGATGGATATGGCCCGAGGGT
Organism: uncultured Limnohabitans sp.; assembly: GCA_964613865.1. GTDB lineage: Bacteria > Bacteroidota > Bacteroidia > Cytophagales > Cyclobacteriaceae > Algoriphagus. The sequence continues at coordinate 17,254 of CAZTJM010000037.1, read as the reverse complement.
CGCCAAAACCCCTCACGCCGCGTAGTGTGCCGAAACAGTGGTCAAAGGAACGGTTTTCCTGCATGAGCATCACCACATGCTCGGCATCATAAAAAGTCGTACCCGGATCGGGACTGATGGCCAAAGCCCGCTCAATCGACCCCGGTAGCACCTGCCACATTCCTGCTGCACCGCTCAACAAAGCGGCTTTTTTCAAAAACTCTCTTCTGGATTCAATCATGGGTTTAAAAATAGAAGGATAGGGAGAAATCGTCCTTACGCTTGAGATTAAATTACCATGAATAGTGCGGAATGGACTAATCAGTGTGACTTTGGGATAGATTTCTAAATAGGGTGGGGTCGCGGAGCCAAGCTTCTCCGAAGTGTATTACCTAAAATCATCACAGCTTGAACGAATCTAAAATCCGGTTGGAAACAAACAAAATCTTCTTTGCCAGTCTTCGCTAACGTACGATATTCCGGAACGCAAATCTTAAGCTTCCAAAACAATTCAAATCCCGAATGGGATCTCTCCAAATCCTGTGAATCAAGATTTTAAATATGGCAAAGATATTGCCGTCTATTTGCGAACTTTACAAGGAACACCCCTGTTCACTACACATATCAATTATTCAAAAATTCTTTTTTCGTTTTGGGAAGTCAGTTTAACAAGTGGGAATATTTTAAGATCGTCTTGGTTTTGGGCGCCCTATGTACCATTAGCCCATTCTCAATTGACATGTACCTTCCGGGTTTTCCAGAAATGTCCCGTGATCTGGGTACCTCCATATCCAATGTACAACTTTCGTTGACCGCTTATCTGGTCGGGATCGCGATCGGCCAGCTCTTCTACGGGCCTCTTTTGGACAGATACGGAAGGAAAAAACCATTATATATTGGCCTCGGCATCTATGTCTTGGCCTCGATCGGCTGTGCGCTTTCACAGTCGGTAGAAAACCTAATCGTCATGCGATTTTTACAGGCGATAGGGGGCTGTGCGGGCATGGTATCCGCCCAGGCGATAGTCCGGGATATTTTCCCGGTGGGAAAAACCGCGCAAGTTTTGTCCCTGTTGACTTTGGTAATCGCCGTTTCGCCTATGATAGCGCCCACTGTCGGTGGATTCGTCACTGCCTATTATAATTGGCATTGGAACTTCATCATACTAGCGGGACTGACAGCCTTGATTTGGTTGGGCGCTGTGATGGTGCTTCCAAATGGAGCCGATCCAGATCCCGAAATTTCCCTTAAGCCAACCAAAGTTTGGAAAAACTACGGTATCGTCCTCCAAGACCGCCAGTTTCTGGTTTACATGCTGGTGGGCGGATTGGCCGGAGCGGCACCGTTTGCGTATATCGCGAGTTCGGCGGATGTTTTCATGAACATCTACCAGGTGAGCGAACAGACCTACGGATGGATTTTCGGCATTTTGGCTTTTGCAATGATAGGCTCGACCCAGCTCAACCATTGGCTATTGAAAAGATACAAAAGCCAGCAGATCATCCACTTTTCAATGCACTACCAGGTGCTCACAGGCATTCTTTTGATCATCGGCATCTATGCCCAACTCTTGAATGTTTATACCCTAGTCGGCTTGATGTTTCTCTTCCTGACCGCCCACGGCCTCAACAGCCCCAACACAGCCGCGTTGTCGTTGGCTCCTTTTTCGAGAAATGCCGGGAGCGCTGCGGCCTTGCTCGGCAGTATGAGGATGGCAATGGGCGGTGTGGTATCTGCCGTGATCAGCTTTTTCCATGACGGCACCGCCCTTCCTATGGTGGTCGGAATGGCTGCATGTGCGGCTGCTGGCTTCATCATACTCAAGACCGACGAGTTTATTCCCGGCACGATCAGCAAAACCTGGAAAGGATCGGCGTTGGGGAGCTAATACAGTCACAAAAAAAGCCGCGTCTCCAAGCTGGAGGCGCGGCTTTTCCATTGACAATAGCTAAGATTATTTTCTAAGAAACTCCAACAAAAACTCGTTGAGCTGCTCCCGGTGGGTCAGGTTCAGGCCATGCGGCGCACCCTTGATAAGCTGATAGGTGTTATCGGCGATTCCTTTAGCAGCCTGCTCCGCTGAGGTCTTGTAGGGCACGATGTTATCCGCATCACCATGGATGATTAGTGTCGGCACGTTGACGTTTTTCAGCTCACTCCTGAAATCGGTGCCAGCCCAAGCTTCAGCTGCCTTGATCGTGGCGATGGGCGAAGCTTGGGAGGCGATGGAAAAATCATAGTCCAAATTGGCCTCGCTCATCTTGTCGGTGTTTTCATCGTAATTATAAAAATTACGGTGAAAATCCTTCAGAAAACCGATTCGGTCCGTTTTCAAGGTGGCCAAGATCCCATCCAAATCCTTTTGAGGCACCCCTTCTGGGTTATCCGTTTTTTGGGCGACTAGCGGAATGATCGAGGCAACCAATGATGCCTTGGCGACTCGCTCACCCCCATAATCAGTAAAGTAGCGCACGACTTCTCCCCCTCCCATGCTGAAACCAACGAGCGTTACATCGTCCAGTTCCAAGTGGAGAATCAGTTGATGCAGATCTTGCGCCAACGCACTGTAGTCGTAGTCTCCCCACGGCTGGGAAGACCGCCCAAATCCTCGTCGATCATAGGCAATCACACGAAAACCGTCTTCGACTAGTGCTTGGATCTGTCCTTCCCAAGCCTGGTGGCTCAGCGGCCAGCCATGGATGAGTATTACCGGCTTTCCATTTCCATAGTCTTGATAGAAAATCCGCACGGGTTCTTTCCCCTCGTTGTGTTTCAAAAAAGGCATAACATTAATTTTTAGTTGAAATGATACAAAATATGCCCGAAGGCGGCGGGTGAGGAAAGGTCAATTCCTATTTAGATACTCTGTTTTCCGTTGAATAGTTGTCTGAAAGGACGATAAAAAAACGTCGTTTCCGGAAAAGCCAGATCAACCAAACGCATTGAAAAGCATAGGGAAAAGAACTTTGGAAGCCATTTCCCCTTTTTCTGCTATTTTTGCACCTCAAAAAACACCCAGAGATGTCTATCGCCAGCAAATACGATCCGGCCCAAGCCGAGGCCAAATGGTACGCCTACTGGATGGAGCACAAGCTTTTCTCCTCCAAAATCGATCCCAGCAAGGAACCCTACACCATTGTGATTCCTCCGCCTAACGTCACCGGCGTGCTTCATATGGGCCATATGCTGAACAATACCATCCAGGATGTACTCATTCGCCGTGCCAGAATGCTCGGCAAAAACGCCTGCTGGGTACCCGGTACCGACCACGCTTCCATCGCCACCGAAGCCAAGGTAGTCAACATGCTCAAGGAGATGGGAATCGACAAAAAATCGATCACCCGGGAGGAATTCCTGAAATACGCCTGGGAATGGAAGGAAAAGTACGGGGGAATCATCCTAGAACAGCTGAAGAAACTAGGCGCATCCTGCGACTGGGATAGAACTGCCTTTACCATGGATCCGGCACTCAGCGATTCAGTCATCACCGTCTTCGTGGATCTGTACAAGAAAGGAAAAATCTACCGGGGCATACGCATGGTCAACTGGGATCCAAAAGGACAAACCGCCCTCTCGGACGACGAAGTGATCATGAAGGAGATTGCCTCCAAGCTATATTACATCCAATACAAAATCGAGGGAACTGAAGATCAATTCCTGACCATCGCCACCACTCGTCCGGAGACCATCATGGCCGACGTGGCCATCTGTGTCAATCCCAACGACCCGCGATTTACGCACCTGAAAGGAAAAAAAGCCCTCATCCCACTGATCAACCGAGCCATACCTATCATAGAGGATGAGTATGTGGACATGGAATTCGGGACGGGTTGTCTCAAGGTGACTCCCGCGCATGACATCAATGACTACGAGCTCGGCCTCAAGCACAAGCTGGAGGTCATCGACATCCTGAATGATAACGGCACGCTGAACGAGAAGGCCCAGATCCTAGTCGGAGAAGACCGCTTCATCGCCCGAAAGAAAATCGGAAAGCTTTTGGATGAAGCCGGGCAACTTGAAAAAATCGAGGACTACAAGTCCAACGTCGGCCATTCCGAGCGCACTGATGCCGTGATCGAGCCGAAGCTTTCCTTGCAGTGGTTCCTCAAAATGGAGGAAATCACCAAGCCAGCATTGAAATCAGTGATGGAAGATACCATCCAATTGCACCCGCCCAAATTCAAAAACATGTATCGGGCTTGGATGGAAAATGTCCGAGACTGGTGTATTTCGCGCCAACTCTGGTGGGGTCACCGGATTCCGGCTTTCTATCTTCCCAACGGAGAATTTGTCGTGGCCAAAACCGCCGAGGAGGCTCTGAAGCTTGCCAACGAACAATTTGAAAGCAGCTATTCCCTAGCGGATCTGAAGCAGGACGAAGATGTGCTCGACACCTGGTTTAGCTCCTGGCTATGGCCGATTTCGGTTTTTGACACCGAAGTGTTCACCACTGGCAAGCCCAACGAAGAGCTGAAATACTATTACCCAACGAATGACTTGGTTACGGCGCCTGAGATTCTTTTCTTTTGGGTGGCGAGGATGATCATTGCGGGCTATGAATATTTGGGAGAAAAACCTTTCAAAAACGTATACCTCACCGGCATCGTTCGGGACAAGCTGGGCCGCAAGATGTCCAAATCCTTGGGGAATTCCCCGGATCCTCTTGAACTGATCGCGCAGTACGGAGCGGACGGCGTAAGAACAGGCATGCTCTTCTCCTCCCCTGCTGGAAACGATCTGCCCTACGACGACAAATTGGTCGAGCAGGGCCGAAATTTTGCCAACAAAATATGGAACGCCTTCCGGTTGGTCAAAGGTTGGGAAATCGACCCCTCTCTGGATGGCTCATCCAACGAGGCAAGCATTGCCTGGTTTGAAAACCGCTTCAACGAAGGTCTCACCGAAATCAATGAGCATTTCGAAAAATTCAGGATCTCCGATGCCTTGATGGCAACTTACAAGCTGGTGTGGGACGATTTCTGTTCTTGGTACCTCGAGATGATCAAGCCCGCGTACCAGCATCCGATTGACCAGCAAACGTATGACAAAACGATTGAGATTTTCGAAGGTATTTTGAAAATCCTGCATCCTTTCATGCCATTCATCTCCGAGGAGCTTTGGCATCAAATCAAGGAAAGAAGTGTCGAGGAATCCCTGATTTTGGCGACTTGGCCAAAAGCCGAAAACTTCGATCCGAAAATAATCGAAGAAGCCAAACAGGTCTTCGAAGTCGTGTCACAAGTAAGAAACCTACGAGCCTCCAAAGGAATGTCTCCCAAAGAAGCCCTTGACCTCAGCATCAACGCCAAGAATCCCGAGCTCTACACCCAGTTCGCGACAGTGTTGGGTAAACTGGCGAATCTGTCTTCCCTGAATTTTGCCGAAAAGGTAGACAACTCCATGAGCTTTGTGGTAAAAGCGGACGAATGCTTTATCCCAATGGGAGACTCGGTCAATATCGAAGAGGAGAAAGCCAACATCCAGAAAGACCTGGAATACACCCGAGGCTTTTTAAACTCTGTCTTAAAAAAGCTCGGCAACGAGCGTTTTGTCGCCGGAGCCCCCGCAAACGTCATCGAAATGGAGCGCAAAAAGCAGGCTGACGCCGAAGCCAAAATCAAGGCGTTGGAAGAAAGCCTGGCGAAGTTGGGATAACCTTTTAGGTCTCGAAAACCTCGATGGTTTAAACCAGATACAAAAAATCCAGGGCCGAAAGGCTCTGGATTTTTTTTTGTAGTGATTGGCTTGAAAGTGATAATGAGCAAACAAAACTAATTAATAATTTTACAGTTGATTTTATTTAGTTTTTATTATTCAACCAATTTTCCTTTTATGAAAAAGACATATCCCAAAATCCTGCTCCTTTTATTTGTCTGCATTTTTATTTTTTCCTGCGATAAGAACGAAGACCCAGCACCAACTCCATCGCCTTATCCTGACTTGTCCATATTCGTCGATCGCTTTGTGGCAGAAGCCAAAGTCCGAGGACTAAACTTAAATACCTCAGCTCTAGATGTGGCCTATGTAGATGAAATAAAATTCACGAACGGATCTACCCGGTGCGGGTATGGCTGGACCGCCCATCCCGCCACAGGCAAACGGACTGTTCTTATCTCAAAATCAGCCACCTGTAATTGGGCAACGATGTCTGATCTGAAGCGGGAGCAATTCTTTTTCCACGAAATAGGACACGCTTTCCTAAACTTACCGCACGACGATACTTTCTTATGTGATGGAATGCCAAACTCATTAATGAATTCTCAGATAAACACACCAGCCCTCACCTATTACGATGGTCCCTCAGAGAACAAGACCTATTACTTGGATGAGCTTTTCGACCGCTTAGTTGCCAATGAAAAATGCATTGAATTTGGACAGGATTGGGCTTCCGATCCGATATTCATCAAACACCAATCGGGGATAGGGTCGTGGAATTTCTACGACTCTAAAGGAACCATGGTGGGATCCCGCTCTCCGGCTGACGCTTTGGTCATCTCCTCCATCTCCGGAAAAACATCCACTGAAACTGGGTATTGGCACTCCCAATTTGACTCGCCAAACATTCCCGAAGGCGCCAAAGTCACGCTCCGGACGAAAGTAAGTTCAACGGGTCTTACCGGTCCCGGTGCCGCAATCGGCCTACGTCTGTATGAGACCGAAATCCAAAGCACCGGTGCGCTTACCAACCAATCCATCGTGGTATCGACAGAAGCAAGTCCGATTTCCGGCGTATTAGACAAAGTAACCCTAGAAATCAGCATTCCAAATTTCACCAGAAAAACCATTTATCTCATCCCTTTTGCGGTAATGATGCCTGGCACAGAAGGAGAGGCAAATTTCGAAGACTTTGAGATTATAGTGGAAATGCCTTAACCAAACCTGCCTTTAACCTAAGAGGCAAAGACTGGCTAGAGCTCCCGAATCTTAAGATTCTTAAATATCACGCCCTGCCCCTCGCTCTGGAGACCGATATAGCCGGACTTCAGCGCGGTACCGTCCACCTTAATCTCGGGGTCGAAGCGGTTGGCGACGCCGCCACCGATCTGAGGTTTGCTATAGGTCAATACGGTGTCGCCGTTGACCAAGTGATGTACGATGGAATCTTGGTACACGATCAGCTCCGCCTTCACCCATTCGTCCCACTGAAAAGTAGGCGAGCTGGAGTTGATACAATGGCGTGGATCGATCTTTCCCTCGTACACGACATCAGTTCCGGGGGAGCACATGTTGCCGGTGGGACGGGCTACTCCGGCTTTCTCTTCAGCCAGCATCTGATACTCCACAGAGATCGGCCAGTCCTGCTCCTTGAGTATAGAATTCGGAGATTGGGAATGGTACATGATGCCGGAATTACGGTAGGTGTAACTGGCGGCATCTTTCAGCCACTCGTCGGTGAATCTGTATTCCCACTTCAAATGGAATGAGGCAAACGGCTTTTCGTAAAATAAATGCCCATAACGCTCCTCGAAAGGGCCATAATCTTGATAACTCACCAAGATCGCTCCATCCTCGACCCGAAACGTATTGGCGAAATTGTCGCCAGCGTCGTGGTGATGGATCTTTGGAATCCAGCCAGAAAGATCCTTTCCGTTGAAAAGCGTTTGCCACTCTTCAGAGGTGCCGGGACCGGGAGTTTCCAGCGCTTCGGTTTTGCTGACTTTACTGGCTTCGCTAGAACATGAGACCGCAATGCCCGCTGCAAATAGCAGAGCAAGTAGATTTTTGATCATGGTAAAAATGTTTAGAAAAAGGAAAGCTAAAAAAATACTATCAGCTATCCAGATTTTCTACACGAAGATCAAGCTCAGCTTTCAAATTCTGCGCGTTCACGACAAAGCGGAATATTTTTGGCTCGATGCGCACCACAATCTCCGAAGGAGTACCCATCAACTCTCCGTCGATCTGAAACTTGGCTTTCGATAGGTTTCGGATTTTGCAATTTTTCAAAGTCCAATGACGGAATGCTTTTCCGTCAACCTTTTCGCCGGAAATCAGCCCTTTAGAAAGCTGTATCAGATCTTCCACGTCCCGGACATGAACCGCTATCACCTCGAACCATCCGTCTGCGAGCGAGCTTTGAGGGTTGATGACTGCACCAGTTCCGTAGCGGTCGCCATTGGCGATGACCAACATATGGGCCTCTATTTGGATTTTCTCCCGGTCTGTCTCCAGCTCAAATTGGGAAATTTCCGTGGAAAAGAGCTCGGCCAAAGAGCTTTTGAAATAAGCGATCATTCCGCGGGAATCCCCTTCCTCAAAGCGATGGATAAGGTTGGCGTTGAATCCGAAATCGGCTAGGTGCAGGCACAAGTGATCTCCGATCATAATGCCGTCCATGCCTACAGTCTCCATTTTGCCCAAGGCTTGCAAGGCATCATCGAGAGAATTTATTCCGAGGCATCTCGCCAGCCCGTTGGCTGAACCAAGCGGAAGTATCGCCATCGGACAATGTTCCCAAGCGCAATCCGCAGCCAGCTTCACCGTTCCGTCTCCCCCAGCGATCAAGATCAGCTGATATTGGCTTGACCTGAACCTACTTTTCAAAGACTCCTCATCCCATTCTCCCTTAGTTTCAAATACGTCCAATTCCAATTCGGGCAGTATTGCCTTGACTTGGGCAGCCAGGTCTGTGGCATCGACTGCCTCGGATCCCGCATTGGGGTTGACGATCAAAAGAGCTTGCCCTGCCATTTTCAAAATAGATTTTGTTTCTCTGCTATGTCGATTGCCTCTTCTGTATTTTCCACAAAAAAGAACTCCGGGTATTTTTCAAGTCTTTGCTTGATTCGATCTTCCTGTTTGCTCGGATTGACGACGCGGATAAACACGGCCAAAACCCTTCCGGGAAACTCATTGGATATTTCATGGTAAATCTCCGGATCGTGCTGCCCACTATCTCCAATCAATGTCCAACGCATAGCCGGAAACATATTGAAGAGCAGTCGAAGCTTTTCCAGTTTGTGGTAATGTCCCCCTCCACCCGACTTCCAGATATTTTTCAGGTTGATGTGTTGATCCTTGAGCAGTATGGGTCCTTGGGGTATATTCCTATATCGAAGAAAGTCCCGAATGAGGTCGAAAAGTGACCAATCACTGCTGGAAACGTAAAACAGGGGAAATTCTCCTTTGCGCGTGAGTCTTTCGTAAAAGGCCGATACGCCTGGCAAAGGCCTGCGGGTGTAGGCATTTTTGGAAACGGTGAGCCAAAGTTTCTTTCCTATATCCGTGGAATGGGAGATCAATACAGTATCGTCGATATCGGAAATCACACCCCTTTCGGAAAAAAACCGCTGGATCTCCAGAATGCCATTTTTTATCCGCGTGCGGGGTACCGGCTCGAGCTGGAATGTCACCTGGTCAATTCGCTCATTTGGCTCAGGGAGCATAGCCTCGAATACGCCGTCCTGATCGGTCTCAACCTCCCACTCGCTCTCCCCGAGGCCTATCCTCACTTTTAGCCCCGGAAGTGTGACGACGGAATATCGGCGCACGGCAGCGAGCACATTTTTCAACCAGTTGTTTTTGGAACGGGGCCTGCTCTGCTTGTAGGGAGAGATGACCCTCCCTTTCACAAATAGCTCCTTGCCATTTCCAAAGGCCAGAAAGGGTTCAATGCTAACCTCGTCCAACTTATCCGCTTCGCGCAAAGCACTTCTTCTTTTTGTTGCCATAAAAAATACAATCGTTTGAAAGTAGATGGCAACAAAAAGGCCGAAATTTTCCTCCTCTAAAATAAAGGAGTTGTGTCAATGCTTCCAATCGTAGCGATCAACCTCCTCGAGGCAAGCGACGAGTAGGTCAATGCTGGCAGCTATATCGTGTTTGTGGGCCATCTCGATGACCTGGTGCAGATGGCGCGTTGGAATGGAAATCGCGCCTGCGATAGCGCCTTGTTTGCCCATTCTTTGGACTCCGGCCGTGTCAGTTCCGCCAGCGGTCAGGATCTCCGGCTGCCAGGCTACATGGGACGACTCGGCAGTTTTCTTCATAAAGTCGACCATCCGGTAATCGCATATCGTCATAGCGTCCATGATTTTTATGGCAGTCCCCTTTCCGAGCTCGGTGACACGCTCATGTGGCTGAGCTCCAGGCACATCAAAGGCAATCGTGGTATCCAAGGCGATTCCAAAATCCGGATTGATACTGTGGGCGGCCACATTGGCGCCTCTGAGCCCTACTTCCTCCTGTACTGTAAAAGTTGCATAGACGTCGTAGGCAGGATTTTCCAGCTTTTTCAACGCTTCGATAAGGATGAAAACCGCCACGCGGTTGTCGATCGACTTGCAGTTGACACACTCTCCCATCTCTATCAGTTCACGGTCTCGAGTGACCGGATCACCGATGGAAATAAATTTCTCAACCTCCTCTTTAGGCATTCCCAAGTCAATGAAAAAGTCCGTGGTCTTTGGCAGTTTGGTCCTTTCTTCAGGACTCATGACATGGATGGGTTTGCTTCCCATCACTCCGATCAAATCTTTCTTTCCGTGTACGATCACGCGCTGGGCCGTGAGGGTTTTGGGGTCAAAACCTCCCAAAGTGTGGAACCTCAAGAAGCCGCAGTCATCGATATGCGTGACGATAAACCCGATCTCATCCATATGGGCTGCAACCATCACCCGCTTGCCATCTGGATTTCTCTTGCCTTTCCTGACCGCGATGACATTGCCGAGGTTGTCGGTTTTCACTTCGTCGGCCAGCGGTGTCACCAATTCCACCACAAGGTCTCTCACTCTTTTTTCGAAGCCGGGGGCTCCGGCAACTTCACAGATTTGCTTTAGCAGGGGTACATTTATTTCCATTTCTCTATTGTTCAATTTTCGCCCAAATTAAAACTTTTGGGAGCATTGCCAGCTCCAAAAAAAGCGAAAAGGCACAAAGTATAAAACTTTGCGCCTTCTGCAAGTAAGCCAATAGGCAAGAACTAATAGGCCCTGACAGTCTTGCCTTCCATATAGTTTACAAATGCTTTGTTGACCACTCGGGTACCTCCGGAAGTGGGATAATCCCCTGTAAAATACCAGTCACCAGTGTGGTTTGGAATACACTTGTGCAGATTATCGACGGTTTGGAATATCACCTGAACCTCCGCTTTGATTTCCGGAGAGGTGACGATCTCAGCGACCTTTGCGGATATTTCATCGTCGGTAAAGCTGCCGTACACTTCCTTCACAAAATTCTCAAAATCATGGGGATGCGCCACACATTGCTCGTACACTCTGTCCAGCACATTCTCCATCTTCCTTTCCTTAAGCAGTGCTATCGCCGCGCGGAAAGCAATGAATTCCTTCATCCTTGACATATCGATACCATAGCAGTCCGGAAATCGAATCTGAGGCGCCGAGGATACGATGACGATTTTCTTGGGATTGAGCCTGTCCAATGTTGTCAGAATGCTCTTTTCCAAAGTAGTGCCCCTTACAATACTGTCATCGATCACCACGACCGTGTCCACTCCTGGTCGGATTACCTCGTAGGTGGTATCATAGACACTGGCTACCATGGAGTCGCGCTCGTCGTCACTGGTGATGAAAGTTCTCAATTTTACGTCCTTGCTAACCAGCTTTTCGACCCTAGGGCGGAAACTGAGCAATTCGCCCAAATCTCCCATGTGAGGTTTGCCGTCAAGGAAAATCTCCTTACGCTTTGCCACCAAATAGTCCTCCAAGCCCTCAATCATCCCCAAGAAAGCTGTTTCGGCGGTATTGGGAATGTAGGAGAACACGGTGTTTTTCAAATCAAAGTCTATTGACTTTAGGATCTGTGGAATCAGGGCCTTTCCGAGATTTTTCCTCTCCTGATAAATCCCTGGATCAGTACCCCGGGAGAAATAGATTCGCTCAAATGAACAGGATTTCTTTTCTCTAGCTGGCAAAATTTCCGCTTCTTCAAAACTTCCGTCTTTATTGACCACGAGTGCATGGCCCGGCTTGATTTCCTTGATGGAATTGAAATCGATATTGAAAGCAGATTTGATCGCCGGCTTCTCAGACGCCACGACGATGACCTCATCATCGGCATAGTAAAAAGCCGGTCGGATGCCTGAAGGATCCCTCACCACAAAAGAAGACCCGTTGCCGATCATGCCAGCCATGGCATAGCCACCGTCAAAATCACGGCAGGATCTACGTAAAATCCTAGCCACATCCAATTCATTTTCGATTACGTGGGTAATCTGCTCATTGGAATATTGATGCTTGTACTTGTCGAAAATCCGCTGATTTTCTTCGTCCAAAAAGTGTCCGATTTTCTCCATCACCGTGACGGTATCGGTTTTCTCCTTGGGATGCTGTCCGAGCTGAACGAGTTTGCTAAATAGTTCCTCATTATTGGTCATGTTGAAATTGCCAGCCATGACCAAGTTCCTGCTTCTCCAGTTGTTTTGCTTGAGAAAAGGGTGACAGGTTTCGATGCTATTTTCACCGTGTGTTCCGTACCTCAAGTGGCCGAGCCAAACTTCACCGGTAAACGCAATATTGTTTTTGAGCCATTCGGCATCGGAAAGGGCATCGTGCCCTCCGAGTTTTTTGGCCTTCTTGTACTTCTTGGCAATTTTATCAAAGATGTCATTCACCGCCGAAGGCTCAATGGAGCGATAACGGCTAATATAGCGCGTTCCCGGCTGGGTGTTGAGTTTGATATTCGCAACACCGGCTCCGTCCTGGCCCCGGTTGATTTGCTTTTGCATCAGTACGTACAGCCTGTTTGCTGCAAATGAAGCAGTTCCGTACTTGTCAATGTAATATTGAGGGGACTTACGCAGCCTGATCATGGCTATTCCGCACTCGTGTTTTATAGCATCACTCATGGAGGGGCGAATGTTCTATTGAGACATCAATGGTAAGAGATTTCAAAAGATTTATTTCCGATAAAAAGTTCGCTTTTGTAGAATTTTATATGGTCAGCAGATCATTAACACAATTCTGCATTTGACTGCCTTTTGACCCGTTTCCGCCTACAAGTCGGGGAAAGTCTACCCAATAATCCAATTCTGCTTTTCGCAAAAACGCCCCCAAAAGGCCAAAATCCCGCTTGGCATATCCTTCGCAGAGTGTTTCACATCAGAAACCCGATTTTTCGAACATAAAATTTGGGTTCTGACGATTAACTAACCCAAAAACCAAGACCATGAAAAAGACCGTTTTAATGTCCGCAATGATGATGGCCGGGCTTTCATTGGCTGTCCCCGTGACTGCCAATGCATCGCGCGCATTGACGGAAGTCTCAATGCAGGAAGAACAGATCCAGATCAAGCCGGACGACCTGCCCACACCAGTTAAACAGACGATCGCTTCGGATGAAACATTGAAAGAATATCCGGTAGCTGAAGCGTGGCAAATCAAAAGCGTGAGTGGCAAAGTCACCTACAAAGTGGGCTTCGACAATGGCACGGCCGATAAGTTATGGAAAACGTACGACCCACAGGGTAAGGAAATTACAGAGTAAGTTGCTAGATCCCCTTTATTTTAAAAGCACCTGACATTAGTCTGGTGCTTTTTTTGTTCATTTTGTATATTAAACAAAAAAAGAATGCCTCAGATACTATTGGTTGAAGATGACTTGACGTATTCCAGGATTGTAAAGACTTTCCTGGAAAAGAATTCGTTTAACGTGATGACGACAACTAAAGTCAAAGAAGCCCAAAATATCCTAAATACCGGAAAGTTTGATCTAATCATCGCGGATTTCCGCCTGCCTGACGGGACGGGAATGGAGCTTTTACAATGGGCCAAGGCTCATTTTCCAAGGTTACAGGTTATTCTCATCACCCACTATTCAGATATCCGCATTGCTATCAAAGCGATGAAGCTGGGGGCTTTCGAATACATTACCAAGCCCATCAATCCCGACGAACTCTTGGCGACCGTCAAGGAATCCCTTTCCCAAAAAGCCGTAGAAAAAAAGGTGGAATCCCCCACAGAACCAGTCGCTTCGAAAGTTCAGAAACCAAGCGCCGCCTCAACCTACGTTACGGGGGAATCCCAGGAAGCGGAAAAGCTGGAAAAACACATCCATCTCGTAGCCCCAACCGATCTGAGCGTGCTGGTCCTTGGCGAGACTGGAACAGGCAAGGAGTTGATTTCCAAAAGAATTCACGAATTCTCCCAAAGAAAAAACGGGCCTTTTGTAGCGATTGACTGCGGAGCTCTTCCCAAAGATCTAGCTGGTAGTGAGCTTTTCGGCCATGTGAAGGGAGCCTTTACCGGTGCGCTGGACAATAAAACGGGACACTTCGAGTCGGCCAATGGTGGAACCATCTTTTTGGACGAAATAGGCAACCTCAGCTATGACGTTCAAATCCAGCTCCTCAGGGCGATCCAGGAAAGGAAAATCAGAAAAATCGGAGGAAACAAAGAAATTGACATTGATGTCCGCATCATCGCCGCGACCAATGAAAACCTTACCTCCCAGTCTGGAGATGCGGTATTCAGAGAAGACCTTTACCATAGGCTCAACGAATTCACCCTGTACGCAATACCTCTCCGCCAGCGAAAAGCCGATCTTGAGTTTTTTGTCAATGGATTTTTGAGCGAAAGCAACGAGCGGCTGAATAAGTCCATCAAAGGGCTAAGTTCCGAAGTATGGGACATATTCTACAACTATGACTGGCCGGGCAATCTCCGGGAGCTGCGAAACATTATCAAACGGGCCGTGCTGCTCTCTTCCGGCGACAAGATCGAAAAAGAGGCACTACCTCTGGAACTATATGACACGGCATTTCTCTCAGAGAGACCGCTTCCTACCGCTGCCCCGACTTTCCAAGCGATCACGAGCGCTCCCTCCGCAGCCTCCGCACCAGGACAAGACTACAAGTCGCAGTGGAAAGAACAGGAAAAAGAACTAATCCAAAAAGTGCTTCAGGACACCAGGTTCAACAAATCCAAAACAGCGCGAATCCTTAACATGGACAGGAAGACTTTGTATAGCAAGCTGGAAAAATACGGCTTGGAATAAGGGATTAGGCCACTTCTGCTATCTTTTCCTTCAAAGCCGTCAGGATCTTATGCGTCTCTCTATCAAGTGAGGTAAGCGCTTCCTGCACGCCATGGTAGTTGTTGATTTTTAGGCTGTTTTCTACCTTTCTTGCCATCGGTCCCGCCTTGCTCTTGATTTGTCCAAGGCGGCTTCCCAGTTGATGGCAGATTTCGAGTATTTCCGACCAGCGGTTGTTAAGCCTTGCTCTCGTGATCTTCTGCAAGTCAGTTTCTGTGTCACGGATCAAATCCCTGACGATATCGGTGAGAAGCTCTTGGTCTCCCATGCAAAACTTCTCCAAATCCGCGAGGCTATAGAGGTCATCGGCTTCCTGCTCCAACTCAGCCTCCCGATCAGCGGCAAGCTCCAAACGAGAAGGAAAAAAAGTAGCCAAAACGGAAATCAGCTTGTTTTCTTGGAAAGGCTTTAGAATCAGATTGTCAAAGCCCTCTGCAAAAAGTCTTTCCTTTTCCTCGACAAACACATTTGCAGTCATGGCAAGAAGTGGTAAACTTTCGTACTCCTCATAGTTCTTGAGAGACTTGGCCACGTCAAACCCCGAAAATTCGGGCATCTGTATGTCGATCATCGCCAAGTCCAATGGAATCGGTTGAAACTCGTCGCGGAATGACTGCCCCCCTGGAAACGAAACCACGTTTGCACCGAAATAAAGCAGTACGGTTTCCAAGTAGCGCATGCCTATCCGATCGTCATCCACCAGGAGAATATTCAATCCCTTGAGGTCAATAAATTCTTTCCCTTCTGGTGCCTTGACCGTTTCCAAAGCGGGTGTCAGGTCCATAGGTATGCTCAGCCGCATGGTTGTGCCTTTACCAGGACTGCTTTCTGCACAAAGTTCCCCATTCATCAAGGTGGTCAGGCGTTGGACGATGGACAGTCCCAGTCCCGTCCCTCCAAATTTCCTGGAGATGGAGGTGTCAGCCTGATCAAACTCATGGAAGACTCGTTTCAACTCGTCAGCATTCATTCCTATACCCGTATCCCGGATTTTGATTTCAAGGTGGTTATTGATCCAGGCGACATCCACATCTACGGCGCCTTCCTGGGTAAATTTGAACGCATTGCTCAAAAGGTTATTCATTACCTGCTTGAGTCGGAGGTCATCTCCGACCAACCAGTTTTCCTCGGGAAGATTCAGCCTACAGTGAAACCGAAGCTTCTTTTCTTTGGCAGTAAGCTCAAAAAAGCTTTGGATCGAACCAAATAGTTCAATGGGATCGAAGGGATGCTTCTCCAGCTTAAGCTTGCCCGCCTCCAGCTTGGAAAAGTCAAGAATGTCGTCCACGATTTCCATGAGGGTGTCGGATGCAAACCCGATCATTTTCAAATGTGACTTGTGGTCAGATTCCATGTCCGATTTCTCAAGTATAGCTCTATAGCCTTGGATGACATGCAAGGGATTGCGGATTTCATGGCTCATGTTAGCCAAAAACTCTTGTTTGGATCTGGCAAGCCGGTCAGATTTTCTTCGCGATTCGAGCAGGTCTTCTTGATAGGTCCAGTTGAGTTTGATTTCCTTGAGTACTGTAAATACCAAAAACAACGTCCCCAAGACCGCGATCGCGACGACGATCACCAAGAAAAAAGTCACTTCAAATACGAGTCCTGAAGCTTGGCTGCTTTGCTCATTGGAGGCTAGAATCGCCTTGGACTGCAGGTCTCCGATCAGCGTCTGTATCGTATTTCCGATCTCATTTTGTTTCCTGGAAAGATCCGCTTCCAAATTTGCCAATTTTTGGCGTTGGGAAGTTTCTTCTCTATAGATTCTACTGATCACTCCTCTCAGCGAATACAAAACGCTGTCTGGATCGGGCGCATCCGTTGCCGACGATAGCGGCGCGTTTTGTTCCTGCAGCCTTCTAATGTTGGTGATCAGCTGCTCCTCGTCCCGGGTAATCATCCCCGACCTGAGATCCTGGCGACTGGTGGTTTGTTGCTGCAGTTCGTTGTAAATGTAGTTTTTGGGATTTAGCTCCTGGAGCGGCCGATATTCCATACTTTGGGCTCTTCGTCTTATCCCAAGCTCCACCCTATTCAGTGCTTCCTGCGAGAAATTCCTCGTCGCAAGGTTTCTTTTGACTTCATAGAGATCCACATAGCCATTGATGAGTACGGCGAGGTTGTCACGAATGGTCTGGACACTCTGCTTTTCGAGCGTATCCGCGGCAAGCTGGTCCAGTTCGTCCAGCTTTTCCTGGAGTAGGGAAATCGTTGAGTCATTGACCCTGACATCGGCCTTTAGACTGTCCCCCCCTACGCGAGTGATTCGAAAAATCTCGGT
>CAZTJM010000036.1:0-33829 GCA_964613865.1 uncultured Limnohabitans sp. | reverse complement strand
TATACTTACTCTAATGCATAATGCGGGTTTAATAGTCATAATCGCTGGATTTATTGGAACTTTCGTGTACTTAAAATCAACTGATTTTTTTGCAATTGACAAATGCTTAGATAGCGGAGGTCGTTGGAATTATGATGAGAAACAATGCGAATATTCAGTAGACACATTAACAATTGATAAACCCGATCTGAGTTCAGAATAAGCGTTCAACCGGATGGAGCTTGTAACTCCACCCTAATACTTTCAGGAATTTGTAATTCCGCTTGTTCCACACCTACGCACCGGAACTACTTCCCCCTTCTCCAAGTTAGACTTTCAACACAATCCTTCTCACCATGTCCATTTCCAAAGAATCCGAGTTGATCGGAATGCAAAAAGCCAGTGAAGCCGTAGCGATCGCGCTTAGAGAGATGACCCAATTTGCCGAGCCGGGAATCAGCACCAAGGAACTTGACCTATTCGGCGCCCAGATTTTGGCGGATTTAGGAGCCAAGTCTGCCCCTTTCCTGACTTATGGCTTTCCGGGCTGGACCTGCATCAGCGTCAATGAGGAGTTTTGCCATGGCATCCCCTCGGACAAGCGGATTCTACAGGAAGGCGACCTGATCAATATCGACGTCTCCGCGGAGTTGGATGGGTTTTGGGCGGACAATGGCGGTTCTTTTGTCGTTGGTGAGGACATTCATGGACATCGCCCTTTGGTGGAAGCCTCCAAAGAGATCCTAAAGAAAGCTTTGGCGCAGCTCAAAGGCGGGGTAAAAATCTCCGATATCGGCCATCTGATGGAGACGGAAGCTAAAAAACGGGGCTATCGAGTCATCAAAAACCTGGGAGGACACGGCATAGGCCGCAGCCTGCACGAGCAGCCGGACGAATTGCTCAACTACCGCAACAAATACGATCAGCGGAGATTTCGCAAAAACTCCGTCGTGGCTATTGAGACCTTTATCTCCACCGATTCGACTTACGCGGACACACTGGCTGACGGCTGGACGATGGTGGGCAACCGTGGGGGTTTTATGGCTCAGCACGAGCACACCGTCCTGATCACCGACCGGGAACCGATCATCCTGACCGAAGGCAACGCTATCTGGAATTGAGCCAACCTAGACCTCAATCAGTTTGGCTCCAGAGTAAAAAATTTCAGCTTTGAGGTGAAATGATGCTGTTCTGAGGAATCAGTGCACTTTGCAGTTCGCTTTCCAAGCAACAATCCCAGCCTCAGTCCATTTATCCGCTATTCCTTTACTTTTTCGGAGAGGATGCCTAAGTTGGGAAAAGAACGGTCCTTATCCTGCCATGCAGCGCAAGCCAAATCAGGGATCTCCCCGTCTTTTTCTCAGATCCCTTCATCCAACTCTCCCCTAGATGCTGTCCCCAGCCAGCAAAAGAACCTGGGGCCACATGCTCCCGTTTGGGCTGATCTGGCTTGTCTCAGGTTGGGTGTTTCTGCTTTCGGAGGCCGCCGTCACCGGAAATTTCGAAAACCAACCCGACACTGCCATTCGGGTGACTTTCCCGGTATTCATCATGGCCAGCGTTGCCGTGTTTGTCTTCGGCCTGCTCACCGGATGGGTGGAGATCCGCTTTTTGAGTCGCTTATTCCGCCGACAGCGCTTTGTGCTTAGGATCATCTTCAAACTGCTGGCCTATAGCCTGATCTTTCACCTCATCATCCTGATCAGCTTTCCCATTGCCGCAGCCATAGAACTGAGGCAGCCGATTTTCAGCTCTGAGGTTTGGAGCAAATTTGCTGCTTATCTAGCCAGCGTTACCCATCTAAGTACCATGGTCCAGCTTTCTTTTTCCCTGCTGCTTTCCCTCTTTTACTTCGAAATCAGCGACTACATCGGTCCCAAAGCGCTAAGCAATTTTCTCACTGGAAAATACCATCAGCCAGTTGAGGAAGAGCGGGTGTTTATGTTTCTTGACATGCGGTCCTCCACCAGTATCGCCGAAAGGCTAGGGCATAGCCGCTATTTTGCCATGCTTCGACAGTACTACGAGGATCTCTCTGTCCCAATTTTACGCAGCGCGGGAGAAGTGTACCAGTATGCCGGGGATGAGGTGATTGTGTCTTGGCCATTGAAAAAGGGAGTGAAAGACCAGACCTGTCTGCATTGCTTTTTTGGGATGAAGGAAGCCTTGGGAAGGAAGCGGGATTTCTATCAAAACCTCTATGGGGAAGTTCCGGCCTTTAAAGCCGGAATACATTGCGGCAAAGTCACCGTCGGAGAGATCGGCATCATCAAAAAAGAGATCCTTTTCACTGGAGACGTACTCAATACCTGCGCCCGCATCCAGGGACTTTGCAACTCCTATGGAGCAGATCTGCTGATTTCCGCAGACTTACTCCAGTTGCTTAAGCCAAGTGGGGAGTTTAAGGTAATCTCCAAAGGCTTCAACGACCTGAGGGGAAAAGATGAGGCAGTGGAATTGTTTTCGGTACAGAAATAAGCCAAGCTGTGATTCAGAAAACGAAAACACCAAACCATCCTATGGAATTTTTGAGGACATTTGGCGCTGGAAATGCCATAGCTCCGGGTCGGTTTCATGGCGGAATTCTTCACGTAAAGTTAGATGTCATCCCACTTTAAGCCCATCCTTCTTTTCAGCCTAGCGAGCTTGGTTTGCCTTTTTGCGAATGCCCAAAGCGCATTGAAAGGAAAAACAATCGCCGAAAGCTACTGCGGCTCCTGCCACGCCTACCCGGCTCCCTCCCTTTTGCCCAAGGAAATTTGGACTAAAAAAGTCCTGCCCCAGATGGCTGCCTACATGGGAATCAAGGTAGCCCAAGACAGTCTGGGTGTCTGGGAAGAAAAAAGCGCCGCCGAGATCGCCATCCTGAAAAGGCTAAACGTCTACCCCACTACCAGCCAAATCTCCGAAGGAGACTTCAAGTCCATCGTGGACTTTTATGCCGCGGAAGCTCCGTCCGCGCTTCCTGACCAGAATACAAAAGAAGCACCTCAACCCCTTGCCGGCTTTAACCCGAAAAAGCTTTTCATCGAAGGCATACAAAGCCCCAAGACCAGCCTGGTGGCGATCAACGAAGAAAGAGGGGAGCTGCTCATCTCGGACGCGGGTACCATGCAACTCTTTGCCAAAGACCTCAACGACGAGCTCTTTACCCTCCCGTCTATCAGCAGCCCGGCGGTGCACTTTGTCAAAAAGGCTCCCAACGTCTACGATTTCCTCACCGTAGGATCCATTGCACCCAGCGACCTGCCGCAAGGCGCACTCTATGAAATGGATCTGAACTCCGGCACCTGGACCCAGCTACTGGATCAGCTCTCCAGGCCGGTTGATGCAATCTGGGAAGACCTGGAGCTGGACGGAAAACCCGACCTGCTGATCAGCAACTATGGCCACCATGGCGGCAACCTATCTATCTATCGAGACGGTATCCTGAGCATAACCCCGATCCAACTCGGGGGAGCCGGGGCGAGGAAGATGGCAATACAAGATCTCAATGGGGACGGCAAGGCGGATATCATCGCGCTATTCTGCCAAGGCAACGAGCGCCTGTCAGTCTTCTACAACAAGGGCAATGGGGAATTCGATTCCGAAAAAATCCTTCTGAGGTTTTCTCCGCTCATGGGCTCCAGCTATTTTGAAATGCGGGACATGAACGGGGACGGCAAGCTGGATCTATTGGTCAGCAATGGGGACAACTGGGACTATTCCTCGGTCAGCAAGCCCTACCACGGCTTTCGCATTTATGAAAACAAAGGCGACGGTAGGTTTGAAGAAGCCTGGTTTTATCCCCAATATGGGGCCGCCAAAGCCATGGCCTTGGATTTCGATGGGGATGGGGACTTGGATCTGGCGACAATCGCCTTCTACGACGAGCTCCAAAATCCCGAGCAACAATTCTTGTTTTTTGAAAATCAAGGCAAGCTGAATTTCGCGCCAAAATACCTTTCGGAAGCAGCGCTTGGAAAATGGCTCACCATGGATGTCGGGGATCTGGACGGGGATGGAGATCCGGACATCGTCCTTGGGGCCTATCTGCACAACACACTGGAATACACCAAGCTGCGCATCCAAGGCATAGAGGAAATTCCCAGCGTTTTGATTTTGGAAAACACTCCGGCCGGACGACAATAGAAAAAAAGAAAATTTTGTAGCCCAACATTCCTATCTTTTTCACTCCGAAAACCGAAACGCCATTGAACCTTTCAATCCTGATTCCAAGAATAGAAACCATTACCGAGCGGAAACTCGTAGGCCTGTGCCGAACGATGAGCTTTGCCAAGTTTGAGCTGGCTCAACTTTGGCAGGCCTTTATGCCTTTGAGAAAGTCTATCGAAAATCCGGTTAACTCCGACGCGATCTCCCTGGCCATCTATCAGCCTGAGCACTTTGAGAATTTCGATCCAACTAGGAGCTTTGAAAAATGGGCAGCCGTGGAAGTCTCCGACTGGGCAAACATACCCGAGGGCCTGGAGACTTTGTCGCTTCCGGGAGGAAAATATGCCGTATTTCACTACAAAGGTTCCTCCACAGACACTTCCATCTATCAATATATTTTTGGCAGCTGGCTTCCCCAATCCGATTTTGAATTGGATCAGCGACCTCATTTTGAAATTTTGGGAAGCAAGTACCGAAACAACGATCCTGAGTCGGAAGAGGAAATCTGGATTCCGATTAGAGAAAAGACGAAGTAAATCCGCTTCTAAAAACTGAGGCACAGCATCTGAGCTGGCCATAAAAAAGGCCTGCGGAATTCGCAAGCCTTTCATTGTAAAAGTGAAGCCTAATTAATTTGTTTTGGCAGGCCCTTTCCTTGGGAGTTTTTCCGCTCTTTGGGCGGTATTGTACACAAATGAGGCCACCACCACGGCCATTTGCTTAAGGTCGTCCATCTCCAAGCGCTCAAAGGTATCCATGTTGGTATGGTGGGTTCTGCTGCGATACTCGATCGGATCTTGGATAAACTGGAATCCCGGAATCCCGAGCGCGTCGAAGCTTTGGTGATCGGTGCCTCCGGTATTGCTGATCGTGATGGTACGATCCCGCACAATCGCGTCAAGCGGTGCAAACCATGCATTGAAGATAGGTTCTACCGCTGCATTCCCCTGAAGATAAATCCCGCGAATTTTGCCGGTTCCGTTGTCGATGTTGTAATAGGCCGAGATTTTTTCATGCTCCGGAGTCATTTTCATGGTTTCCCGGTCGCCAAAATGGTTTTTCACATAGCCTCTAGAGCCATGGAGACCTTGCTCTTCCCCACCCCAAAGCGCAATACGGATGGTTCTTTTCGGCTGTAGACCGGTAGCTTTCAGGATTCTGACAGCCTCCATCATCACGATGCATCCTGCGGCGTTGTCAGTGGCGCCATTGGCTCCGTGCCAAGAATCCAAGTGGCCGCCGAGCATGACCACTTCCGATTTTAGGTTTGGATCTGTGCCAGGGATTTCAGCAATCACATTGTAGCCTTGCAGGTCATCGGTGATGTACCTGGTTTGGATCTCTGCCTCGACTTCCACCTCTACTCCGTTTTCAGCCAATCTTGCCAGAAGGTTGACGTTCTCTGGGGCGGTTTCCAACTCAGGAATTCCAACTGGCGAATCTTTCAAATAGCCTCTTGGACTGGATGTGAAAAGGGTTCCGTGGCGGCCGTTCACCCCTTTGATGATCAGCGCAGCACCTTCACTCACCAGAAAGGCATTGACCTTCTCCGCCAAAGCCCTTGCTGCCATAAACTGCGCCCTCATCTCGGGCGTGAAGCTAATTTGTTGGGGAGTGGGATTCTCCATGCCATGCAGCTGCTCCGCGGTAAAGCGCAAGGCATCGGCCTGATAGGTCGGAGCTTGGGACCCTGTAGGCTTGATCCCGATGATAGCTCCTTTGAGCTTGCCCCTGTACTGTTCCAAATCCTCCTCTTTCTCTACATCGAGAAATATGACTTTGCCTTTTACCTCTCCAGAAGTACTTTCGGTCCAAGCCTTTGGGATGGCAATAAAGGGCATGTAATAGGGTTTGGTCATGGCGACGTAGCTTTTCTCCATCTCCCAGCCTCTGCCAAATTCTCCCCAGGCTTCGGTCTTGGCATTGGAAAGTCCCCAGTCGCTCAGTTGCTTGACGGTGTATTCCGTCGCTCGCTCGTAGCCTTCAGAATTGCTGAGTCTCGGGCCCACTCTGTCCACCAGCTCAAAGGCAATCTCTTCGACCTTGGAGTTTTCGAGACCTTCTTTTTTGATTTTTTCGATGGCGGCCAAGTCTATGGTCTCTTGGGCCATCAGCATTCCGGCAAAAAGCAAAGCCGGAAAAAACGTCAATGTTTTCTTCATAAGTTATAGGGATTGGAATAAGTACTAAAATCAAAAATACCGGTGATCTGTACTTTTGGGATTGGAAAGTAAGGCAAAAATCACAATTGGGATGGCTACTTGTGTAAAAGTCGACGATATCCGAACCTTGCTCCGCCGGTTTTTTGTTGGTACAAACCAATTATTCTATAATCCCGCGTATTTCATCCATGCAAATCCCCGAACACAAGCTGATTCCCTATATCCAGAAATGGGTCGATCTTTTGCCAGAAGAGGAAGAGAAGATCCTCAGCGCCTTTGAGCCCGTGGAATTGGAAAAGAAAAAGCTCGTCCTCAAACCCGGTGAAATATCCAAGCACATCTATTTCATCGTGAAGGGCGTGTTGAGGTCGTATTTTGTAGACGAAAAAGGCGTGGAGCACATTTACCAGATCCGGCTTGAAAACGGCTGGATCGGTGATTTGGAAAGTTTTTTCTCTCAAAATCCCGCGAAATTCTACATCGAGACGCTCGAAGCCTCTTTAGTACTACAGATCTCTAACGAAAGGCTGGAGCAGCTTTATGCCGAGGTTCCCAAGCTGGAGCGTTACTTTCGGATTTTGTTCCAAAAGGCCTACATCAACGCCCTACAGCGTTTGAATTCCACGATGTGGACGACCGCCGAGGAACGCTACCAGGATATGGTCAAGGAAAACTGCGACATATTGCAGCGCGTCCCGCAAGCTTATATCGCATCCTATTTGGGAATCACTCCCGAGAGCCTGAGCCGCATCAGGAAGAAAAAAAGCTGAATTTTGGAATAGCCCCAACTCCAAGCTCGGCGCTCCCAGCTTTCTTAACATACATCAAGTATTTGCCCCAATTCGCGGCGGTAACTTTGTTCCGTCAACCAGAGAAAGTGACATCCGACCAAAAAAGGAACTGTGAATTGGGCGATTTCCTTTATGCTATGAACCGAAGATCCTTTCTCTCTATTCTGGGAATTGGGGGAACTTCAATCTATGGAGCAATGAATCTAAACACGTTAAACTCGATATTGGGACCTTTGGAAAATACGCCAAAGATGCCCGTTTTATTCCTCGGCCATGGCAGTCCCATGAATGCCATCGAGGACAACCAATTCGTCAGAGGATTCAGACAAATCTCCACGGAAATCGAAGTTCCGAAGGCCATTTTGGTAGTGTCGGCCCACTGGGAAACGTCCGGAACGCGCGTTACCACCATGCAAAATCCTCCGACGATCCATGATTTCGGAGGCTTTCCAAAGGCGCTTTTCGAGGTTCAATACCCCGCGCCTGGCAGTCCCGAGCTGGCCAAAGAAATACATCAGACAGTTAAATCCACGGAAGTGCATCTTGACGAACAGTGGGGACTGGACCATGGGGCATGGACAGTCATCCGACACATGTATCCCGAGGCCAAAATCCCCGTGGTCCAGCTGAGTTTGGACTATCGCAAGTCGCCGCGTGAGCACTATGACTTGGCCAAGGAATTAGCGAAGCTCAGGGAAAAAGGCATCTTGATCGTCGGCAGCGGCAATGTCGTGCACAACCTTCGGATGGTCCATTGGCAAAAACTCAATGAACCCTATGGCTATGACTGGGCTATCGAAGCCAATACCAAAATCAAGGAAAATATCCTGGACGGAAATCATGAGAACTTGATCAATTTCCGGCAGCTTGGACGCGCCTTCGACCTGGCGATTCCGACTCCAGAGCATTACCTCCCTTTGCTCTACACCTTAGGTCTACAGGGCAAGGGAGAAGAAGTAAGTCTCTTCAATGACGAGCCCCTTGGAGGATCGCTGACCATGACTTCCGTGAAGATCGGATAAACAAAAAAGACACAATCAACTATTTAATAACCAAAATTTTAACTACATGAAAATCGGAGTAAGTGGCGCCACTGGCCAATTGGGACGTATCGTTTTAAATGAATTGAAAAAAAGAGGAGTTGCCGATCAAGTCGTAGCCTTGGCTCGGAATGTCGAAAAAGCCGCGGAACTGGGTGTCGAAGCCCGGGAGTTTGACTACAGCAATGCTGATATGCTAGCCAAAAGTCTTCAAGGTATCGACACACTGCTGCTGATATCAAGTTCTGAAGTGGGAAAGAGAGCTATTCAGCACGGGAACGTCATAAATGCCGCCAAATCTGCGGGAGTCAAATGGATCATCTACACCAGTTTGCTTCATGCAGACCGCTCGAGTCTCAGCTTAGCGGGAGAGCATCTGGCGACCGAAAAACTCCTGAAAGAATCCGGAATCGAATATACCATTTTGAGAAATGGCTGGTACACGGAAAACTACGCGGGATCCATCCCGGGAGCCTTGGGAGCGGGAGCTATGATAGGAAGCGCAGGAGATGGAAAAATTTCTTCAGCGGCGCGAGCCGACTTTGCGGAAGCCGCCGCCGTGGTGCTTTTGGATGAAAAGCACAAAGGAAAGGTCTATGAACTTGCCGGAGACGAATCCTATACCCTTCAAGATTTGGCGGCAGAAGTGAGCAAGCAGAGCGGGAAAAATATCCCCTACACGGATCTTCCCGAAGCGGAGTATGCAAAAGCCCTGACTCAATTTGGTCTGCCGGAAGGATTGGCAGCAGCTATTGCCGGATGGGATTTATCCGCTTCCAAGGGTGATCTTTTTGACGATGGCAAACGGCTTTCCGGCTTGATCGGAAGGCCTACCACACCGATGGCCGAAACCGTCACGAGCTTTGTCTCCTAATCCAGGGCGAGCAAGTGTTTGTCACACCGAAGGCGGAGAGCTGGTTTCTCCGCCTTTTACTTTTTGCAGGGAATGAGAAAACTACGGAAACCGCCCCTGCTGATTTTTTAAAAAAGCCAGCTTCAAAACCCTTATATTCCTCTTGAACGAGAGGTGAAATCGCGGCACGCTGACTCATCAAGTTTTTTGGAAATAAAAGAATAATGAAATAAACTCGAATCTGAGCCGTCCTAAATCAGGACTATAAATCCCTCCCCAAAATGCCCCTGTCATGAAATTCGACAAAGCCATCCCGATTCTCTATTCCACGGATGTGGCCAAAAGCATCGCTTATTTTACCGAACAGCTGAAATTCGAAAACAAATGGGAATGGGATAGCCCGCCGACCTTTGGTGGCGTCTATCGGGATGGAGTAGAAATTTTCTTTTGCAAGCAAGACCAAGGTACCCCCCGCACTTGGATTTCCCTGGTGGTAGACAACGTGGATGAATACTACGAACTCATCAAAGGCTCCGGCGCAAATATCCTAAGCCAGCCGGACAGCAAAGAGTGGAATATGCGGGAAATGCTCGTAGAATGCCCTGATGGTCATATCATCCGAATCGGACACAATACCTCCTGTGACTAAGTCCCAATACTCGCCCAATGAGAAAACTGAAACTCCAAATGCAGCTCTCACTCGATGGATTTAATTCCACCGGTCCCAACGATGAGCAACAATGGGTGACGTGGGCCTGGGATGAGATTAAATCCCATGTGTTGGATCTGGCGGGTTCCTGTGATACGGAGCTGATAGGAAGAGGTCTGGCGGAAGACTATTTACCCTTTTGGACAAACGTTCTCTCCCAGCCAGATTCTCCTATGTACGAGGCTGCGGAGATCAAGGTGGGACAAAAGAAAATCGTTTTCACGCGGACTCTCGAGGATTCCAAATGGGAAAATACAAGCTTGGCAAAGGGAGACCTTGCAGAAGAAGTCAGGCAATTGAAGCAGCAAGAAGGCAAAGACCTGATCGTCTATGGTGGAAGTTCCTTCGTAGCCAATCTGGTCAAGGCTGGATTGGTGGATGAGTTTCACCTCTACATCAATCCCATTGCCATCGGACATGGCACTGCTCTTTTTGAAAATCTGGTCGACTGGCAAAGACTAAAGCTGATCAAGTCCATCACTTTCCCAAGCGGCATTATTTTGCTTCAATATGAGAAAATATAACTCCGAAAAACCAGTTGTCGTTTCGTCTTTTTTTGAGTCAAAGCATCTTACACTTGCCCTTTTTGCGGTGTATGCAGCAGCCTTGGTTTGGATCATCGTTTTCAAGTTTGGCATTGAGATCACCTATACCGAACAACGTGATGAGTTCAATCTAATCCCCTACCAAAGACCCTTGGTTTTGAATGGTAAAGTGAGCTATGGCGAAATCCTCCTGAACGTTCTGATATTCATTCCATTTGGTCTGTATTTGGCCGTACTTTTTGAAAAATGGAGCTTTTTAAAAGCTCTGGCGCTTTTTGTCCTTAGCAGTTTCATTTTGGAAGCGACCCAATACATTTTGGGAATCGGCGCCTTTGATGTCACAGACATCATCAACAACTCTCTCGGAGGGCTAATCGGCTGGACAATATTTAAAGGGACGTTATCTGCGTTTAAAAACAGGGAAAAGATCCGCAAATACGTCAACGTTATTAGCTTGGGAGGAGCTATCTGCACCTTTTCATTTCTCGCCTTTCTGAAAATCAACCAGCTTTGGATATTCAGAATGTGATCAAGGCAGAAAAGACTTTTCAATTAATTAATCCAAAGTGCAAAGCCTTGAATTTTCTAAAAGGCATCCATCGGATTTTTATTCACCGACTTTGAAAGTACTTGGGATTGGGCCATGGCTAGGCGAAAAGCTCTCCGGCCAAGGAATCCCACAATAAAGATTTGTCTCAATCGACATTTCCCAGTTTGACAACGTGACTAGCGGTGGATTCAGACATGAAGAAAAAGGCTTTCGCTGTGTTTTCTCAGGCACTTTGAGCAATTTGTATTGATTAATTTCAAACTTGATATGAGGATGAAAGACGATACCGAGCAAAAAGAGACGGTCTATTACCATGGAACCAAAGTGGATTTGGAGATCGGAAGCCTTATCGAGCCAGGCTTCTCATCCAATTACGGTTCGCGACACAAAGCCAAGTTTGTTTATTTCTCCGCCACGCTAGACGCCGCAACCTGGGGAGCAGAATTGGCACAAGGGGAAGGAAGAGGACGAATCTATATCGTAGAGCCCAAGGGAAAATTTGAAGATGATCCCAATCTTACCGATCAAAAATTCCCCGGCAATCCCACCCAATCTTACCGTACGCGGGAAGCATTGAAGGTAGTTGGGGAAGTCAAGAATTGGCAAGGTCATGCTCCCGAGCAACTTCAAGCCATGAAGGAGCACCTGCAGCGACTCAAAGAGCAAGGCATCGAAGCCATTGACGATTGAAAATCAAAAAAGTCAACTACCATGAAAACTTTTGCCCCATCTGACAGCGGAAACGCACTCAAAAAGGAGTTGGTCCTCAACCTCACCAAAGCTTTTGCATCCTATGATCTAGAAAAGGTAGGAAAGCATTTGGCTGAGGATGTGGTCTGGACTCTGGTAGGTGACACTCCCATCGGCGGAAAAGACCAATTTCTGTCTACTCTCAGCGAGATGAGTGACAACAAGGCCGAAGAACTTAGGATCCATCAGATCCTCAGCCATGGTAAGTTTGTCGCGGTGCACGGGGAGATGAAAATGCTGGATGGAAAAAGCTATGGATTTGCGGATTTCTACGAGTTTACAAGTGCTGGATCTAGAAAAGTGAAGGCCATCGTTTCTTATGTAATCCCAAAATAGCGAAGCTTCGAGGCAGAAAAACGCTGGCTAAACACCTTGATTTTCTTTATATTCCTTAGATTTTTTCACACTTTAAACATCCCAGGAATGTCCAGCCACATCTATCTAAAACTAAGCTCGACCAGTCACGGAGAATTTCCGGGGACGGCTAAGCAAAGAGGCTTCGAAGACCAAATCCCCATTAACAGCACCCATCACGAGGTGGAAAAAGTGCAAGCCAGCACAGGAAGGTCTCGGACCGCATTTTCGGTTGGTCCGTTTGTCATCCACAAAAAAATAGACAAAACCAGCCCCATGCTTTTTCTCTGCTGGAGGCTCAACGATAGAATCAGCCAGTTTAAATTGGGCTACTACAGGCCCAAATCTTCGGGCGTGTTTGCGCTCGACTACTCAGTAGAACTTTTCGATGCCAGCATCGTCAGGATCGAGCAGATAATGGCCTCGACGGACATGCCCGATCTCAGCGAGCGGGAAACCGTCAGTTTCGAATTCAACAAGATGGTTCTCAGATATGAGGAAGGGGGATACGAGGCGGAGATCCTCAATCGTCCGGTTTAGCCACTTTTGGCATGAGTCATTCCATTTCAACCCAAAACAACGATGTTCTCCCTCAACCAAATCAAAGCCGCCCACAACAAAGTAAAGTCCGGAGCTGACTTCCCTGCATTTATCCAAGACTTGATTGAACTTGGAGTCAGCCACTATGAGACGGCTGTGGCAGATGGACATACGATCTATTTCGGCGCAAACCAATACCGAATCTCCTCTCCGGCGCAGTACGAAACCATCACCGTCGCGAACGTATCCGACAAATCCCAATTCGAGATCGACCTGAAAGCCCACCAAGACGGTGAAACAGACTATGCTACCTTTTGCTATGATGCGGCAAGATCAGGTATCGAAAAATGGACGGTGTTTCTGGATGAAATGACCTGCACCTATTTTGACAGATCAGGCAATGAAATTTTGGTAGAGGTAATCCCTGGATAAAAGAGGTCTGCCCTTTCTCTTCTGCTTGGCTTAACATAAAACAAACATACCCATGAATACCGTCAAGGACAGTTCTAGTACGCCGGAGGAAAGGCTCTCCGCAGAGGAGTTCAGCAGGGTAGTTTATGGCGGAGCGGTAAGCACGGTCTTCGATCCCAATGAGGGCCTTTTCAAAGTCACTTACCTTGAACGCTGTTGGGATGAAGTGTATGATCCGGTTTGGGAAAAGGAATGTGTCTCCAATAGCGAGAAGCACATCGAGTTTCTGGTCGAAGTATGGTACCGCGTCAACCCCGATCGATCTTGGAGCTGCATCAAGGGCAAACGCGAATCTTTGCAAGAGTATCTGGTGACAACCAAATTTTGCAAAGAAGGCAGGGAGTTCGTCCAAGTAAAATTCACCGAAGAAAGGCTGCTGAATGGATCCAAGATCATCGAAAACTTCAACTATGAAAATGATGAGCCGACATGGAGGCCTGCCAACTAGTCGAAATTGTTTGTTCATGCATTGAACTTGAAAGTCCATTCAGAACCAAACGGGGTTTTA
This sequence comes from uncultured Limnohabitans sp., assembly GCA_964613865.1. Lineage (GTDB taxonomy): Bacteria > Bacteroidota > Bacteroidia > Cytophagales > Cyclobacteriaceae > Algoriphagus. The sequence goes on along the minus strand of CAZTJM010000036.1, from coordinate 20,422 downwards.
CAAGTTTACACTAAGAGGACAAAGCCAAGGCCGAAAGATTGGCTAGCAACTCTCTGCCACTTCCAATCAGAAACAACTTTTAACCTATAAACAAACTAACCATGTCGGAAAAAAAGATTATTACCGTGTTTGGAGCCACAGGCGCTCAGGGCGGGGGATTGGCAAGAGCTATCCTGAACGATCCCGACAGCGATTTTTCGGTCAGGGCCGTCACCCGTGACAAAACATCCGAAAAGGCAAAGGCACTGGAAAAGCTGGGAGCCGAAGTAGTTGAAGCGGATCTAGCCCATCCTGAAACGGTACGTGCCGCTATGGAAGGAGCTTATGGAGCATTTTGCGTCACTTTTTTCTGGGAACACTTCTAGCCCGAAAAAGAAGCCAATGAGGCTAGTTGCATGGCTGAGGCCGCCGACGCTGCCGGAGTGGAGCACGTCATTTGGTCCACCTTGGAGGACACCCGCCTGCTCGTGCCACTGCATGACGACAGCATTCCGACGCTGATGGGAAAATATAAAGTGCCCCATTTTGACGCAAAGGGCGAATCCAACAAATTTTTTATTGCGGCGGGTGTGCCGACGACTTTCCTGCTCACCACGTTTTACTGGGAAAACCTCATCTATTTCGGCATGGGGCCCAAGCGTGGGGAAGACGGAGTTTTGGCGATCACGTTTCCCATGGGAGGTAATAAACTTAGCGGCATTGCAGCAGAAGATATCGGCAAATGCGCCTACGGCATTTTCAAGAAAGGAAAGGAGATGATCGGGAAAACCGTCGGAATTGCCGGAGAACACATCAGCTGCGAGGACATGGCCAAAGCGCTGACCAAAGCCCTGGGGGAAGAAGTCCGATACAATGCCATTCCCGCCGAAGTCTTCCGAAATTTTGGATTCCCTGGCGCAGAAGACCTGGGAAACATGTTTCAGTACTACGAGATCTTTGCGAAAGAATTTACCGAAGCGCGGGACATTGCCGCCGCCAAAGAGCTCAATCCAGACTTGCAATCCTTTGAAGAATGGCTGAAGGAAAATGCGAAAAAAATTCCGATAGAATAATATCCCAAGTACAAACTGAGCAAATAGCCCGAACTGCGCGAGTTCGGGCTTTTCCTTTTCATGGATTCCTGGCTAGTCCTTGCGGCAAATATCCATTAAATTTCTGTCGACTTTCAGCACTTTCCCACAAGGGCACAACTACCATTTCCATGTCAAACATCAACCTCATCATCGAAGAACGCGCCGCCGATATTGGTAAATTCCTGGTGGGCCGACTCCTACCCTTTCGCCAAAAACGGATGATCGGCCCTTTCATCTACCTCGACCACATGGGACCGGTCAAACTCAACGAGCGGGAGCAGATGGACATCCGACCCCATCCGCACATTGGCCTCTCCACGCTCACTTTCCTCTTCGAAGGGAGTATTATGCACCGAGACACGCTTGGCAACGAAGTTCAAATCAACCCCGGAGCGGTCAATTGGATGACGGCAGGAAAGGGAATCGTTCACTCAGAGCGGACTCCAGATCACATGCGTCACGAAGACAAACTCATGCATGGACTGCAGATTTGGGTGGCCTTGCCAAAAGAATTGGAGCAGATGGATCCCGAGTTTTTCCACATCGAAGCGGAAAAGCTCCCAGCTTGGAGCGAAGGAAGCGTGGACTTCAAATTGGTGGCTGGTGAGGTCTTGGGGCACAGATCACCTGTGCCTGTCTACAGCAAACTCTACATGCTGGAGATCAAAAGCAGCGAAAAACACAACCTCAGCATCGGAAAACAGCTGTTTGGTGAAAGTGGATTGTACATTTTGGAGGGTGGGATCGAAAGCGAAGGAAACACCTTCGGCCCAAAACAAATTCTCGTGGCCAAGGACAGCACACTCTGCGAATTTACGATCCAAGCCAACAGCACAATCTACATTTTTGGAGGCGATGCTTTCCCCGAAGAGCGCTTCATAGACTGGAACTTCGTCTCCTCCAGCAAAGAGCTTATCAAAGCAGCCAAGGAAAAATGGATCGCGGGCGGGTTTGAAAAAGTACCTGGCGACGAGGAGGAGTTTGTCCCCTACCCGGTTTTGAAGCATTAAAAAATCATCAACCAAAAGAAACGTACATAATCACTTTGCGAAAAATCATGGCAAATTTACCTTAACTTAAGCCTGCATAAAACCGCATATCGGTAATAGACCCAAGATTTCAGAAAACAAACCCTCAGAAATCACCATGCTCCAAAAGATCAGCCGAAAGGAATTTCTAAGCCAAGTGGGCGTATTGGGTACTTCCGCATTCCTGTTCCAAGCCTGCGACTTCAAATCCGCCAACAAAGCCGTCATGGGAGCCAGCCCAGTCATTGCAGCACCTGCCGACTCGGAAGATATTTTCGCTTACATCAAAAGGAAACAGGGCGATCACGACCTGACTCTCTACAGGCAAATCGTCGGCGCAGCCAATGAATTTAAGGAAGGCGATCTCACGCTAGGTATCGCTGCCGAATCCGAGCAATCCAGGATAAACGCCAGGGCGCTTCTGGCAAACACCCGAATTGGAGACTTGAAGGCCCATAGCCTTTTTATCGATGAGATCTACGAGCTGATTGAGGAGAATACAGCACAAAACGAGGAACTGGATACTTGGACTTTGGGAGAACTGAAGGAATTCGTTCTAAGCCAGCCCGAGGCGGAAATCAAAGCGATCATGCCCGCTCTGAGCAGCGATGCGATCGCTTGTCTGGTCAAGCTGATGACCAACGAAGAACTGATCCAAGTTGGACAAAAAGTCTTCAACCCAATTCCGGGTACCCAAATCGGCTGCAAGGGCTACCTCAGCGCCCGAGTCCAGCCCAACTCTCCAACCGATAATCCCACGGATATCGTCTGGCAGGTTTTTGACGCTTGGTCCTATGGGGTCGGAGACTTGGTCCTAGGCACCAATCCTGTCTCCAGTGATCCCAAGTCGGTGGCTGAGATCGAAAAAGCGCTCTTCGATCTAATCACAACTTTTGGCTTGGAAAAAACCATCTCCAACTGTGTGCTTTCCCATATCGACGTGCAAGCCGAGGCGGAGAAAATCCACCCGGGCACCACAGGCATTTGGTTCCAAAGCATCGCAGGAACAGTCAAGGCCAACCAAACCTTTGACGTCTCGATCCCAAAAATGCAAGCCCACATGGAAAGCCGCACGGGCCAGTTTGGTTTGTATGCAGAAACGGGACAAGGAGCCGACTTTACCAATGGACACGGTGAAGGCTTTGACATGCTCGTGCACGAGTCGAGGAAATACGGCTTCGTGCGTGCGCTTCAAAGCCAGCTTTCCAGGGGAAAAAGTCCCGAGGAAACTCCCTGGGTGCATGTAAATGACGTAGCGGGCTTTATCGGCCCGGAAGTTTTCAAAACCAAAGAGCAATTAGTCAGGTGCTGCCTGGAAGACATCGTCATGGGAAAACTTCACGAACTTACCATCGGATTGGATGTCTGCTCCACGCTCCACATGGACGTATCACTTGACGAGTTGGACTGGTGCATAGAGCGGATCATGCCCGCAAACCCAGCCTATCTGATGGCTTTGCCAACCAAAAACGACCCCATGCTGAGCTATCTCACCACGGGTTTTTATAACCACGTCAAAATCCGCGAGCAGTTTGGCTACAAGATCAACGACGCGATGTGGGACTTTTTCAAAAAGATCGAGATCATCGGTGCGGACAATCGGCCCACCGAGCACTTCGGGGATCCGACATGGGTTTACTATCAATACCGACTTGCGAAAAAAGACCTTAGAACAAAAGAAGAGATTTTGGCAGAAGGCCGAAAAACTATCGCTGAAATTGAATCTCGCGGAGTACCTATTGCCCAAGGTTTTGGCGAGAATGTCTGGGATCTGCACCCCGAACTGGACAAGAAAATCCATGAGCTTTATGAGGATGCCAAGGTGAGTCTTTGGGCAGAAATGCCAAGTACTTTTGTCAATGCAATTCCTGCAGCGCTACCCTTGATCACCCAAAGCAAAGACCGCAAGGACTATGTCTACCATCCCGAGACAGGCGAAAAGCTAAGCTCAAAGACGACGGAACAGCTGGCAGCCATGAAGGCTGGATGGGAAAATGACGCTCCTGACGTTCAGATCGTTATCTCCGACGGACTCAACGCGCTGGCTCTGACTGATGACGGCCATCTGTTTCCATTTCTGGAAAATCTGAGCGCCCAGCTCAAATCCAAAGGCTATCGCCTAGCTCCCCAGCATGCCGTGTTCACCCATGGCAGGGTCAGGGCGGGGTATGCCACTGGGGAAGAACTCTTTGGAAACCTGAAGGACCCCAAACAGAAAAAAGGCATCATCCACATCATTGGGGAGAGACCCGGCTCAGGCCATCATGCTTTTTCCGCCTACATTACTGCGGCGCCCGTGGCCCTATGGAGCGAAAAAGGAAAGGTAGACCATGACATCACCCGCGTAGTCTCCGGCATTTCGGACACCTCACTCTTGCCCACCCTTGCCGCCGAGGAAGTGGCCGAAATATTCGATGGCTTGTTTAAAAAAGAGCACATCGTCGCCAAATCATTCGCCTAAAGAATTTAAAATTCCAAGCTCAGATTGCCCCCACGGCGGAATTTCCCCAAGTCAAAAGGAGGCATGGCACGCCCAGCAAAATGCGTTTTCCGTGCAAAACGAAAGAGATTCTGGATGCTTTCAGCAAGGACTCCGGCACCCTTCATCCTTCTTCCAAACTGGCTGTCGTTGACCTGTCCCCCGTGAACTTCGGCTATTTGGTGCATGATTTTCTGAAAACGGTCTGGGAAGTTTTTCCGTAGCCAATCGGAAAAAATCTCTTCCAGCTTCCCGTTGAGACGGACTACTGTCATCCCGGCGCTCAGCGCACCGTGATCCGCCGCAGCTTTTAGGATCGCGGGTATTTCCTGATTATTCAATCCTGGAATGATCGGGGCATTCATAACCGCGACAGGCACTCCAGCCTTTGCCAAAGCTTCAATGGTTTTTAAGCGCTTCACCGCGCTCGCCGTCCTTGGCTCCATTTTTCTCCTCAGACTTTCATCCAGAGTGGTAATGGAAATGTATACCTGCACCAGTCTGTCTTGCGACAGATCCTGCAGCAAATCCAAATCACGCAGAATTAGGCTGTTTTTGGTGATCATACCCACCGGATGGCGATATTTTGCAAATACCTTCAGTAGCCCACGCGTGATTTCCTTTTCCTTCTCAAGCGGCTGATAGCAGTCTGTATTTCCCGATACCGAGATCGGGGCAACTTTCCAGTTGGGATTCAGCAGGTGCTTTTCCAACAAGCTCGGCGCGTTGGGTTTGACGATCAACTTGGTCTCAAAATCCAAGCCCGCTGTATAGCCATAGTACTCATGGGAGTTTCGTGCATAGCAATAGATGCACCCATGTTCGCAGCCCTGATAGGGATTTAAGGAAAACATCAAGCCGAGGTCCGGACTTTTCACTGGATTTACGATCGTCTTGGCGTGCTCTACGCGGACCTCAGTTTTGGGAGAAAGCAAAAGCTCCTCGTCCAAGCCTTCGATGTGCTCTGCTACAACCCTTCGCTCCAAAAACCGGTTACCGGATTGGATTTGCGCTCCTCGTCCTTTGAAATAATCCCCTTCCATGTCAATCAAATTGTCAAAACCCTCCCCATCATTTTAAGAAGGTTTTTGGGAAAACAATTCGAAACGAAGGAAAATGTCGTTTTTTCAAAAAGGAAAAATCAGCAGGGCATGCTGGCTGACCGTGTTGAAATCCCTCCAAACCCGGTTAATTTTCGTGTGGGTTTTGGCGGCTTCCAAGCCTGCGAAAGGATAGAGTTTGCCATTGCTTTCGCGGCAGAATTGGGTCAGCTTTCGGCTGATCCTGCTGATCTTTTTGAGCAGTGACTTGGAAATTTCCCTTTTCGACTCCAGTTCGTCGCAGGATTCCTTGACTAGGGCATAAAATTCCTTTTTGAGTTTCTCGCGCTTTCTAGACTGCTTTTCCAGAGTTTTCTGAAAATACCGCAACTGCTTTTTGCTGTACTTTCTGTACTCGTGCCTTTTCCAAAAAGACTGATCAATAAGCCTAGCCAAATGCTGTGCGATTCCCAAGATATTCACCGCCAGCGTCGCTTCAGCAAACTGTAAAAAGGGATAGCGAAAAACCGGATCAGCGAGTACTGCTTGATCGGGATGGATCTCAAAAGCCCTATTCTTAGGGATAGAAATTCCCTCAGCCTTGAAAGCATGGCTTCCCGTCGCGATCATCCCCATGTAGTTCCAGCCGTCGAGGATCTCAACCTCTCCTTTTTTGAGGATAAATGCCTTGACCACCGGGTTTCCCTTCTTGTCCAAAAGTGGAATGCCGTTTTCAAGGGTCTCACAGTTGGCCGTGAAATGTGTGGCATGCAAAGCTCCGGAAGCGTAAGTCCAACTGCCAGATACGAGCCATTTTCCATCGACCAAGTCTGCCTTTCCACCCACAAAGCCACTTCCGGCAAGGCAAACCTTTGGATCCGAAAAAACCTCATGGGACAGTTCCTTGTCCAAAAACCCAACAAACCAAGCTGCTCCGGCGCAAAGCGTCACCGTCCAGCCCAAACTCCCGTCCAGTTCAGCCAGCTTCTCCTCGAGACGAAGCGCCTCGGTCAAATCCAGACCCAATCCTTCCAGTTCTTTTGGAACGAAGAGCTTGAACCATTTCTTTTCGTAAATGACTTCTAGCCACTCATCGGAAAGGCGGCCGATCTTTTCGGAGCGCTCAGCCTGTTCGGCGTCAAAAAGTTCGGACTGCTTCATGTTGGTCTTTCAGTTCTTTCCTCCAGTCCAAATAGCCAAAAATGGCGACGACAAAGAGAAAAAGTGTTAAAAATGAAAACATGTATAGTTGCTTGGAATACAACAGCGGGATGGCGATGAGGTTGGAAATATTGAGCCAAATCCAGTTTTCCAGCTTGCGTTTAGCCAAAAGCCACATCCCTGCCCAAGCAGAGGATGACACGAAAGCGTCGATGACCGGGACATCCGAGTCGGTGAAGGTGGTTAGCATAAAATAGAGGAAAACCCAGCCCAACCCGGCTATTCCGAGGGTTATTGCAAAGTCTCTCGAATCACTTCTGGTGATCTGGGAAGCTCCTGTTGCGGAACGGTTTTTCCAGTTGGCCCATCCGTAGACGCTCATCACCAGATAATAGCAATGCAGAAGTGTCTCCGCATACAGTTTGGATTCGAGCAGTAGAATGGAGCCGCAGAGAATTCCGATGATACCAGTGGGATAGAGCCAAATGCTGTTTTTGCGGGCAAGCAACACTTCGGATACGCCGAAAGCTACGGCGAACCATTCCAGCAGGCTGGTGTTTTGGATTTGCTGGAGGAGCAAACCTGAGTCGAATGAAAATTCCATTTGAATAAATTTATCCTTTATCCAAATAAGGGTTAACCTTGATTGTCGATCCCTACGCCGGCATTATCCGGATCAGGTGCTCGGCAGCATGTGCTGCCGATGGGTATGATCTCAGCCCTTTATTTTGGGGCACCCCTTAAATGAAAGTCGAAGGTAAGGAAAAAGAAGGTTGTTGGCAACAGCCGGCATAAGGCCTGAGCGGTAAACCAAAATATAAAAACTAAACATCAGCACTAAGGGCGTGACTTCAATTAAGGGTCGCCTTTAACGCGAAACTCCCAATAATCATTGGGAGTCTTAATCTTATTATAAAACGCAACACCAATCTACTCGTATCGAAGAGAATGGACGGTATTCCTCTATTGTCAGCTGATAATTTCTCAGGAGAGATTGTCAATGTCGTCTAGGTCCCTGAGACGGCCCGATTCTTTTTTGTTTTTCAGCAAATCTTCATAGCCAATGAAGTTGACAAAAAGGCCTTCTATTTCAACCTGGATTTTATTCTCGAAGCATTCTCTAAAAGTCACGCCATCAATTTGGGTAAGCAAATCGATTCTGAGTGGTGGATATCCCAATTGAACGATATTGCCCTCTTTTATAAAGTCATTTTGAGTCAATCCGTAGGAAGCAAATCCAAACTCATTGACACAGGCCAAAACTCTTTCTGCGTTTTCCTGAGTAGGATTTAGCCAGATGTCCAGATCACCTGTATAGCGAGGATGCCCGTGGACACCAACAGCATATCCTCCTACGATCAGATACTCCGCTCTATGGATTATTAATAACTCTACAAACTCTCTGAAGTCTTGGCTGAACATCCTTTTTAAAGCTGAAATACTGTTGTCTGAGAAATTCGATTGCCTCCAAACGGGCTTTGTAGCTTTTAGTCGACCAGTATGCAAAGTCTGAATTTCTATCCCTCAAGTTGGTTATTCTCAAAACCTTTTCCATACTACTAATATATGCCTTTTTTCGCCCATTCGATCAGGATCCATCCTGCTCACCTAATCCAAAAGACATTGATCTTCTGCTCTAAAAAACGGCAACAAAAACATATAATTCTTGCTACCAACATCTGGCCAAAAAACTATTCATACCTCAAAGACTCGATGGGATCGAGCTTGCTGGCCTTGAAAGCCGGGATATACCCCGCGATCAAACCCACAATGATACAAATCAAAAAAGATACAAACATCCATATCCAAGGCACCAAGAATCCCCCCGGGCCGATAAAGTTGGCAATCACGTTTCCTATACCCAGGCCCAGAAGCATTCCGAAAATCCCGCCTAAGATGCATATCACTATGGCCTCGATCAAAAACTGCTGGCGGATTCTAAGCGGTGTAGCTCCTAGCGCTTTGCGAATCCCTATCTCTCGCGTTCTTTCGGTCACAGACACCAGCATGATGTTCATCAGCCCGATCGATGCTCCGAGTAGGGTTATAAATCCAATACCGAAACCACCAATTCTGAGGTAGCCCGCTACCTCTTCGAGACTTTCTGCCACCGACTCACTTTTGGTGAGCTCAAAAGAATCCTCCTGCGCCACCCGGTCCTGTCGGATTTTTCGCATCATGCCTATCGCTTGTCCCATCTCGTAGTCGATCTTTCCGGGATCAGAAGCCACGCCTGTGATACGGTAGTAGAAGTTCCCGTTTTTGTCCAAGCGGGCCGCGTTTTCGATTGGGATCAGTACTTGTCGGTCGGCACCTTGGTCTTGGCCTACTCCGCCCTGCTTATCCAAGACACCCACGATGGTGTAGGGTCTCCCCAAAACAGTGATTTTCTGGTTGATCGGATCTTCGCCCGTGTTGAAAAGCGTCTCCTCAATTTCTTTCCCTATCAAAGCAACCGAGTTGCCATAGCGAACTTCCATATTGCTGAAATTACGGCCCTTGCCCAGCTTTACCGCCTTAATAGCCAGATAGTTTTCATCCGCACCTCGCACTCGGGTATTTGGGTTGGTCTTTTTTGATCCTCTCTTAATTTCAGCGATTCCCGTGACCGAGGTGAAAATCGTCGATATCCCTATCGATCCGTAGTCTTTCTTAAATTGAGCAGCTTCTCTATAAGTGATATTGGGGTAGGTTTTCTCTTTCTTTCCCTCCTGTACCACTCTACCCCCGCTGAATCCACGGTTGCGGATTTCGAAGGAATTTGCCCCCAACCCGGCAAAACTCTCCGCGATCTGCGCCTTGATCCCGTCAATGGCAGTCAGCATCCCAACCAGGGAGGAAATACCTATGGCGATGATCGCGCCGGTGAGCACCGTGCGAAGTAGATGGACCTTTACAGAGTTGAGCGCCTCGCGGACATTTTCGATCAGATTCATGGATTGTTCGTTTTGGAACAGCTTTTTAAAAATTCGTCAGGAAATCAGATTAATAATACACAAATACGGAAGAATTGGGTGGATGATTGACTTTTTTTATGAAGTCAACGCAGTCCAAATCAATGCATGCGGTCACCCCGGACTTCCAGTTTTTTCAGTACCTCCGATTCGTAGTCCAACCATTCCTGCCAACGTCGGTTGACCTTGTCGACGTCGTCATATTTTCTCGCCAGCTCAATGAAGGTCACATAGTGTCCTGCCTCGGAAATCATCAGTTCGTAGTAGAACTTCTGTAGGTCCTCATCTGCGATATTCTTTGACAAAAGCTTGAACCGCTCACAGCTGCGCGCCTCGATCAAAGCATTCAGCAAAAGTTGCTCCGTGAGCTGTTGAATTCGGCTCCCACCTTTTTTTACAAATTCATTCAGTTTGATCACATACTCGTCTTTTCTGGGAGCGCCAAATTTCATCCCCCGCTTCCGCAGTTGGGCAAGCACCCGCTCAAAGTGCCCCCATTCCTCGGCGACAATCGGGGTCAGCGTATCCACGATTTCATCCAAATCATTGAACCGGAGAATCAGGCTGATGCAAGAGGAAGCAGCCTTCTGCTCACAATAGGCGTGGTCTACCAAGATATCCTCGATTTGCATCTCGGCGATCCCAACCCATCTCGGGTCGGTAGGGAGCTTCAGGTGAAGCATTTTTTGTCTGGTGCTTTCTTCCCAAGTCATCTGGATTTACAAATTACGATTTTTGATTTACGGCGCCTTCCCAAGTTTTATCCTTTTTGCCCAAGTGTAACCTTCAAGGGTTGGTTGTCTCATCTCCAAATTCTTGATTCTTGTGTCTTAAATCTCTTTATCAGTCAAACAAATACCAGGTAATTCCCAAATCCAAGAAGGATCGGTATCCGGTATAGTCAGGCGTGACAAAATAGCCCTCCTGCTCCATCAGACCTGCATTGAGATGGTTGTATTTGAACAACACGCGGGTTCGGTTGATGCGGAAATCAAGAAAGAGGTCCGCCACGGGGTAGGCATAGACTTCGAAGGTGTTCTGCAGATAATACTGCTGGAAAGAAGGGTTGTAAGCCTCCGCGTAATAAGAGGACTTATATCGGACGTCGATTCCCAATTGCACGAACACGTTTTCATTGAACATTGGGCTGTCGAAGTAAAACCGGGTATTAGCATAAAGCTGGGGGATGCGGAAATTGTCCGCACCCTCGCCCGAAATCTCGGTAAATATCACCTCGGAATCCCAACGGAATTTCTTTCCAATCTGGATATTGGCAATCAGTCCTGGCATGAGCATATAGGCTTCGCCACTCGCCTGGGTCGCGATTTTGTACTCGTTGAAATACACGTAGTTGTTCACCCGATTGATCGTCAGATTGGGTCTAAGACTTATTTTATGGAAGTCCAACTTGATCCGGCCCTTGATCTGGTCGACTCCGATGTTGTCAAAGTTATTTTCCCAACGATAATGGTTGCCGTAATAGATCTGCTGCTGGGAGTTCGGCTTGTAAAGCGCCTTGGTGTATTCTAGTTCCAGCCACGGCGACACAAAAAGCCCATGGATACGAAACGCCCCAGGAATCAGATATTCTCCATCAGCGCTGAGAGACCACCTGTCCGAGATCTTGCCAATCAGCTCCCCTCCGATAAAGACCTCGTTAAATGCCTCCCTTTTGTCGGGAAAAAATGGGCTTTCCATACGTCCGTTTCTGACCCGAGTGAACGCATTGTAGTAAAAACCCTTATATGAGCCCTTGACGCCAAATTCATTTTTCCATTCTGCAAAGTCACTCTCATTTCGGGTGGTATCCTCCTGAGCATTTAGCCTCTCTTGATTGAAAAACAAAGAATCACTCGTAGTGAGGTCCGATTCGAAGACTACGTTTTGGTTTCGGTTGTCAAAGGTATGATAGATCTGGAGTCCATTGCCCAGCTTATACTCGTGATAGATATGGTAATCTTGCCTCAGGTCCCTCGCTCGGGAGTTGTGAAGCCAGACTTTGGCGTCTTCATAAGTAAAATAAAGGGAAGTAGAGTCTACTTCTGGAGGAATGATCCCTCCGATCTCATACACCACATGCCGCATCCTGGAAAAGCCCCCCAGTAGCCAGTACTTTCCATTCTCAGAGCGATAGTTGGTGTGGAAGGTGTAGGCATTCTGCTCAGCCATGTGGTCATCCCGCTGAACTGGATTGAGGGTCTTTCGGATACGCTCGGTATGCAGTTCAAAACCGACATTCCACCTCGGGTTGATATTCCGGGCAAAAGCGATGTCCAGCATGTTTCGATTGCCCCCGCCAAAAAAAGCCGACATCTCGGTAAAGGGAGATTTGGTGTCAAAATACCTTCGCTTTGTAGGATCGTGATAGTAGAGATCATAGGCTTGGAAGCCGGATCGAAGGCCGATGACCTCTGGTATTTCGTAGAAAACAGGTTTTGCTGCGCTTCCGATATTTCCCAAGTCCTGGTATTTCCAGCCCCCTTTGGCTACCGGATCGTAGTTGTGAAAATTGGTAAGGGAAGTGTCCTGCTCATAGAGCTGGAGCCGGTTTCGCTTCAAGTCCTTTTCAAAGTAGAAAAGTGAGGTTTTGGGTCCGTAAACCTGCCGGGTGCTGTCGTCCAAAAGCGGTCTGCGTCCGTCCGAGACCTCCTCTTCTTCAGGATCTGCTCCCTGCCTTTCGGCTTGGCCCGTGCCATTGTTCGTCTGCCCTCTTGGGATAGGCCGCTGTGCAAAAAGCATCTGAACCGTCAGCATCCCGAACAAAAACCCGAAAAATAAACCTCTTCTGATCACTTCTTTCTGAATTTTTCGCGGATATAGCTCAGCAGCATTTGCTTGTCTTCTGGTTCAAACCTTGCCTCCACAGGCAGGGCAAAAATCGGAATTTCCCCCAAAAAACCCTGATTTGCGAAATAATTAAGTTTGACGGCATCCTTTTCTGTTGTCAAGAGAACGGGACTTTGGGCCGAATGTTTTTTCGCAAGACTTGCGATTTTCTCTATTTCTGTATCTCCATAATCATGGTGGTCTGGAAAGGCGAGCTCGTCCAGCACAGTAAACTTTTCCCTGCAGTAGCTGACAAAAAGCCGCTCGTCGGCCAGCCCGGAAAGCAGGATCACCGCCCCGGAGAAGGGATGAGTATGACCGACCGGATAGACGGATCCATAGGCGATTTTTGAGAAGAACACAGGCACGTTCCGGTCCAAATAAGGGTTAAGGCCTCGCTTTATCTCCGCCTTAGACGCAGAAGAAATGTCCTCAGGACATTTGGTCACCACGACCAAATCCGCTCTTTTGGCTCCAGACCGACTCTCCCTAAGTCGACCTACCGGCATGATGAAATCCTGAAAAAAGGGCTTTGAAAAAGGAGTCAACAGCATATAGACATCTCCTTTTAGTCTTCGATGTTGAAAAGCGTCGTCCAATACCGCCAGCTCAAATCCGGGAGAGCCCACGGCCATCATCTCGAATGCTGCTAGCCGATCCTCCCCCACAAACACCGGCACCTTTCCACCGAACTTCTGAAATATCTGAAGGGGTTCATCTCCTATATCTGAGGCCTTGCTGTCTAGACTAGCCTTGAGAAATCCTTTGGTTTGCCTGCCGTAGCCCCTACTAAGGCATGCCAAGGAAACTTCACCCATCAAATGGCGAATCAAAAACTCCACCATGGGCGTCTTGCCCGTACCGCCTACACTAAGGTTACCGACGACAAGGGTTGGAATAGGTGCTTTTGAACTTTTGAGGAAGCCGTGGTCGTACAAAAAATTGCGAATGCCGGTGACAATCCGAAAAATCAGCGCAAATGGAGCGAGCAGAGGGGCATACCAAGGCATTGGCAAGAATTGCTATTTTTGACCAAAGAAAAAGAAAAATTATGGGATACAGGATTCAGGAGGTGATTTCTTGTCTGGAGACGCTGGCACCCCCAGCCTACCAGGAAAGCTATGACAACGCAACGTTAATCTGCGGGGAAAGGAGCGCAACCGTAACCGGAATCCTCTGCAGCCTGGATTGCACGGAAGCGGTCGTCGAAGAGGCAATCGCACTCGGAGCCAATCTTATCGTCGCGCACCACCCCATCGTTTTCAAAGGAATGAAGAGCCTCACCGGACGCAACTACGTGGAAAGAACCGTGATCAAGGCTATCAAAAATGACATCGCGATCTATGCCATACACACAAATCTTGATCACGTCGCGACCGGTGTCAATAAGCGGATCTGCGATCGTTTAGGCCTCAGCCAAGCGAACATCCTCCAGCCGAAAAAACAGATGCTCAACAAACTGGTCTTTTTCGTCCCACCAAAAGACAAAGACGCTGTCCTTGCTGCAGTCTTTTCAGCTGGTGCGGGGCAGATTGGAGAATACAAAGACTGTTCTTTTCAATTGGAGGGAGTGGGAACTTTTACCCCATCTGAGCAAGCAAATCCACACTTGGGCGAGCGCGGTATTCCCCAATCCGAAAAAGAAATCCGAATAGAAGTGATTTTACCTTCTTTTTTCAGCAGGCAAGTCATCACCGCGATGAAAAAAGCGCATCCTTACGAGGAAGTTGCCTATTACCTGTCCGCTTTGGAAAATGAAAACCAGGAGGTCGGAGCGGGTATGGTGGGCCTCTTGCCAAGCCCCATGGACGAGCCGGACTTTTTGGACTATTTGAAGGAAAAAATGAATCTCGGCACGATCAAGCACACCGCCTTGAGAGGAAGAAAAGTCAGCAAAGTGGCCGTGTGCGGGGGTGCTGGGATCTTTCTGCTTTCGGACGCCAAGCGTGCCGGGGCCGATGCGTTTGTGACCTCAGACGTCAAATACCACGAATTTTTCGATGCAGAGGGGCAGTTGATACTTTGTGACATAGGCCATTACGAAAGTGAAATTTTCACAAAAGAATTACTCGGGGAGTTTTTGTCACAAAATTTCCCTAATATTGCACTCTATTTGACAAAAGTAGTTACTAATCCCACATCCTACCGATAGTACATGGAAAGTACAGTAGCACAAAAACTCGAAGCTATCTACAACCTTCAACTTATAGATTCAAGACTAGATGCCATCGTAAAAGTAAGAGGAGCGCTTCCTGAGGAAGTACAAGACCTCGAAGATGAGATAGCAGGCTACGAAACACGACTCGAAAAATTCCAAAAAGACATCGAATCTTTCGAAGACGACATCAAGCGGTTCAAGGAAAACATCAAGGAATCCGAAAAGCTGATCAAGAAATACCAAGAGCAGCAGATGAACGTACGAAACAACCGTGAGTACGATGCCATCACCAAGGAATTGGAACTTCAAGATTTGGAAATTCAGGTTTCGAAAAAGAAAATTGCTGAATCCGGAGTGAAAATCGAGCAGAAAAAGGCCGATTTGGAAGAGTTGAGCAACTTGATGAAAGACCGTCAGAAGGATCTGGATTTGAAGAAAGACGAACTGGACACCATCGTTGCCGAGAGCGAATCAGAAGAGTCAAAGCTCCAATCTGAGCGTGACAAAGCCATCAAAAAAGTAGAAGACAGACTTGCTAAATCTTACACCAAGATCCGCGCAAATGCCAAAAACGGCCTGGCGGTAGTAATGGTAAAAAGAGGCGCTTGCGGTGGTTGCTTCAACACCGTTCCGCCACAAAGACAGGCTGATATTCGTGAAAAGAAAAAACTTATCGTCTGCGAACACTGCGGAAGAATCCTCGCCGGAGTCGAAGATGAGATCGAAGAAGAAGGCGCAAAAACCAAAAAGAGAACAGCGAAAGCGTAATATTCTCCCTTCCATAGAAAAATCCCTGAGGCGACCCTTCAGGGATTTTTTTTATCGGCATGCCACTTGCATTAAGGAAATTAATTCCACTATATTGTTGACGATGAAAAGTTTGGCATTTCTTCTTTTGTTTCTGATTGGCTTCAGCTCGGCATTTGCAAATGATCCCGAGACCAAGACCTTTCTGGTGCTCTTCAAGAGCAAAGAACTGAAAGAATTGAAAATCAACATTAGGGACATTGAGTCCCACTTCGCCACTGCTTTCGACACCAAGCACTATACAGGAAATTCCGAGTTGGCTTTGCTCATCGAGGTCCCCTCGTGCGATTTCGACGAGTGTTTTTTGGGAGAATTTTTAATTGAGCTTGAAAATGGGCAGCGTGTCCAGCTTCAACAAATTGCATTTCGCCTTTTTGACCTTACCGAAAACCAGGCCCTCCATCAGCAATACCTGGCGATGTACGAGGAAAGCTTAGTAGCCAAGAAAAAGGCTGCAAAAGCACTCAAAGCTGACTCAGAGCAGCGAGGTGCGTCTGGTCATTGAATTTCCTAACCACGAAAGTATCATCGGGCAACTGTTCCAATACGTAGAGGCATAGATTATTGTGCTCAAACTGATCCATCAGACGCATGTCATAGTTCAGGATCAGACTCAGGAAAATCCTCATCGCCCGTCCGTGCATACAGACCAAAATCGTCTCCCCTGGACCAGTCAGGATTTTTTCTATCCCCTTTCTCATCCTAGTTGCGACTACGTTCGGACTTTCGCCACCGGCAATGGCATAGTCCAGATTTCCCTGTTGCCACTGATGTAGCATATGGCGGTAGTATTCTCCCTCTTCAGGAGTCATCGGAGTGCCCTCGTAGTCCCCCCACGAAATCTCATTCAATTCAGGCAAAGTCTCCGTAGGAATTCCCAAATCAATAAACTGCTGAATGGACTGTCGAGTACGGATCAAAGCCGTATGATAGGCTTGATCAAAATGGGTATCCTTGTAGGCCTCAAAAAATGCCTTGGCCTGGGCGAGGCCGGTTTCGTTGATCGGTGCGTCTATACCGCTGCCCTGCACCACTCCCTGAAGATTAAAATCGGTTTGTCCGTGTCTTACCAGGTAAATTTTTTTTCGATTCAAGTTTCTTTATTTTTGTCCGCAACCCAAATAAACTTCATTTAACCCGAATTTTAATGGTTTTTCTTTCAAGTCCTTCCCTAGACCAGCTCAACCAAACTCGGCAGGATACCATGATCAACCATCTCGGAATAGTGTTCACTGCCATTGGTGAGGACTATTTGGAAGCAAGCATGCCCGTCGACCACCGAACCAAGCAGCCTATGGGCTTGTTACATGGCGGTGCTAGTGTAGCGCTGGCGGAGACCTTGGGCAGTCTTGCAGCTTCTCTCACGCTGGACCGATCCAAACAAACCTGCGTAGGCTTGGAGATCAATGCCAACCATGTACGAGCTGTGAAGGATGGGCTGGTGAAGGGAATTGCAAAGCCCATCCACCTAGGTAGATCCACCCAAATCTGGGAGATAAAAATCTTTGACGAGGGCGAAAAATTGTGCTGCATTAGCCGGATCACCATGGCTATTTTGGAGAAAAAATGAATTATACCGAAGCTTCAACACCCACCTCCCAGTCAGAATTCCTCGACCTGCTTTTCCTCAAAGGTCTGGAATCGGGCAATTCATTCGCTATCTGGCGGAAACCCAAGTCCCAAAAATTGGAGTTTTTGCTGGATGACAGTGAAACCCCTGAGCGGGTCAGCTTAAATTTTGAAGATCTTCCAGCGGGATTTATCGTCCATCCTTTCGCGGATCAAGAGGACAAAAAGGCCTTTTTCATCAAGTCAAGCTACTACTTCAGCCTGCAACTCGATCAAGAGTTTGACGCCGAAGACTCACCTCAGTGGATAAAAAGTCAAACTGGCGAGACTGAAAAGTCCGCCAAATCCCGAATAGCCCAACTGATAAGACTACAGTCGAAGTCGAAGAACACCAGCGAAATCGAATCAGAAAGCAAAGAGCATTTCATCAGACTCGTCCAGGACGGAATAGCTGCAATTG
Source organism: uncultured Limnohabitans sp. (assembly GCA_964613865.1). Lineage (GTDB taxonomy): Bacteria > Bacteroidota > Bacteroidia > Cytophagales > Cyclobacteriaceae > Algoriphagus. The sequence continues at coordinate 2,867 of CAZTJM010000036.1, read as the reverse complement.
AGGCGGGGACTTTGGAAAAAGTGGTCCCAGCGAGGACAAAGAGGATCTCGGTATCAGAAGATTTTGATCTGGCCAAGGCCTTTCTGAAAATGCTCGAAGCCTACCCCAATTCTTTCGTTAATTTTTTTCACATACCCCAAGTTGGCACTTGGATCGGAGCAAGCCCCGAGGTATTGATTGAGACCAAAGGAGATCAGTTTTATACGATGGCCTTGGCCGGAACTCAGCCGGCATCAGGCGAAAACCCCCTAAAATCGGCTGCCTGGACACAAAAGGAAATTGAAGAACAGGCCTTGGTCTGTAGGTATATCGTGGATTGTTTCAAGAAAATCCGGCTAAGAGAGTACGACGAGCACGGTCCCAAAACCGTCATAGCCGGCAATCTCCTCCACCTTCGCACCGATTTCCGCGTGGACATGCAGGCCACTGGATTTCCCCAGCTGGGCTCCGTGATGTTGGATCTTCTGCATCCGACTTCCGCGGTGTGTGGCATGCCGAGAAAAGAGGCCCATGAATTTTTGCAAGCAAATGAGGACTTTGATCGTTCGTTCTTTGCCGGATTCATAGGTCCGGTCAACATACAGGAAGAAACTTCCATTTACGTCAACCTCCGAACTGCCTCCCTCAATGGGGACTTTGCGACGCTGTATGCGGGTGCGGGAGTTACTGAAGATTCTGACCCTGAAAAAGAATGGGAAGAAACGGAGCTCAAGTGTCAGATCATCGGCAAGTTCATCCAAAAACCAAGCGCTTGATCATCCAGCCCATCCTAGACTTAGTGGCCATCTGCGCCAAAAAAGGAATCGAAAACGCTATCCTTTCGCCAGGTTCACGCTGTGCGCCCTTGACTTTGGCCTTTGCCAGGCATCCGGACATCCACTCGCGCACGATCTCTGACGAGCGCTCAGCGGCCTTTATCGCCCTCGGCATGGCCCAGCAGCTCGGACAGCCAGTGGCCTTAGTCTGCACCTCAGGATCCGCAGCGCTGAACTACTATCCGGCGATTGCTGAAGCATATTTCCAGCGGGTGCCCTTGCTGATTCTGACTGCTGATAGACCGCCGGAGTGGATAGACCAATGGGACGGACAGACGATCCATCAGGAGGAAGTTTTTGGAAAGCACGTAAAGAAAAGCTTCCGCTTTCCTGATTCCTTTGCCGCTGTTGAGCAGACTTGGCATGCCGGACGAATGGTCAACGAAGCCATCAACCTCGCCAAGCAATTTCCAGCTGGCCCTGTCCATATCAACATTCCGCTCCGCGAGCCTTTCTATCCTATGGACGGAGAAAAATTCGAATATCCAGAGCATCCCCGCGAATTCACGCCGATTTCCAGCCATAGCCAGCTCACTGAAGAAAGTCTAAAGCATATCAAAAACCGGCTTACTGATGTCCAAAGACTGCTGATCGTGCCGGGACAACAGCGCCCGAATCCCCGGATCCAAAAGCTCCTGGACCAGTTGGCGAGCAATCGAAACGTTGTTGTCGTGACGGATGTGATCTCCAACCTGCAGAGCGACCATACCCTCACACTTCACGATCACTGGCTGGGTGACGAAAGCCAGCAGACCGACCTCACTCCCGACTTAATCATTACCTTTGGTCAATCGGTCATCTCCAAAAGCCTCAAACAGTTTCTTAGAAAATCGGATGCCTCACACTGGCATATCCAGTCGGACGGTCATTCGAGGGATACTTTCCAGCATTTGACTCGGATCGTGGCTTGCGCGCCAATAGACTTTCTCGCTTGGCTGGAAGAACACCTTCCTATCCAAAGTGAAAGCTTTTCAAACAAGTGGAAAACCCTCGAGGAAAAATCAAAAGCCGCACTTCCAGCCATATTCCAAGCCTCGGACTTTGGGGAGTATCCCGCGCTGCATTTTCTGCTGGAAAAAATCCCGGCAGCCTCCAAGCTCCATCTTGCAAACTCCATGGCTGTGCGCTATGTGAATTTTCTCGGAAAAAGGGACCAAGAAATCATCTGCAACCGTGGCACAAGCGGTATCGATGGATCAAATAGTACGGCAGTTGGCTGTACTTTCACTACCAAAGATCCGGTCACGTTAATCACGGGAGACATGGCGTTTTTCTACGATCGCAACGCCTTCTGGCACAATTACGCGATGCCCAATCTACGGATCGTCCTGCTGAACAACCACGCAGGTGGGATTTTCCGCCTTATCGATGGACCGGCCAAGCAACCTGAACTGGAGGAGTTTTTCGAAACCAGACAAAAGCTGAACGCTGCCCATCTCGCCCAAGAATTTGGTTTTGGATATACTTTGGCAAAAAATCAGGAAGAACTAGAAACCGCACTGAAGACCTTCTACGAACCGAGTCTTTTCCCGAAAATCCTGGAAATCGAGACCTCCAGCCCAAAAAATGCGGCGATTTTGAAGCAGGTGAAGGAGAGAATGAAATCGTCAACGGTCGACAGTCCACCGACCACGGCAGGCAAATAATAAAATCAACGTTCTTCACGCATACTTGGGTGATTTCCGATTAATCTGATGACATCCGAGAGGATATGTGTCTTTTTCTGTAAAAACCTGCCCGCGGAAGACCGGTCCGTGGGCAAAATAAAGTCAGCCTCTTGGGAATTATGACCGCGCAGACCCAGGATGGGCGAAGCCCCTTTGCGACTTTGGTAAAGGCCAATCGCGCCAAGAGGGACGAAGTGCCATTGGACGCTACATCTATCAAAACCCCTCTTACGCGGCCTTTGCGCTAAAAAAAAGTGGACAAGCGAAACACCGGAGACCTCTTTACCTTCCGCGGAAAACTTGTTTACAAAACCCATATGCACAGGACCTAAGACTGCAACTCAGCAGTAAAAGTAGAATCGGGAGAAGAGCTTCTCCCGATGTT